>JAFVCL010000010.1 GCA_017479285.1 Lachnospiraceae bacterium
GATATGCCGTTTCCGATTTTGACTTTATAAAACTTACCCTGCCGATCCGAAAAGGTCGGCAGGAATCAATGACAGAAAGATGAGCAGGATTGTGACAGCCAAAGAGGTTGGGATGATGACAGCTCATGGAGTTAACAACACCAAATATGTATTACTTCGAGAAGGGAAAGGAGGACTTGGACAAGGAAACCGGTGATACAGAGCAGGACACTCCGACGGTGGCAGCAGTTGACAAAACTCCGGAGCAGGTCTTCGAGAGCATAGTAAGAGTCCATCGTGAAGCTGAGCGGATAGCGTTAGAGATTTCAGATACATTGGCCTTTGAACCCGAGGAATTAAACGCAGGGGATATAAAATAGCTTCTTGAAAAAATGAGCAAGCTTAAGATGCATCTTGAGATCATGGAAGCAGGGTATAACGAATACACAGCGTTATCAGAGTAACAGTATTATAGCTCCTTGACAACTGAATAACGGTCAGTATATCATTATATAATTTATATAAAAATATTGACATTATATAAATTATATATTAGAATATCATTGTAAGGAGGAATCAGCCGAATGGACATGAGTGGAAAAGAAGTTCTAAAGCTGCTAAAGAAGAGTGGATTCGTTGAAATCCGAGTAGAAGGCAGTCACCACATAATGAAGAGTGGTAGTGTGGAAATAAGCATTCCTGTACATGGAAATAAAAGTATGAAAAAAGGCTTACTCAATCAGATTTTAAAGGATGCGGGGCTTAAATAAGCCCCATAACCCGGAAAGGAGAATACAATGATAAAGGTTTATCCTGCAATTATTCATGAGGAGGATGATGGATTCTGGTTAGAATTTCCGGATCTCAAAGGATGTTATACCGAAGGAGATACCATAGAAGAACTCATGGAAAACGCTGAAGAGGTACTTGGAGCATTCCTTGCCGTCAAGATTGAAGAAAATGAGAAGATTCCGAATGCCACGGAGATTAGAGAAATCTTGTGCAAGGAGGGAGAGTCGAAGACTTATATATCTGTCGATGTCAACAAATATCACAGGGATACAAGGGCAGTAAAAAAGATGCTTTCAATTCCTGCATGGCTCGCAAAAGAGGCAGACGAAAGACATTATAGCTTGTCGAAGATATTACAGGAGGCTCTTCTTGAAAAAATAAACATAGTTTAAAAGACTCAGAGTATAAGCTCCGCTGACCGTTATTTGGTTAGCGGAGTTTTTTTGGTGCAGAAATTCAAAGTAGCACCGATGCAACAAAACAGAGCGCGACCTCCGACGAGGGAAAATATATCACAAATAAGGCAGGTGGCCGGCGCATATGGCCGCCGGAAAGGAGTAAAGATGGATTCAAGGACTGTAAGCGAATATTATACCAAGCTGGCAGCAGAACTGATAGGGGAGGAAGAGGAGCTGATTGGGCGAAGGTAGAAACACCAAATGTCAAGATCTAAGAACGAAGTAAAAAAGAAAAGGGCTGTCCGGTGAAAGACAGCCTGAAAGAGATTACCCGAGTTTTGCCATGAGCCCTTCCTGGAGAATCTGAGAACAGTTAAGTCCCTTTTTATCAGCAAGATTAGCCATCCAGGCAGGAAGGGAAACATTCTTGCGGACAGCTCTTGTATCAATAGCCGCCCTATAGGCGAGAGTATCAATCTGGATGATGGATACGGTAGCGCCTTCGGGAACATCGAGGACTGACTGATCGGAGGCAGCAGGAATAGGATCATTATCGTCCTCTGCAGAGACGAGCCAGATACTGGCTGCATCAGTGATCATATTAATGGCTTCCTGAAGGGATTTCCCGGTAGTAATACATCCGGGAAGGTCGGGAACTCTTGCATATACAGTAGAGTCCTCAGTAATAAAAGTTGCAGTATACATATATTTCATAACAAACCTCCTCGTATGATTATATTATACACAATATTACACAAAAGCCAACAGAAATACACAAAATTACACAAATAATACAGAAAGGCGAGAAGGATGGAGAAGAAAGGTCTGATCTCAAAGAGAGATCTTGATCAGATTGTAAAAGAGGCTGAAAAGCCAAAGAGAAAATATACCCGGAAGAATACCGAAACAGTAAAGGAAAACTGCAGGTCGGCCAAGAAAGTAGCGGAGATGCTCAACAAGATCGGAGAGAAAACGCAGGTAGAAAAAGTGCGGAACACGAAAAAATAATGCCGGAGCATGGCAGCAGTCTTCCGGAGTTCATCAAGGAAGCCCTTAAACATGAGATCGCATCTTTAAGCTCGGCTATGGCTGATATAACAGTAGATATTGAGCGGTTAAGGTCTACGCTTAACAACTGTCTCTTTTTGATAAAGCAAAGCTATGTTATTTGTGACCGAAGCTATCCTCGGAGCGGTAGCATTTCTGACGGGAATACCAAAGTTTCCGGCAGGGGATATGTTTTTGTGGCTTATCCTCTTTTGCTGTTGTATAATTAAGAAAATTTAAAATATTTGTATCGAACAATGATTTTAAAGGATTTGCGGTGTTTTTTTACATGGAGAGATAAAATGGGAAAAATCAGTAGATTATTGTTGCTCGTGTCCGGAGTGTTTTTTTGCACACTTCTTACGGCCTGCGGTGCGGAGGATGAAATATTGAAATACAAGCTTATTCTTGATAACGGGTTTGAAGCGGAAAAGACAGAGTACGCAGCCGGTGAAAATGTAACAGTCCGCTACGACATTATCGCAACGGATACAGACTATCATTTTTACAGTGATGATGTGGATTTTGAGCAGAACTATGACGGAGGGTATGTATTTACTTTTGTTATGCCGGAGCATGATGTTACTTTACATGTGGAATCCCGTAACAGTATGGAATATGACCCGGGCGCGTACCTTCCGGAAGTTAATCCCGGAGCCGCCGAGCTTACCTTTGAGACCTTTGATGGAGGAGGACCGGAATTTAATGTTTATGTGGATGACGAGAGTATTGTATCCTTTGAGACGGACATCCGTTACGGCAGTTCGGGTTCGGAGGCTGTGGATGGGGGGAGTAAAAATGTGGTGATAACCTTCACGGGGGAGAATCCGGGGGAGACGGACATAACGATAGAGGAGCGTTCTCCCATAGCCGATAACCTCGACAGGCGCTACAGGGTCACGGTGGATGAGGAGCTTAAGGTAAGCATAGAACAGCTTTCCGTGAGGGATATAAATATGGAGCCCGTTGATTTAGGTCTGTACATAAATGGCGAAGAAGTGCCGGTAGTATGGGAGAATAACGAATCCGTTGAAGAGCTTATGTTCATAAGTCCGCTGAAAATACAGATGTCCATGTACGGTGGCTTTGAACAGGTCGGCTCTCTTGAAGAAGGTATATCTCATGAGGACGAGCAGATTACCACGGATCCCGGAGATATCGTGCTGTATTCCGGAGACAAGATCGTAATCTTTTACGGCTCCAACAGCTGGGAGTACACACGCCTCGGTCATGTGGAAATGACAAAGGCGGAGCTGACGGAGCTCCTCGGAAATGGGGATGTGGAGATAACAATAGAATAGGATAAAAATCCGGACCGCGAAATATTTTAATGTTTTTGCGGTCTTTTCTTTTGTCTAAATCTCACTAAATGTTTTTTTTGTTTTGTTTCATTAGATACTTGTAAATAAATATCGAAAATTATAAAATAAATTTGTATGTGCCTTGGATCGGACGGACATAACAGTCCAGGGATTGGAAGGCAAATGTTTTATTTCTTTAAAAAGAGGAGGATTTCTACATGCAGTACGGACATTTTGACCTTGCCGCAAAAGAGTATGTCATTGACCGCCCCGATACCCCCGCGCCCTGGTGTAACTACCTCGGTTCGCCCGCGTACGGAGCAATCATTTCAAATAACGCGGGAGGATACAGCTTCGTTCAGAGCGGTGCCAACGGTCGTATTTCAAGATATCGTTTCAATTCACAGATGGCACTTCCCGGGCGTTATATCTACATCCGCGACAATGAGAACAAGGATTACTGGTCTGCAACCTGGCAGCCTGTAGGCAAGCCGCTTGACACCTATAAGAATGTCTGCCGTCACGGTACAGCTTATACCGTAATCACTACCGATTATGCGGGTATCAATTCCGAGACGACATATTATGTACCTCAGGGCGCAACCTACGAGGTGTGGAGCTGCAAGGTTACCAATACTTCCGATAAGCCCAGAAAGCTCTCTGTTTACGGCTTTATCGAGTTTACCAACGAGAGCAATTACAACCAGGATCAGGTCAACCTTCAGTACACTCTGTTCATTACAAGAACTTCATTCGAGGGAAACAAGATCCTTGAGCATATCAATGAGAACTCCGGAAAGGACGCTACCGGATCAAACCACAAGGAGCGTTTCTTCGGACTTGCGGGCGCTAAGGTTGATGCGTATAACGGAAACCTTGACAGCTTTATCGGACCCTACAGAACCTACTCAAATCCTATTGCCGTAGAGAGTGGAAAGTGCGACGGAACTCTTAACTACAATGCAAACTGCTGCGGCGCTCTCCAGTCGGATATCGAGCTTGCACCCGGTGAGAGCAAGACCTTTACCTATCTCTTCGGACAGAAGAACAATGCCGAGGCCGACGAGCTTATTAAGAAGTATGAGAAGGCCGGCACTGTAGAAAAGGAAGTAGAAGAGCTTAAAGCATAC
>JAFVCL010000011.1 GCA_017479285.1 Lachnospiraceae bacterium
AGCCAGGATCAAACTCTCATGTTGTATAAGGAGATTGCTTGCAGTTTTCGTTTTCTGACCATACGCCGTGCTCGCACGGGCGGATGTGTCTGAAACGAAAGCTGTAACAGCTGGACCGGTCAATGAAATAGATTTCGCAGAAATCTATGAATTGGACGGCTCAGCAAGCAATCGACTGTTCATACTTGATCGTTTAATCAAGACCAGTAACAAACTGGCTTTTATCCATAACATTTACTGTTATTTGGGTTGATCTTAAAAAGATCTTGTTCTCTGAATTATTCTTTAAAGAATCTTCAGGGTTGCATTGCTATTCAGTTATCAAGGAACCATTTCGCTGTTTTTTGCGACAGCTTTGTTAGAATACCACCTTAAAGAAGTAATGTCAACAACTTTTTTTAAAAAATTTTAATGTTTTTTATTACTCGATTTTAACGATGCACTCTCCGTCCGTATTCTTTATCCTGAGTTCAAGGGATGATATCTCCAATCCTTCATCCTCCTCGAAGATAAGAACCAGCTCCTCCCCGTAACCATTGGCTACGGTACCGGCGAATGTTGACATATCGTCAAGAAGCATGGTCATCAATGCGGTTCTGGTATTTCCCCCATTGACCTTCAGCTTAAACACAGCACCGCTGTTGAAGAAATCAATATACTGCTCCGCACCGGACTGATTATACAGAGTATAATGTAATACAATAAGCTTTTTACCGTCCGAGGCATCAAGCGAAAAATAGGACTCCTCTGCCGCAGGATATGTATTCTGTACGGAGTATCCCTGATAAATTAGAGATACGCCATCTGGTAAAGCCAAAAACTCCTCCGGCGAGGAGCTCACTGCGCTGTCTTCGGTCGCATCAACAACGGAAACATCCGATGAATTATCCGTAACGGTGATTTCCACCTCGGGTTCCGGTTCTTCGTAAACAGGCTCCTCCTCGGGCACCGGTTCCTCCACAGGCAGTTCCTCCGGCAGTTCAACAAGCCTGCTGCGGTGATTAGCATCGTACCTCAGCATTGCCATTGCAGCATACTCTCCCACCTTTTGTCTATGTTCATCCGACATCTCGGGAATGGCATTACCGCAGCCTGCGAGCACAGTTACAGTCCCTGCCAAAATTCCCGCTATTATAATCTTGTTTATCTTACAGCTCTTTCTTTGCATACATCTTCCTTACATAATTCCACAGCCGATGTAAAGTCTATCGGCTTGCTCCAAACATAACCCTGAACAAAATCACAGCCAAGTTCCTTGAGAACGGAAAGCTGGTTGTTCTGTTCAACACCCTCAGAGATAACCTCACATTCCATAAGGTGACCCATATATATAACCGCACTTATAAAGTCTCTGTTTGCCCCGTCAACACAGATATTGTCAACAAGACTCTTATCGATCTTAAGCAGACTTACCGGCAGCTTTAAAAGCTGCGACAGCGATG
This sequence comes from Lachnospiraceae bacterium, assembly GCA_017479285.1. Classification (GTDB taxonomy): domain Bacteria; phylum Bacillota; class Clostridia; order Lachnospirales; family Lachnospiraceae; genus AC2028. The sequence continues at coordinate 1,443 of JAFVCL010000011.1, forward strand.
TATAGCCGGTTCCGAAATCGTCGATCGCTATCTTGATGTCGTTCTCGCTTATCTTTTTGATGTTTTCCACGGTGTTTTCCGAATCTATGGCAAGCGAATACTCCGTTATCTCTATCTCAAGGCAGCCTTTCGGAAATCCCACCTTTTCGATTATCTCAAGAAGCCTGTTCGCAAAACCGGGAATGGCAAGCTCCTTTGCGGAAATATTAACCGAAAGAGTATAGCATTCACCGTATTCGAGCAGAACCGTCTTAAACTCTTCCATCGCTCTTCTTAATACAAAGGAGTCGATTTTTAAGATAAGATCTGACTTTTCGGCCACAGCAATGAATTCTCCCGGGCTTACAAAGGTTCCGTCCGGAAGCTTCATTCTTATCAGCGATTCAAAACCGCGAAGTCTCTTGTTCTTAATATAAAACTGGGGCTGATAGACAAGATAAAAATAATTGTTGTCGATAGCCTCCTTGACAAACCCTTCCACCTCATGGTTACGGTCTGTGCTCTTTTTTATCTCCTCATTAAATACGCAGTATTTTAAAACATCGGATTTAAGAGCGTGATTGAGCGCAATGTCGGTGTTCTTGATAATCTCCCCGAGTTCTTTGTATTTGCTTATGTTGTCGGAGATACCGGCCTTGCAGGAAATATATACATTGACTGTATCGTTTTCCGATTCAATCTCGATCTTCTCCTCGATACTCGCGATAACTTTTTCGATGATCTCAATGCTCTTGCTTTCAGAGCTGAGATAAAGCGCAAATTCCGGTCCTCCGAGTCTGAACAGATCGCCAGAATCCGCAATGATTTTCTTTATCCTGAGGGAAACCGCATGCAGGACAGCATCCCCCCGTACTCTGCCAAGGTTGATATTGATATCGGTCATACCTCTTAAGTGAAGGAATGCAATAACACCCCTGTCCGACGCGTGGATTTTCCTTCGTACCACAAACTCAAAGCCGTCCCGATTCAAAACATTTGTTATCTTATCCGTCAGTTCAATCTTCTTTCGGAGTTTGAGCTGTCTGCTTATAAAAACAAGCGTAAGAATATAAAGAATGCAGTTAAGCGTTCCGGGCAGAGATGTCATATCCTTGCCCATAATGATTGCCCTTGTTGCCCCGAAAAATGAGATACCGATGCAGACAGAGGCCATGATAAACCCAAAGTTGTAATCAAGGATTACCATACCTATGCAGATGGTAAAGGACAGTCCCTGCAATGTACCGTTCAGGCTCGAAGCTGGCAGAGAATAGTTACCAAGCTTAAGAATTCCTATCCTTGAAAATACGAACGCGGAAACCATGGAATTGCATAAGCACATAAAAACCGCAATGATTATTATTAACTTTTTCGTCCTTGAACTCGCATTATTCATTGATATCTCTCGTTAAAGGATTGTAGTGATAATATTTTAAGAAATTAAGCAACAAAAGTCAAACATAACCATTCTGTATATCGACATGATTTCAGTGATCAATTATCCCTTTCCTGACTCTTTTTTTGAAGGATCATCTCCATAACGATATACACTCCGGCAATGGTAAGCGCAATGATTCCGACAATAAAGTACATTATCGTCTTAAGAAGCGACGCGGCACCTGCGAAATCGAAAAACACAAGCTTTATGCAGACAAACATGGCAAGAACAAGACCGTATATCCTTACCGCTCTCTGCTTCATCAAAAATCCGAGGGCAACGCATACAAGGGCAACTCCCATAAGGATAGCGCTGGTCACATAGCCTTCACTTATTCTCAGCATAAACACAAAGTACGAAAGATATAAGGCAACCGGCATCATATTTCCGGCAAAAAACATTCCGTAGCTCTTCTGCAGGTACTGAACAAGGATTCCGAGTCCAAAGCAAAATACAAGAAGTATGGTGATCATATCGTGGCTGTAGAACGGGTGATTGATAAATAAAAGTACCACAACCGTTGCCGTAAGCGCAAATATGTCAAAGACAAGGATATGCTTGTCCTTAAGCCACTTTACATTGTGGAATGCAAAAACAGCAAGCATAAGTATGCCGGATATAAGGATAAGATAAAGCTTGTATGTAGATATCTGACATACCGAGAAAATAAGCGCTCCGGTAAGTATTATGTGGGAGGGAACAAGATAACCCGAGCCGATCACAGTAATTATCACAAGGGCGACAATGGATATAAACAATCCTCCCTTCAGCTCCTTGGAACACATACTCGAAATATACATTGACATCGCGGCAAAAATCACCTTCATCACGATATCCGAGATTTTAAAGCTTAAGCGTTTCGTAAATCTCGCAAGCAAAGAGACCGCAAGCATCGGAACAAAAAGCCCGACCGCTTTTATCGTATTGTCCGTAAGATCCGCAATCCAGCCAAAGCAAACGAAAGCGGCAGAAATGCTTATTGCCTCCCAAAGCACATTGCCCTTTCTCTTTAAGAAAAACGCCAGAGCTCCCGCTACGACAATAACAGCAAGAGTTCCGAATGTCACGGACAGGTTTCTTGAAAGGTTATAATCAATCGACTCCATATTGAGAAGATTAATAAACAGATGAAGCACAGAGGATACGATAAAGGGCGGCAAAACCACTGCGAGCTGCGGTCTGTGTAGCACTCCCCTTTCATCCGTAAACTGCTTTATATATCTTGCGGCAATAAGGAATGCCGTAAAAAGGAGAACTACAAAATTGATTTCGGTAAAAATGCTTCTTGCAAGACCCAGCTCTTCCTTTGCAATATAATTATTGACCGTGTAAACATCCCATGCCACCGTTCCGAAGAGAATGGCAATATTTCCAACAAGCAAAATGACGCTGAAGGCTTTTCCGTTTTCTTTTATGGGGAAAAGTGTCCAGAGCACGGTCTCGGCCATCATTATACCGCAAAGCGTATAGAGCTGTGCATTGCTCTCAATGCTTCCCAAAAGCGAAAAACCGGTAAATATCGAAATATAACCGATAAGCGCAAAAAGGAAGCTCTTTTTAAAGTGCGCGAATACAGCGGTGAGAACGGAAAAAACTGCCAAAAGTGCCATCGCCACCCAGAAATTATACAGGTGCAGGGCAAAATAGTTTACAAGAGTGACCACAAAAAATCCCGCTATTCCGAGACTTGAAAATACATACGAAAGTTTCTTTATAAATCTGCGGATAACAAGCTCCGATACCGTGATCAAAACCGCACATACAAGATAAAGGCTCATTCCCTGCAGGAAGGAGTCGAAGAAGTTGACTGCCAGCATTATAAAGCCGGTAAGAATTAAAACCGTACCGAGGACACTTAAAACGATACCTCCCACCGCGTACTCCGCCCCCGGCTTCTTTTCCGGTTTTTTCACAGGCTGCGGAACGGTATACTGCGGAGCCATATTCTGTGGTTGAACAGGCACCTGCTGCATTTGCGGAGCTACATTTTGCGGAGCCATATTCTGTGGCTGGACCGGCACCTGCTGCATCTGCGGAGCTACATTTTGCGGAGCTGCATTCTGTGGCTGAACCGGTGCCTGTTGCATCTGCGAAGTTACATTCTGCGGCTGAACTGGCACCTGCTGCATCTGCGGAGCTACATTTTGCGTCGCTGCATTCTGTGGCGCGATAACCGGCGCTCCCATCCCGGGATAAATCTGCTCGATAAATGTCGGTGCAAGCACCTCTCCCCGAGCCCCTGCCCTCTCGGCATAAACCATATAATTCCTTATAAGCTCTGTTCTTAAATCCGCGGAAAGATTCGGAGCTGCGTAGGCTCTTGAAACCACGGAATCAAGATAAGTGGCAAATTCCGCTTCCCTGCATATCCTTTTAAGCGAATTTACCTCATAATTAAGCTGTTCGTGCATACTGCCGAATGTCATATTCATGATTCTTTTCTCCTGTTTACGCCTGAATTGTCCAGCTCATACCAGAACACTACACCCTCCGGGACATTAATAACACCGTATCCCTTACCGAGTGAATCCTGTATTGCTTTTACTATGGACAGGCCTACCCCACTACCACCATATTCCCTTGTACGAGCTTTGTCAACCTTATAAAACTTTTCCCAAAGCCTCTCCAGGGATTCTTCCGGTATATTATTTCCGGAATTAAATACGCATATCCTCACGCTCTCCCCGTTAAACTCATAATACACCTTTATAACCTTACGCCCGTCTGTCCCGGGAAGGCAGTAATGAACCGCATTAGAGAAATAATTTGTAAGCACCTCTTCCGCCTTGTACTCATCCCCCCATGCATGGACATCCCGGCTGTCATCAAACTCTACATCGATTCCGTTCTGCCGTGCAAGCACCTGCGCGGAGGCAAGGTAATTCTTTATCATTTCGGTAAGGCTGAAACGCTCAAGATTAAAGGTCTCCCCGCCGAACTCGAGCTGATTAAGATTAAGGAACTGCTTTACCATCGAGTTCATCTTTGCGGACTCGTCAACAATTACATCGCAGTAATAAGCAATGCTGTCCGGGTCGTCGGAAACTCCGTCCCGAAGCCCCTCCGCATATCCCTGTATTATGGCGATAGGAGTTTTCAGCTCATGGGAAACATTGGATATAAATTCCATCCTCATCTCGTCCAGCTGTTCTTTTTTCTCTATATCCTTTTTGAGCTCAAGGTTTGCGGTCTTAAGCTCCGAAATAGTCGATTCCAGGGACTCCGAAAGGCGGTTCATATTATCGCCCAACAGCCCGATCTCGTTTCTGTCCTTGCCCGTATATCTCGCGTCAAAGTCCAGCCCCACCATTCTCTCCGAAATATCGTTCAGTTCCATGATAGGCTTTGTTACACGGCCGGTGACGATCCATATTATAAATGCCCCGATAACAGTTCCGATAACGCCCACATAGATAAAAAACCTTGTGGCAAAACCGGTGCTTTCCTTTATGCTGGACAAGGGAATCCTCATAAGAACGGAAATGCCGTAATCCGACCTCCCGAAAAGCTCGAGGGATTCACCACCTCCCATGCCTCCGCCCATGGTGCGCCTTATGACATAATTATCGCCTTCCTCCACGATACGAAGATCTCCCGGGCCATCGTCTTTTCCGAAAATATACCCTACAAGCCGAAACTCCATATCCCGCTCTCCGTTTATCGAAGAAAACAGGGTTTCTGAATTTTCGTCAATAACAGCGATGGAGAGATTATTTGCCCTGGATATCTCGTTTAAGGTCTCTTTAAACTCATCCGACTCATAATTCCCGTTCGCTGTCGCGGTGTATATCTGCTCTTTAACGCTCTTGAGAAGCCTCTCCTTATCCCTCATATAAAACTTCGAGAGGAAAAAAGTATTTATAATTATGCAGAGCAAAACAACCCCCGCCATAAGTCCTATGAATATAAGCGAGAATTGTATTCTTATCGATATGCTTTTTTTACCCTTGACCTTCTTCATAGTACAATACCAAAGTCCCTATTCTTCCATCTTGTAGCCCATACCCCAGATAGTCTTTATCATGTCGCCGGCCTTCGTCCCAAGCTTGCTGCGAAGCTTCTTTACATGGGTATCGATAGTCCTTGCCTCTCCGAAGTAATCATAATCCCAGACATTGTTAAGGATTTTTTCCCTCGAGAGAGCGATTCCCTTATTCTTTACAAAGTATTCAAGAAGCTCGAATTCCTTAAAGCTGAGTTCCACCGGCTTATCCTCAACATATACCTGATGGGCGACGGTATCTATCTTTATCGGGCCGCAGACGAACACTGCGTCGCCTTCCGCGGCAGCTCCCACTCTTCTAAGAACAGCATCCACCCTCGCCACAAGAATCTTGGGGCTGAAGGGCTTTGTTATGTACTCATCGACTCCCAGCTTAAAGCCCTGCAGCTCGTCTCTCTCCTCGCCCCGGGCGGTAAGCATGATTATCGGGACCTGGGAATACTGGCGGATTTCCTTAAGGGTCTCCCAGCCGTCCATATTTGGCATCATCACATCCAGAAGAACAAGGGCAATATCCTTATTCTCAAAGAAAATATCAACCGCTTTTCTTCCGTCCTCCGCCTCAAGCACATCGTAATCACTCTTTACAAGAAAATCCCTTACAAGTGTCCTCATACGGCTCTCATCATCAACAACAAGTATCTTTGCTCTTCCCATACAAAACCTCAACAAATCTATAAATCGTTATTCCACACAACGAAACCATCAGTTTCCGTTTTTAAGCTCCAGCTCAATCTCCCTTTGCTTCAGCTCATTTTCCTTGACCCTGAGAGCATGCTCCTTTTCCGTAAGTTCCTGCTCCCAGTATGAATACTGGTTGCGGATAGCTGTCTCATAATTAAGGATATTGGGCTGGTCGGATTTTAATGTTATCACAAACATGGCTATAACAGCAGCGATAAGCGCAATATTGAAAACAACGGAAATAAAGATGAACGGAACCTTCTCCTTCGGCTCCTCCTCCTTTTTCTTCCCGGCAATACGCCTGTGGTCGGTAACTTCCCTGTCCTTAAGCTGTTTATCGTATTCGACAAACAGCGGTATCGCCGGAACATCCGTGGGAGCGTAATCGCACTGTTCTATGAGATAGGTCTGCATCTCACGCAGAAAATCAATACCGATGGGCGTCTTAAACATCCGGTCACTTACAGCCTTCGAGTAGACAGCAAGAACCTTTTCGGGATCCGAGGTATTAAGGTGGGTATGAAGATACTCAACCTTCTTTCTCTCCGCCTCCGCGAGAACCGCATCCTGGTCGTTATAAAAGGCATAGCCCTGTACAATTATAGGAGATTTATTAACAGCCATACAAACTCCATTAAAGAATAATTCATAAAAAAGTTCTATAAAAAAACTTATAAGTTTTATTTTTCAGTCAGGTTCTTTTTCTTTTTCCAAAATGACCGTAAAAACAGAAGAACCGCTGCGGCGGCGTAAACCACTGCTCCGATGATCATCGGCGAAAAAGCCCCCTTGCCCGGAAGCAGCAAAAGCTCCGCTATCATTGGCGCAATGCTTAAAAGTACATAAGAGATCACCACGGAGAATATCAGCGCCGTGGACTCATCCACAGAGTGCTTTACCACATCCAGATCCATAAAGCGGTCCGTACAGAGCGGTGTCCCAAAGCCATCCAGAAATCCAAGGATCATGCTGCTTATCACGATCATAACGATAACTCCCGGAAGCTTCAGTATAAATATCGCAATTGCCGTCAGTCCAAAGGCAAAAGAGATTCCCGGGAGCAGACCGAACTTCTTCTTGCTCCACGAAACCAGCGCAGGTCCGATGTAGATACCCGCGATACCGTTTGCGATATAACAGTAGCTCAGCATAACCGAGTTGATCCCGTTTGTCTGGCAGATTGCCGGAACCAGCGTAACGCAGAGCATAACGCCTATATTGAGCGGCACACCGATAAGCAGGATGTAAAACAGCATTTCCGGTGAGAATATCATCTTCCGGATACCTGATACACTGACACGCACTTCCTCTCCGTCCAAGTGACCCCTTGTCTCCAGAGCCTTCCATGGAAGCGCAAAGTAGGAAACAAGAAGATATGCACCAAACAGAACCGCAGAGATAATGAAGGTAACCGGATATCCCATGTTTGCGCAGAGGATAGCTCCGAGTCCCGCTCCACAGGTGCTCCCCGCGAGAAGCCCCGCATTGTCCTGGGCGATATTGTTGCTTCGTCCCGTCTCGCTGTTGTAGCCCCGGGTAATAAGGTAATTGGAAACCTGCTTAAACCCTGAATAAGCCACACCCGCAAGGGCACGGAATATAATGATGGCCAGCGCCGCATGAAACTTAAACGCGCCGATATTGCAGGCGATCATCATGATAGAGGAAACAACCAGCACCTTGCGCACATCCAGCTTCTTTACCAGCTTCGGCATCAGCATCATGGCGATCATCTGTGTCACTCCCTCAAGAGTAAGCGGAAGGGCGGCGGTAAGACCGACGCTTAATCCGAATAAAGACTCCCCGCTTTCGCGGATCATCATAGCCGCGTAGGGAACACACATGTATTCCGCCGTGGAGCACAAAAATCCCGTAAGCCTCAGCGATGTTCCCACACGGCGCTCCGAAAAGCCTTCCCGCTCCTCCTTGCCGCCGCTTAAAAGCTCAACCAGCTTGTTCATCTCAAAGACAAACATAAACAGGATTATCACTGTGGACAGAAGCGTAAGCACGATGCCCCGGATCTGTGACCTGATGGCATCGTCCGATATCTCCGCCTCGAGATACAGTACATCCTCATCTTCTGCGCTTCCTCCGAATACAAAGCTTATTATATCGGAGGACTCATCGTCCGAGGACACCTCCACAATGCGCTCGGTTATCCGCACGGACCGCAGGGTATCAAGACGATTGACACGCTTGTATATATACTCCTTAAGGCCGGTCACCTCACGGATCTCCACTCCCTGGGACTGTACCTTGCTTATAATATCCTCAAGATTCTGCAGCGAATCGTGGGTCGCCTCCTCAACCTTCCTGCGATAGTCGTCCTGGTATATATAGATTGAGAGCACCGAATGCAGAAACACTCCGGCGGACAGTATTGCGATTGAAATAAAAAACCGGACTCTTTTGCCATGCTCCCCTCTAAAACGCCTCTGCATGGATTCTCTGGATGACACCTGTACAAATATAAACAGCGCGGCAGCTTCGATAACTGCGATAACAACAGTAAGGAGCAGTATCCGTATACGCACGGAGGATGTACCTGAAGCAAGAAAAGGCTCATCCCTGTAGAATGCCCCAAAATAACCGAGAACCTCTTCCTCCTGTGTTACCGGTATGAATATGGCGTTCATCTTTTCCGAGGAAACCGGGGTCCCCGCAAGCCCGGAAAGCCCCGGAAGTGCTGTCTGCATCTCGGTACTTGAAAGGAACTTCGCCAGATTCCTAAGCTCACTCTCCGCCTCCGAGGGCGCATACATGAGTCTTCCATCCTTTGAGATAACAAAGGGCATTGCGTCATCTATCTGCTCGGAAAAGCTCCTGAACAGATCGTCTATCCCGTAATATGTATCAAAGCTCTTTCCGAAACTTATAGCGGTCTCAAGCTGCGTAACTGCATCCAGTTCATTCACGGCGATAACCTCCTCATGAAGGGAAAAGGCGATACTCCGATAGTTCAGCTGACCCATGATACCCACAAACCAGACAGCGAAGAAGCCCACCAGAACAAGGACAAGCATATATGTCCTTTTTTCTGAGCTCTTATCCTTTTTATTCATCCTCATCTGTCCTCCGAATAAATCTCATCGCATATTGCCAGGAACTCAAAGTCCTGGGGGTAATCGATCCTGCGTATAACATCCAGATTCACGCAGATATAGGGAGCACTGGTGTAGATACACGGAAGTGACCCTGCCTCAGCTCCGCTGAGGATCTTCGTGATTGCGTCCGCCACAAACCGTCCGACATTCTCAAAATCCGTAGCTGAAATGATCATCATGGCACCATTGTACACCGTAGCCACATCGTCCATGCAATACACGGGAATCTTCCTGCGGTACAGGGGTTCAAACATTTCCTTAAGGTATTCCTGGTCATTTACAAGATCCGGGGGAAACAAAAAAGCATCGATATCTTCTTCCGCCATCTGCTCAAATTTGCCCTTCACCATCTTGTAATAGGCATCCAGCTCTTCCCCTGTCTCCCTCGGCTGCTCCTCTATATTGTACTTCACAATCTCAAAGCCGATTTCCTTTGCCGCGGCCTCCACATCGGGAATACCGGATATCACTTCGTCACCGTAGACTATTACGCCCAGCCGCTCAAAAGGCTTTAATGAATAATAATACTTTAACTGACGCTGGGGAACCTTCGGCTCAACCTGCGCCCACACATTGGGCTTTCCGCTGCCTTCGGTGGAGGATTCGATAATACCGGAGGCCACGGGATCCGTCGCGGAAAAATCCGTCATCGGAACCGGCAAGTCAAGACTGCTTACCAGAACTCCGGCGCTTGTGCCGAAGGTGATAACAAGATCAAAGTCCTCTCCCGCCCTTTTTTTCAGTTCGCCTGCGATCACTTCCTCATCCTCGTATCCGAGATAATAGAAGGCATCCTCTGCAAATTCGATATAATCGCCGAGATCTGTCTTTACAAGCATATCGTACATCTGCTTTGTGGAAAGCTCATCCCTGTCGATATCCTCCTGCGTAAAGGGAAGAGAACCCTCTCTTATCCAGCCGTATTCCTCAAGTCCCTGAAGGATATAGCCAAACTGTCGGCTCGCAGGCATATACTCATCATAATCCACATAGGCAAGCCTGTATTTTTCTCCGTTTTCTTTCGTATGGGGCTCCGCCGGTCCGCCGGCATTCTCCTCTGCCATGAAATCTTCCGCCCCGGCTATGTCTGCGTTGCCGCAGGCAGTAAAAATCATTGCCGTAATGAGCAGTGCCGAACAGATTCCCTTCCTCCAGTTTATCATATATAAATCTTCTCCAATCTCTCTGCCGTCATGCACAGCCATTCGCTGTGAACCGGGTCGATACCGTTTCTTTCGAGAATATCCTGAACCCTTACCCCGGGCTCTCCAAGAAGAATAACGGTATCTCCGGAGCAGACCTTTTCATTTTCGCTTACATCAATGCAAAGATTGTCCATACACACCTCATCCGCAGGCCGGTACAGCCTCCCGTTTATAAGCACACGGACATCCTTTTGCGTAAGCATAAGCGGTGAATCCCAGTACCCGAGCATTACCCGGGCGATCCTTCGTTTTTCCTTTCCCTCCTCGCTGCTACTGATATAGGAAAGGGGTATACCGGCGGGAACCTCCCGCACATCAAAAACTCTCGCGCAGATCCGCATAACGGGCTGCAGCCGTCCGCCGTCCCCGCAGGGCAGACCATACATCGCCGTGCCTGCCCGGACCATATCGAAGGCATATTCAGGGAACCTGAATATAAGCGAGGAATTAAGGGCATGCACACAGAGCCGCTTTCTGTACTCCGGCTTTACGGAATCCACCAGCCCCTTAAAGCATTCAAGCTCGGAGCGGATTTCCTCAAGATCATCGGAATACGCCGTATATAGATGGGTGTACAAACCGCAGACCTCCAGATGTGAAAACGAGAATATCTCATCCTCATAAAGCCTGAATTCCTCCGGCGACATTCCCATGCCCGAGTTCCAGATATCAATACGGATATGAACCTTCAGCGTCACTTTACCCAATGCCGCCACTTCGTCCATTTTCCGGAGCATTTCCATACTGTAGCCGGAAAAAATGCTGTATCTCGGGATAACCTCCCCACTGTCAAGAGCATCCGCCAGCTCATCCGTCTCTGCGACTCCAAGGAGCAGGATCTCAGTCCCCTCTCCGATATTTTTTACGGACAGGTTCAAAAGCTCCCTGAACTTCCCCACAGCAACAATATCGGTTAATCTCTGCTTTATCAGCGTTCTTACAAATCCTTTAAGACCGTGGCCGTAAGCATCTGCCTTAACAACACCGCAGATCTTAACAGCCTCTCCCACCTGTTCTTTTATTAAGGAGATATTATGAGCGATTCTATCCTTACTGACCTCCGCCCAGGCTCCTTTATGTATCATAGAAAATGCTCCTTATAATGCTCTCCGCAATATCCCGCAACGGCGCGGTACCAGCTGTTGTCCTTGCTGTCTGCAGGCACAAGATCCAAATATGTTTCAAATAATCCCATCCTGTGGGCATCGCCCATGGAGGTTGAAAGCCAGCTCTCAAAAGCTTTCTCCGAGGGCTTTTTTTGTATAAATTCCAGGGGACCCGCGCACACTGCGGTACCGCTTCCCGTATCATTCAGCGCGTACACCGGACCGCAAAGATATGAAGAGCCGTCATAGGCGGCGCAGCAGTCCGCAAACCCTTCCAGTCCCGAAGCCCGGAATATCCTTTCACACAGCTTCGCCCACTTCGGAAGATACAGCGCCTGAAAATATCCGCCCGTCCAAGTATATCCCCTCTCGAAACACAGAACTGCCGCTGTAGAAAGCCCGTACGGAATAAGCTTTCGCTCCTCCAAAAGTGCGATAAGAGAATCCGGGTCAGAGGGGTATCCCAGATGGTTTCCCCCATGGTCGATACCCTCGATTCCCCCGGTCTCGTTTACAATGGTGTTTATCCTCCGACCCTTTGCATCCGCGCCGCGAAGCAGCATACAGGAAAGAGGGATTCCTTCCTCGGATATCTCCGAATTAAGCGCTTTTAAAACCGCGGGATCGTAAAACAGATGCCAGAGCATCGTGCTGTCGTCCTTAAGCTCTTTTTCCATCAGTTTTCGCACAGGTTCCTCGACTTCGATGTAGACAAGTCTTCTGGAGTCTGTATCCGAAAAAATCTCCCCGGAGAGTCTCTCTCCGATAAGGGTTATCTGGTCCGCATATCTCTCCCTTGAAAGTATTTCCGGGTCCTTATATATCCGGTCTATTATACTTTTTAATAGCTCTGTCTGTTCACGGCTGAAGATCCCCGCCTCAGAGTCCTTGCCAAGCCGGTTTTCCATCCGCCTTATCAGTTCTCCGTCATAGCCTGCAGTAACAGCCACCATCCGGTTTATATCCAGCTTTCTTCTAAGGGGAAGCACCTGCCTCCCATCGGGGCTGCCGTAACAGCAGATACCTCTTGCATAGGTTGAATTTCCGAGTTCCACATGGGAACCGGAAAATAGAGGCGTATGCTTTCCGCGATACCCCATCTGCTTCAAAAGCTCGCCGTAAAGCAAGTCTCCCTGAAATCCCTGTGAGGAATAGATTCCGCCGTGATGATCCGCAGTATGTATAACGCGAAAACGAAGGGCATCATAGATTTCTGCCCCGGTCTCCCCGCCAAGAAGCCTGTCCGCATGGTCTGCCGCCAGCTTTGCCAGGTCCTCTCCGTTATTTAAGAACTGAAAGCCGCGGTTTTTTTCTGCGATATCCCGTACCATACCGAGATGCTCGCATATCGTAACATTGCTGTCCGCATAGCGGCTGACGATCTCATTTCTGTCGCTGCATTCCTCCAGCAGTGTATGAAAATCCTTCATCACTCTGCCTTTCCCCGAAACTCCAAAGTCAGCATGGTAATATCGTCAAACTGCGGTGCCTCCCCAACGAATGCATCAATATTGCCACGAATGTCCGGCAGCATTTCAAAAATATTCTTGTCTCCGTGCTCCTTTATCGCCTCAAGAAGGCGCTCCTCTCCAAAGAGCTCATTACTGCTGTTCTGCGCTTCGGAAACACCGTCCGTGAACATATAGAGACGATCCCCGGGGGTAAGCTTCATGGACGCGCTCTCGTAGGGGAAGCCCGGAAGTCCGGCGAGAATAAAGCCGGGATCCGGATTAACCCAGCTCCACTCTCCGTTATGACGGTGAAGGAAGGGCTCGTGACCCGCATTTACATATTCCATATCACCTGTTTCTATATCTATCACAGCAAGAAACGCCGTAACAAACATACCCTCGTCATTGCCCTCGCAGAGCTGGTCGTTTACCGCCCGTAACACCTCCGCTACGGGGCTTCCGTTCTGGGCGCAGTTCTTTATAAGGGTCTTTGCGATCACCATGAAAAGCGCCGCGGGAACACCCTTGCTGGAAACATCCGCTATTACCATTGCAGCGTGTCTCTCATCCACCTTGAAGAAGTCGTAGAAATCGCCTCCGACTTCCTTGGCGGGTGTCATTGTAGCGTAGACATCAATCTCCGGCCAGTCCGGAAATACGGGGAATATCCTCGGCAGCATATCGGCCTGAATATGGGTGGCTACGGAAAGCTCGGCTCCGATTCTCTCCTTTTCCGCAGTCACACGCTGCAGATTGATCATATGCTCTGTCAGTTCGTTTATCATGCCGGCAAACTCGTTTGCCAGTGACCCGACTTCATCGCCGGAGGTCTCATGCTTCTTTATCCTGTCGGCAGTGGAGCTGTCTTTTGTAACGGAATATGTTTTAATGCTCTTCTCAAGGTAGATTATCCTCTTAAGGACCTGTCTTCTTACAAAGACATACATGAGAAGCGTGGCAATGATCATGATTATTCCAAGTACCACAACCTGTCGCACCACGGTATTAAGGATTGTCGAGGTAACTCTTTCCACGCTTAGATCCGCGCAGAGTACACCGACCTTCTCTCCGTTTATTATTACCGGCATGGTGTAAATATATACATATCCGTACTCATTATTCAGGATATCGAAGGCACCAGTATCCTTGCCCTCCTCCCATGTCTTCCAGAGATTGGTATGCTTCTGGGGATCTTCAAAAACCTCGTCTCCAAGAGAAAGAACCTCCGTCCCGTCCTCCGCGGTTTTTGTCGCAAGGCTGACATCAAACATGTAGCACATTTTGTGCTCTTCCGCGTTCGAAGGATAAATGAAATACATATAGCTCAGGTTAAAATCATCCATTGCATCAAAGAAAACGGAGAACCAGTACTCCATCCTCCAGCTTGCGTAGAGAGCCTTCGCCTTATCGTCAAGCTTATCGTAATCCGGATTATACTTTGACAATTCCTCCGGAAAATGCTCTCCCATATAGTCATAATACTCTTTGCAGGCAACATACTGATGCTCCGCAAAATCCGGAGATACCTTCACTTCATCCTTATGGGCTTCAAAATATTCCTTCAGGAAAAGAATTTCATCACCTTCCTCCTCCATCCGGCCCACAATATTGTTGGTATACTGCTTGAGCTGATTCTTACACTCCTCATGATAACTCTCAGTCTGCGCCAGATATGTCATTACACTGCTCACAAAGACCGTTACGATCGCTATGCAGATAAAAAAAACGGCAAACTTAAAACCCAAGCCCTTGCTCTTCATTTTACGGTTCTCCTGTATCACTCATAAATCTACTAAAAACACGTTTTACTCTTTGCCTCCCGGCAAACAGTCAACCATATTAAATAGTAGCACAAACGCACTTTTACTTCAAATTTTTTTATGGGGAAACATCCGGTATAAATCGGTAATGCTTTTAGTCGGCATTTTTACCTTACAGAAAAGTTTGAAGAGCTTTCTTATAAAAAAACCTCGCCGGAATTCAGCGAGGTTATTGTCCGATATATTAATATACAAGCATCAATACAAAACAGCTTACTCAAACCATGAGCTCACCCATAAGTCATCACCTTTAACCAGGTACCAGGATTTACCTATCTTTGCGACCTCCAGGTATCCCGAACATCCGTCGGTTACATAGCCATCCATGTTCATTTCCGGTATCACCTGATGATACTTTCCGGACGAAGCCACTTCCACCACATATCCTTCATCAATTACTATTCCGAATTTTGACTTCAAACTGTCGATCTCGCTCTGGTCCAGTGCGGTTGTTCCCGATATTTCATAGGAGTATTCATTATCCGGATTGAGATTCATGAAATTAAACAATAGTGTTTCACTGTTATAGGTCCCGTTTCGAAAATCGTTATACAACTGTATAGCGTATGATTCCATTTCTTTTGGATAACATCCAACAACGGTTTTTTCATCCTTACTGTATGCCGCGGAAAAAAGTGCATCTATCAATTCTTCGTAGGATACGAAGCCACCGTCCTGTTTTTCCGTCACAGTAGTTTTTATATCCTCGTTTCCGTCGGCGGACACTGTCTGAGATTCATTTGAATCAGATTTACGGCTTAGCTTAATTACCGCCAATACAGCTATTAAAATCACTGCCAGTGCGATCACAGCAATAAGTATAATCCTTCTGACTCCCGCTTTTGAGTCACCGGTAACTGTCCGGGATTTTGGGGTTGTTGTATTCCCTTTTCCCATCCTCTGCCCACAACCGGGACAGAATTCTGCGCCTTCCGGAAGTTCATTACCACACTTGGGACAAACCATATTTTTTCCTCCTCGTATCACTTTTTCCTACCACGGTAAATAGGCTGATCCCACTGCATAATCCCTTTTAGCTTCCCATGAATCAAGGTAATCCGGGTCATTACAGTGAGCCTCGTAGAAATCTGCGCAGCCTTGTTCCCAGTTTTCCTGTTGCTGTCTGTCTCTCTCAGCCATCTCAGCATACATTTTCTCGTCCTGCTCGCGTAAACGATTTGTTTCATCTAAAACCCTTTTATTGGATGCAGCTATCTCCTCCGGCGTCGAAGTTAAAGAATCAATCAGAGTTTCTCCCAATTCAACCGCCATCCATGTTGTCGCAACCGCAAAGATGGTAGCATGCAGCTTATCCTCAACATCCGGGCTTAATTCATCTGCTCCCCAGGTCTGCAGCATCTGCGGGTCGCCTTTATCATCAGTAACAGCATAAAAGTATTTTCTTATCTCACCTGTACCTGCGTCGTATTCAACACAGGTTATCTTATCCGTAAGACAGTTATTGCTGTATGTCGCCTTATCATACGCCCGATATACGGGCGTGGGATTTAAGCTTTCCTGATCTTCATGATACTCAAACCAGGTGCCCTCCCCGTCACGCACACCGTTTTTCATTTCTCCGATATATGTTCTGTCCCAGTCCCGAAGGTAATTCTCCTCATACAGCACGCCATTGCCATTAGGCAGGCCGAACCCCCAATCTCCGTCATAGGAAATGATCCTGCCACCATATACTGTTCCAAAATAGGATCCCTTGCCGGATGGACCCGCTCCGACCCAGTCCCCGGTATAAAACCCGAAGCTTCCATGATAGGCATAGGGCATATTCTCAACATATATGGTCCCGGCTGTACAAAAATGCTGCATCTGAGCACATTTCTGACTTTCAAGAACTTCTATTTCATCCGTCGATGAAGTCCAATCCCGACTGATTCTCAAAAGCTCAATATATGTTTCCATTGCGGCCCCACATTCCGGGCACTGCTCTACAATTTCATCCAATGAAAAACTTGCGGCTGTCGATGTACCCGAATCAGATTTCGCTTCCGCGCTGCTCTCATTTTGCCCGGACTGACTACCGCCCACCTTTTTATCCCTGCGAAAACTCCACGGCCATAGATCAAAGACAGATAAGATTACGATTGTTACAACCAGGACAAGAGAAATAGCGATTATAAACATATTTCTCGATTTTCTCTTATCTTTTTCCGATTTGTTTCCGTCATTTGCCACAGTGTTTAACCGGTGACCGCATTTTACACAATACTTTGACTGTTCATCATTCTCAGCACCGCACTTCATGCAATACATATATATCCCTCCGGTAATTACATATTATTTCTTATACCCCAAAGTGAATTGAACATTTACAACATTATTACCGGGAACCGCCCTATCAAAAGCTGTCCCGTCCAGTTTAAAATACTGCATACTTCCGTCGGGAATATACTTGAATCCCTCAGCAACCGAAATAGCATAACTCTCGAAATCACAATCCGCATATACTGTCCCGGTAAAAGATGAAATATCTTCCGACAGGTTGTATAGTGTACCATCCTTGTCAATAAGATAATATGTGCGTCCGCTTGTATCCGAACCAATAAATGTTATGTTGCCATTGTATAAAGAATAAGACCAGCCATTAAACGAAGCCACATTCTCCACACCGCCCACAGGTTCATACATCTGATTACCAGCTTTATCAACCAATGTAAAATAGAATCTGCCGTCAGCTCCTCTAAGCTTCACCGGTGCATATCCATCCTTAAACTGTCCTAATTCAACCACCTCGACACCATCAGGATAATCCGGAATACCTACAACCAAGTTAAAGTCTTTGTCATACCATCCGTTAAGGTTTCCATCGTTTAATTCTGTAAGTATTTTCTCATACTCGGGTGCAAATTCACCGGCATAGTAAAGTTCCCCTACCAAGCCGTTTACATATCCATAGGTTTCTCCGCCACCACCCCAGCTGCAAAGCGGAATCACACCTTCACTTCCGTATATTTGCACCATACAATCCTTTACAGTGTCAGCGTCCAGATTGTTATAGATATCGCTGTCATTGAAATCTATATACTTTCCGTCTATAATACCGCACATACCAAAAGTAAAATTACCGTTGCCTGAATAATTCCATTTTCTACCGTAAAGGTTTCCCGAAATCTCAATTTCATCAGATATTATATTTCCGTTCTTATCAATACAATAAATGACGGTATTGTTTTCCGAAAAATCAGCCGTAGTCTTTTCTATCAGATATTTCCCTTCGCCTTCAGCAAGAAACCTCATATCTGTTGCATCGTCACCATCATCGCTTGAAGTCAGAAGATTACCTTTAGAATCATAAATGGCAAAGCCATATGCATTGAGATATCTGGAGGGATACACCACAGAAGCGCCATCATGAAATGGCGTGGCTTCAATCGGGTCATAGGTGATACCTTTTGACGAATCTCCCGCACTCACCTTTATTCCCTCTGAATCATTATCCAGTGTAAATACAATGTTACCGCTTGTATCAACAACAGCAAGTTGATTTGGTTTATCGGTACGCACCCATGCAAGCCCTTCCGAGAAAACATAAGGCATGGTTGCCTGTATGGTTACCGTCTCGTTGTTTTTATTCTCCTCTGAATTCTCCGACTGCGTCTGCTCTTCTGTTTCTTGTACCTCCTCCGCAGCCGGTGTTGTTTCCGGAATCTCGGTTTCCGTATTTACAGAAGCTGTGGTTTCCGGCTCTTCTTTTCCGCCACATGCTGACAGGGTACATACTATCAACATTCCTGTCATAAGAAGTTGCAATGCTCTTTTGTTTTTCATCCCACTTCTCCATTTTCGCCTATGAATGTAATCATATTTCCTGATATTTCATACATATCATAAACATCACATTAGCTATAACTAATGTTGTATTGTAACAGATTATTTTCTCATTAGCAAGATTGTTTTAAATTAACTATATATAACGATTGAGTTTTGAATAGTATAGACGCAACAGAACAACACGCGCAGGAGAATGGTCATGGTGGACTTGGATTTTAAGCGTATAGGAAACAATATAAAAGAACGAAGAATAGAATTGTCTCTCACGCAGGAACATATTGCAAATCTGCTTGAGGTAAATCCAAGTCATATCAGCAATATTGAGACCGGTCATGCAAGACCGTCACTGATTATCCTCGTAAGAATAGCCAACATTATGCAGTGCAGCGTAGATAGATTCTTAGGCACCGAATACACTTTTTATGCGGATGATAAAACGGAAAAACCAATAGAAAAACAGATTGAGCTTGCTCTGTCCGAAAAATCCTATAAGGTAAAACAGCAGATTTTGTCTATTATAAATATTCTGTAGTATGTTCTGACCACTCAGACTGCCAAAAACAAACTCTTTTTATAACTATACCACAGAATCTTCTACGCCTTTCCAATCCTATATTCTGCCATTTTTCGGACTCTGCCTCATATGGATTGCGAAAGCCACAAATTAGGTAAATGCGTGTTTTGTACACCTTTATGGATAGATTGGATAGGTGTTCGTCAAAACACGGTGTAGTGGAGTAGACGGGAGTCGAACCCGTGTCCAAAGACCCATTCACAGTCCTTCTACTATCATAGTCGGTGGTTTCGGATTGCTCCCTTTCCCTGATCGGAAGGTCCACAGACAAACCTCCCAAACAGGTAGCTTCATAATACGCCTATGCGGGCAAAGCTTAACGCATATCGTTTCTCACCTCTTTGACGCCTGTACCCCCGCGTGTGAGTGCACGGGGACAGACGGGTCGCTAATGCGACAGCCCCTTACAGCTTAGGCTGCAAGAGCGTACTGATTTTCGTCAGCGTTTATATTTAAGTTTGCGATTAACGGATCGCACCGGACAGCTTCTCCTGCTTCAAAGCCCCTGTCGAAACCTTTACTACCCCATATTTAATTGTAAACAGACATCCGTAAAAAATCTTTTCCGGATAAAAATATTATATAACAAAGAACGACATAAATTCTATATTTTAAGAGAAACTTTGAAATCTCTTTCCGCTTCCCTTCTTTGATCCTTCTTTGCAAGGTCCTCTCTCTTGTCGTAGAGCTTTTTACCTCTTGCGAGTCCGATCTTAACCTTTACCTTTCCTTTGGAAAAATAAACCTCCAGCGGAACGAGCGTATAGCCCTTTTCCTTAGTCTTTCCGAGAAGCTTGTTTATCTAGGAGCGGTGCATAAGGAGCTTACGGACTCTCAAGGGATCCTTGTTGAATATATTTCCCTTTTCATAGGGACTTATATTCATTCCGTATATCCACACCTCGGAGTTTGCATCCACCCTGACCCAGGCTTCTTTAATGGAACACTTGCCCGCCCTTAAGGATTTTACCTCCGTTCCCACAAGAACTATTCCGCATTCGTATGACTCGTCTATAAAGAAGTCGTGAAACGCTTTTTTGTTATTTGCTATGAGTCTCGAGGACTCTTTATTGTTTCCCATATCAGTTTAAAAAAACTCCCCGCAACCGCGAGGAGTTATCTTGAATTCATCAAAAAACATTAAGGTTAAGCACTACCGCCATCACAAGGAACAGAATCGCTAAAACCTTTGTTATCTTGACAAGATTGCCCTCCATCGAGCGGCCCTTGTTCTTGCCCCAATAGCTTTCTGCAGCTCCGGCAACAGCGCCGAGTCCTGCTGACTTTCCCTCCTGAAGGAGAACGATGAAAGTAAGGGCGAGACAGATAATTATAAACACAACTGTAAGAATTGTTCTTAAAACCATAATACCAACCTCTGGAAATTCTGTAAATAAACTCTTAGTTTAAAAACGGCGGGATATGTTTTGCCGTCAACTTTATTAGATTATCACAGAAATACCTATAATGCAAGAATTATTTTAAGTTTACGCGCGACAGGCTTTAATAAAAAGATTTTATATCAGCCTGTGGGCGCAATTTTAAGTCGGTCAGTGTACGATAAGGGACTTTCCGGTCATCTCGACAGGCTGCTCCTCACCCATCACCTCGATAAGGGTGGGAACGATATCCGCAAGGCATCCGCCCTCGCGGAGCTTCACATCCCCTGCTCCAATAAGGATAAAGGGAACGGGATTTGTAGTATGTGCGGTCCAGGGCTCTCCTGTCTCGTAATCTATAAGCTGCTCGCAGTTACCGTGATCGGCACAGATAAACATTGCTCCGCCGACCTCGTTTACGAAATTGACAACCTCGCCTACGCACTTATCAATAACCTCAACCGCCTCCACAGCAGCCTCGAGGATACCCGTATGTCCGACCATATCGGGGTTTGCGAAGTTACAGATTATGACATCATAGTAAGGCTCGCCGTTCTCATCCTTCTTTGTTATAGCCTCCGAAAGCTTGTCGCATACGGTATAAGCGCTCATACGGGGCTTCTTGTCGTATGTTGGAACATACTTGGGTGAATCTACGAGTATTCTGTCCTCACCTTCATTGGGAGTCTCCACGCCGCCGTTGAAGAAGAAGGTTACATGTGCGTACTTCTCGGTCTCGGCGATACGGGCCTGGCGCTTTCCCTTTGCGGCAAGCCACTCTCCAAAGGTATTTGTTACCTCTACCTTATGGAAGGCAACCTTGTGGTTGGGAATGGTGGGATCGTACTCGGAGAAGCATACATATACAAGATCCTTTCTTGCTCCTCTGTCAAACTTATCAAACTCGTCATCACAGAAGCAATGAGTTATCTCTCTTGCTCTGTCGGGACGGAAGTTAAAGAATACCACCGAATCACCATCGGTTATCGTCGCAACCGGTGCTCCGTTCTCCTTTACAACAAAGGGAACCACGAATTCATCGTTGACCCCGGCATCGTAGGAAGCCTGGATTCCCTCGGGAGCGCTCGCTGCCTCGTTACCGATTCCCTTTGTAAGAGCATCGTAAGCCTTCTCCACACGGTCGTAGTTATTGTCTCTGTCCATAGCATAATAACGGCCTGACACGGAAGCTATCTTTCCGACTCCGATCTTCTTCATCTCGGCCTCGAGCTCCTCCGCAAAGCCCTTTGCGGACTGGGGAGGGGTATCTCTTCCGTCGAGGAAGCAGTGTACATAAACCTTCTCAATACCCTCTCTCTTAGCCATCTCAAGAAGTCCGTAAAGATGTGTATTGTGGCTGTGTACACCGCCGTCGGATAAAAGACCGAAAAAATGGAGCGAGGAATTTTTGTCCTTGCAATTCTGCATGGCCTCTTTTAAAGAGGGATTCTCAAAAAATGTGCCGTCCTGTATTTCCTTGGTGATCCTTGTAAGCTCCTGGTAAACAATACGACCGGCGCCCATATTGAGGTGTCCGACCTCCGAATTACCCATCTGTCCGTCAGGGAGTCCGACAGCCATTCCGCTGGCATTTCCTTTGACAAAGGGATAATTCTTCATAAGTCCCTCTACTACAGGTGTTTTTGCCTGGGCAACCGCATTTCCCTCGGTTTTTTCATTAAGCCCGTATCCGTCAAGGATAAGAAGTACTACAGGTTTCTTGCTCATTTTGTAAAATCCTTTCGTGTTTTAAAAATATAAACTCTATAAAAACAGTTCCCGGAGGATCAGTTCTTTTCATTTATATAAAGCTGTGTACGGCTCTGGATAATCTTGCAGACATCCGAGGCGGATTTCTGTCCGGAGAAGCATGCCGATGCCTCTTCCTCTATTATGGATGAAATCTGCTGGTTGCTGTAATTTGCCTTGGTGCAGGAACGGATCATCTCCTTGATCGAATCTATCTGCTCCTGGGTCATAACCGGAATAACATTCTCGATTCCGTCTACATAGTAGTAGTTATCGTAGTAGATCTTTTCGCCGTTCTCATCCTCCCAGTAAGGCTTCTCAAGTCCCTTCGCCGCCCAAGCATCAAAAGCGGACTCAAGAACGGGTATGCAGTATGTAAGAGAATTCTGGTAATCCTCAGTGAGATAATACCTTGCAAACTCCCACGCGCCGTCCGTATTGGCACCGTTGGCGATAAAGAAGGGAGTATTGTTTATATTAAGCACCGCAGGCTGACCATTTCTTGTGGGGAAGCCCACCATTACTCCGTCACCATAAAAACGGCTGTAATTCTCTATCTGGAACTGATCGATGCTGGAAAGATAAAGGGAATCATAAAGCACCTTTCCGCTTACAAAGCTGTCGGAAAAATCCTCATAATAATAATCATCACCATAGCTTATCTCCTCGGGAAGCGTAGCGATATACTCCAGCATCATGCTGAAATCGTCACTGTCAAATTCACATCTTCCGGTCTCCGGATCAATGAACTCGCTGCCGTCGTAACTCATAAGAGCCCAGAGCATCTGCTCTCTCGTTGTGTATTCAAAGGGCTGCATCTCAGGATACTGCTTAAATATCTCGACAAATTCGGGGATCGTCAGCGAAGTTTTATCGCCTACTACACTCTTGCTTGCAATATATGAATTGTATGTAAACGAAGGAACGATCATATAATGCTTTCCGTTTATCGCAAAAGCATCAAATACATTCGTAAGGTAAGTATTCCCGGAAAGCTCCTCATCCTTTGCAAGAAGCTCGTCTATATCCTTGAGGATACCCTTCTTTGCAAAGCTTGAGTAATCGATATTCTCATTCGGAGCGATCGCGAGGATATCCGGAATATCCCCTGCAAGGATATCGTTATTCAGCCTTGTATAGCCTGCGTACCAGTCCTCATTAGTAGCGTACTGCGAATAATCCCTGATGGTTATCCTGTAATCATCACTCTCTTTATTGAAATCAACGACCCTCTTTCTTACATCATAGCTGAGATAATATGTTGCCATGGAAAGAACCTTTTTGTCCGCGATGGTGGCCGGATCAACATAGGTAAACAAAGCTATCTCGTTTCTGTAGGATTCCATATTGCTGTAGCATCCTACAAAATGAGTATCATCGATAAAGGCGAACTGTCCGACGCTGTATCCGTTAAGGTCGGAATTTATGGGATCCATGCATATTGTAAGATCCTCATCGCCAATGTTAAACTTGTAGATTCCCTGTTGATTACTGATTATAAAATCAGTATCAAAGCCAATCTGGATAGCGCTGTAACCGCCGGTCGTAACAGCTGAAGGAATGGCAACAGGATCTCCGAGGCTCAAGGTGTTCTGGTCAATGTAGGCAACCGCATTGTTGTATTCATTATCATAATAGAATGCGATAAGCCTTCCGTCCTTTGACTTTACTATTCTGCTGATATTCAGCTCGGGTCCGAGCTTACGGGCATCCTTTATATTACCGCTGGCCTCAACCGTGATAAGCTTTCTCTCTTCACCGCCATTTGCAGAGCTTCCGTTAAAAAGAACGAGAATATCCGAATCCGCCGCACAGATTGAATTTATATATCCGTATTCGAAATCAAATTCTTTGGTTAAATTGATTCCCCATGCAAAAGAACCGTCCAGGTTCCATGCCGTAAGGAACATATCATCATTGTAAACATAGTTTCCGAACTCGGTGTAGCTGTTGCTGAACTCACAGCTTCCGATAATATACTGTCCGATAACCGTTATATTGTTATAATAGAAATTCTCCCAGTAGTCCATAATAGAACTCTCGGTATTTCCGGGCTCTGTCCCCTCTCCTGTGACAGCCTCATCTGTTACAACCTCCTCCGTAACAGCAGACTCCTCTGTTACAGCCTCTTCTGTTACAGCCTCCTCCGTTGCTACAGGCATGACTTCGTCATCGTATATTACATATTCACCGTCATCATACCCGCTGGAGCCTGCGTTTTCATAGCCCTCGGGACGAAACTCCGAAAAATCCGGAGCCTCAAGCGAAACGCTGGAGGATGAGCTTCCGTCAAGACCTATCTCGTAAAGGCTTAACACATATCCTCCGGTATTATCATCATATTGGTTTATAACAGCGTAAGCCTTATCACCCGAGCTTACGATTGAGGTGACATCATAATATGAATCCCCGTCAATTCCGAGATCCACTGCCGAATACTTATAAACGCCCTGCTTGGCAAGGGCAGGATCAGTGGCTTTTGCGGTCTTTCCACAGCCTGCAAGACAGACACCTGCGAGCAACGCTGTGCCGGCGGCTGTCAAAAGCTTTTTAACATTAAATTTCTTCATAATCTTTTTTTCTCCTTTTTAGCTAAACGCCTGTAAATGCTGTCCCTTACCTTTTCAAACAGATAGACAGCCCAGTATGCAATAACATCCTTGTTCTGGATAACAAGTATAACCGCAAGCACTATAACAACAATAAGCGCATATATTATACCCGAAACAGAGATAATTGAAAATACCGAAATCCTGTCCTCCTTAACCCGGGTAACATTCTCCCACCAGGGATAGACAAGCGCCCTTGTTCGCATTGCCCGGGTCGTGATGCCGCTTAGATTTTTAATGCTTTTTATCGTTTCAAATCTGCCGGTGTTCTCGACAAACTCCACCTTGTCCTCGGAAACCGGAAGCTTTTCCCGGAGCTTTTGAAGCGCGTAATTCGGCACGGGATTCGGCATTACAATCTCATAACAGCTTATGTTATTTATCATTCCATGGTCTATGAGATAATCATAAGGCACATAACAGCACATTCCGCTTGCGCCGGCTTTTACGCTCAGCTTGTCATCGGGCTGTCTGAAAACCCCTCTTATGACAAGAGGAATATCTCCGACATAAAGAATCTTCCCGGCTATATCATTGGAACCATAAAGCTTCCATGCGGCTTCCTCGTCAAGAATACAGTAATCATTATTAAGATCGGTGTCCCCGAAATATCCGCCGGACAAAAGCTCAAGCTTGTGAAACTCGAAGAAATCCCCCCAGACTCCAAGTGCGGTGAGTGACGCTCTTGAATAGGGGCTCTCAACATCTATCGACCCCTGGGCGAGAAAACTGCTTGCGGTAAGTCTCGCGGAAGGATTCTCACTATCAACCTCAATGGACTCCTGATTGAGCTTTGACTCAATCTCATAATGGAGATACTTTAAGGTATCGGCTTCCACCATGGCATCCGGCGTAAAATATGCCGCTATATGCGTGTATCCTCCCTCAGGCGCCCACTCCTCCGCCACCGTGTGATAGGGAAGCGAGGATATATTGACATGGGCGATAAGCCTGAAAATGCCGAAAATAACCGCACCAAATACCGCCGTACAAAGCACTATTAACTTTTTCTTTGTAAGGCCTATGACCTTCATATACCGGTTCTCCTGTCCGTATCTGAATGTGCTGATATATACCGCAACATATTACTCATTCGGGAGCCTTACCTGTGCTCCGGGCTCTATGGGCTTGCTTGAGGTGGTGACTACATACTCATACCCGTTGAGCGCACCGCTTATCGCGGTCTGGGTGTCATCGCTGGCAAGAATCTCCACATCATAACGGTTTGCAAAATATCTGTTTCCGAGAGGGCTTGACTTTGACTCAACCACAAGGACATATTTTCCGTTGTTGCCGTCGTGTATCGCGCTTGACGGAACCACAAGATCATAGTTTGAAGATCTTGATGAAATGGACATAGTAAGAGACTGTCCCGCCACAAGGCTGCCCTCGAGATTTAAGGTAATCTCCTTCTTACGGTTGGGATCCGACTGGTCGGGTCTTATTGTGGCAACAGTACCGGTCACATCATTGTACCACCAGGAATTGGCAACCTCGGCCGCATCGCCGATGGATACAGTCTTCGCCTTTTCGTTTTCAAGAGAAAAGCTCATGGTATAGCCCTGTCCTTCGGGCTGTATGGTAACAACCGCTTCATCGGGATTGGTTTTCTTACCGGAGGCAACATTTATGCTGAGGATCGTTCCGTTTATTGGAGCTGTCACATCGGCTGCGCCGGTCTGCTCCTGATATTTATCGACCTCCGCCTGGGCGGCATCAATGGCTGCCTGAGCCTCGGTAAGCTCCTTGACCGAACCTATCTTTGTAATAAGCTCGTTCAATATAGTCTTTTTGCTTTCAAGATCCGTATTTGCGGCATTGAGCTTGATCTGTGCGGCGTTGAGCTGGTTTCTTAAGTTTGTGAGTGTATCGCTCGCACCATTCTCCTTTGAGATCATGCTGTCATTTGCATTCTTCCAATTATTGTACGCTGTCGTATACGCATTATTTGCGTTATCGTAATTTTTCTGTGCCTCATCAAGTGAAGCCTTAGCGCTGTCAAGAGCAGCCTGGGCGTTTGCAATGTTTGCCGCCTCGTTTGAACAAGCCTCCGTGTATGCGTCACTTGCGGCGATAAGAGCAGCGTTAGCGCTCTGAACTCTCTCGCCTATGGTGGCGATAATGGAGCTGTCTACAGACACATAAGCATCGTAAATAGCCTGCTCCGTCTCATTTAAGGGCTCAGCGGTTTTAGGATCTCCCGCATCGTTATCGTAAGCATCCTTTTTATTCTTTATCGCCTGGAACTGTGCAAGCTCATCGTATGTAGCCTGCGCATCATCAAGAGTTGCCTTCGCGATATCCTTTGTCTGCTGCGCTGCGGTAAGCGCATTCTCAGCGCTCTCCACGGAAGCCTTTGCAGTTTTAAGAGACGCATCCGCATCGTTTTTGGCAGCCTCCGCATTATCGGCAGTAGTCTTCAGATTAGCTACATTGGTTTTTTCAGCTTCACTTATAACATTTCCGGAGGAAATGCTGATCTGGTTGTTGAGATTATCAACCGCAGTCTGACATTCTTTAACATTGTTTTCCGCAGCTTTGATCGCAGCCTGAGCATTTGTGATCTGGTTTCTGAATGAATCAACATCGATCCCACCCTGGGCGGACGAGATAACTGCAGAATCCACCTTGTCAGACAAAAGTACTGCGTTATAGGCATTTTTCGCAGTTTCAAGAGCCTTCTTTGCGTCTGCAAGTTCCTGACTGTCCTCCGCCTCCAGGGTAAGAAGAAGGTCACCCTCCTTAATCTCCTGACCCACTTTTACGCGTATGCTTCCTACAGTCTTTGACTGCTTGACCATTACATTGTAAGGATCACCGCTGGTTACATTTCCGGTTCCCCTTATAACCGAGCTTATTGTGCCGGGAGTCACCGTCTGCACCGCAACACTCGGAAGCGAATAATTCATGATCGTATTCGAAAAGAATGTAAGAATAAGCATTACGACAAGGAATACGATTATAAAATTCTTTATAATATCCTTGCGCCTTCTGAAGCTTTTTTCCTGTGGGTCAAGCTCTTCCTTTTTCCTGACAGTCAGTTCGTTCATATCTGGTCTCCTTATTATCGCCGTCTAATATTCCGGCATCCTACAGCTATTGTTTAACTCCGCCCTGGTATGTGATACCCTCTACAAGATATTCCTCTCCGTAAAGGAACACCAAAAGTGTCGGGATAAGATAAATTGTCGCCACCGCAAAAGCAAGACTTACCTCACCAGAATTTATCTTGCTTAAGTATACGCTCAAGGGATATGTCTCCGGGTCGGACAGAAGGATGAGCGGCTGCTCAACCATGTTCCAGTAGTCTATAAAAACAAGTATTCCCGTGGACATTATTATACCCTTGCTCATCGGCAGGCATATCTTCATAAATATCTTAAACTCTCCGGCTCCGTCTATCTGGGCCGCCTCGATGCATGAGGTCGGGATCCTGTTCATATACTTTGTTATAAGATACACCGAGAAGGGCGAAAAAATACCGGGAAGCCATATTGCCCAATAGGTATCGAGTATGTTCAGCCAGCCGCTTACGATATAGTTTGGAACAAGCGTTACCTGATAGGGCATCAGCATAAGTATTATGTATGCGAAGAAAATTATGCCTCTTATCTTTCCCTTGTACCTTGAAAAGCCGTATCCCGCAAGTGCCGCAACAGCCAGCTGGAAAAGCATTATCGGAACCACAAGTATCACGGAATTCCAGAATTTCAAAAGATACTG
>JAFVCL010000012.1 GCA_017479285.1 Lachnospiraceae bacterium
ATGTCTTTGATATAGACAGATTCACATCCTTCGAGGGAGATACAGGCCCTTATATCCTCTATACGATAGTAAGGATCAAGTCAATCCTTGCAAAGTACGCAGAAGCGGGCGGAGACCTTTCTATGGTTACTATCGGAAAGGCTTGTAACGAGTTCGAAAAGGCTCTCCATATGGAAATCGCACAGTTCGCAGCAACTATGGACAGTGCAGCCGTTGAACTTGCACCCCACAAGATCTGCGGTTACATCTACGATGTAGCCAACGCTTTCAACAAGTTCTACCACGAGACCCAGATCCTCGGAGAATCCGACGAGTCCCGTAAGCAGAACCTTATCGCCCTCCTTATTCTCGTCCGCGATATCCTGGAGACCTCCATTAATCTCCTTGGATTCGAGGCTCCTGAGAGAATGTGACGTAATAACAAGCCAAGCAATTTGCGAAAGCATACGACGGATGGGAGCGTGCTCACAAGACGGCGTATGATAAGCAAATTATTTGGCGACAAACGACATGAAATAGAATGCAGAGCATTCTATGAATAGCGTTTGTCGCGGCTTGGCGGAAAGAAGAAAGGAATTACATGGTACGAAGAATTCTTAAAGAAGTAAAGCAGTACACCTTCGCCTCCATAATCACGCCGGTATCCATGATCCTTGAGGTTATAATGGAGCTGTCCATTCCCTACCTCATGGCTTCAATCATCGATAAGGGCGTAAACGCCGGCGATATGAGTCATATCCTTAAGGTCGGCGGACTTATGGTGGTAGCGGCTCTTATCGGACTGTTCGGAGGTCTTATGGGAGGAAGGTTTGGAGCGATGGCCTCCGCGGGACTTGCCAAGAACCTGCGGGAGAGCATGTACAACCATATCCAGACTTTTTCCTTTTCGAATATTGACAAGTTCTCCACATCAGGTCTCGTAACAAGGCTTACCACCGATGTAACAAACATACAGAACGCTTATCAGATGATCCTGCGTATTGCGGTAAGAGCACCCCTTAGCATGATCGTCGCCCTTGTCATGGCATTTACCATAAACGCAAGAATCGCGTCGATATACCTTATCGCACTGGTATTTCTTGCTATAGTTCTGCTTATCATCATGTTTACATCAATGGGAACCTTCAAGAGCATCTTCCCGAAGTATGATGCATTAAATGAGTCAATACAGGAGAATGTTTCCGCGATCCGCGTAGTAAAGGCGTATGTCCGTGAGGAACAGGAGATCAGTAAGCTCCATAAGGCTTCAAAGAATATCTACAACATATTCGTAAAGGCGGAGAAGAAGATATCCTTTGCCTTCCCGATAATGTCGCTTACCGTGTATGCCTGCATTATCCTTATCAGCTGGCTTGGCGCAAAGATGATAGTTCAAAATCAGCTTACAACCGGCGAGCTTACCAGCCTTCTTGCTTACTGTATGAGTATTCTTATGAGTATGATGATGCTCATGATGATATTTGTTATGGTGTCCATGAGTATTGCAAGTATGGAGCGTGTCTCCGAGGTCTTAAAGGAGGAGCCGGATATAGTTAATCCGGAGAACCCTGTGACCGAGGTTAAGGACGGAAGCATTTCCTTTAAGAATGTAAGCTTTTCATACCATAAGGAGGGCGGTGAGCCGATACTGAGGAATATCAATCTTGATATTAAATCCGGTGAGGTTATCGGAATAATGGGCGCCACGGGCTCTTCAAAGTCCAGCCTCGTCAATCTCATATCAAGATTGTACGATGTAACGGACGGAGAAGTGCTTGTGGGAGGCGTCAATGTAAAGGATTATGACCTTGAGACCCTTAGAAACGAGGTATCGGTGGTTCTCCAGAAAAATGTCCTCTTTACAGGAAGCATATACGATAACCTCCGCTGGGGAAATAAAAATGCCACCGATGAGGAGTGCCGTGAGGCTGCAAGACTTGCCTGCGCGGATGAATTTATCAGCTCGTTCCCCGATGGCTACGAAACCCATATTGAGCAGGGCGGAACCAATGTATCCGGCGGACAGAAGCAGAGGCTCTGCATCGCCAGGGCGCTTCTTAAAAAGCCAAAGATACTTATCCTTGATGACTCCACCAGCGCGGTTGATACCGCTACGGATGCCAGGATAAGGCAGGCTTTCAGGGAGGCAATCCCCGGAACCACAAAGCTGATTATCGCACAGCGCATAAGCTCCATACAGGATGCGGACAGGATAATAGTACTTGATGACGGAGAGATAAATGCATTCGATACGCATGAGAACCTCCTTGCAAACAACGAGATCTACCGTGAGGTCTATGAGTCGCAGACCGGCGGAAGCAGAGATTTCGATGAAACGGAGGTGAGCTAAATGCCGGGACCGGGAAATCGTGGTGCAATGGGAAGACCGAGACCGAAGCTTGAAAATCCGGGAAAGATTTTCAGGCGCATTATGGGATATGTCTTCGGGCCGTATAAATTCCATTGTATTTTAGTATTTATCTGCATAGTTGTAAGCGTTCTTGCGGGACTGCAGGGAACGCTGTTTATGAGAAACCTTATAGACGATTATATCTCGCCCATGCTCCTTACACCTGGAGAGCCGGATTTTAATCCCCTTCTCCGCGCAATCTTAAGGGTTGCGATCTTTTATCTTATCGGAGCGATGGCAGGCTTTGCGCAGAATATCCTTATGATCTATGTAACCCAGGGAACGATGCGTAATATGCGTGACGAGCTGTTTGAAAAGATGGAGAAGCTACCCATCGGTTATTTCGACAGTCATTCACACGGCGATATAATGTCGACATATACAAATGATATCGATACGATGAGACAGATGATAAACCAGTCTATACCCCAGATCATCAATTCGGTTTTCACAGTCGTATCAACATTTGTAAGTATGCTGGTACTCAGCATTCCGCTTACGATAGTCACACTCATAATGATATTTGTCATGATGATGGCGACAAAATTTGCGGCGGGACGGAGCAGCAAGAACTTTGTCGAACAGCAAAAGAAGCTCGGCGCTGTAAACGGATTTATTGAGGAGATGATGAACGGTCAGAAGGTCGTAAAGGTTTTCTGTCACGAGGAGGAGGGCAAGGCAAGGTTCAAGGAGCTGAACGATTCGCTCTTTGAGAGCGCGGACAAGGCAAATGCTTATGTCAATGTGCTCGGACCGATAAACGCCCAGCTCGGAAATGTGAGCTATGTTATCTGTGCCATCGTGGGAGGATGCCTCGCCATATTCGTTCCGGAGACAAGCATCTTTTCATTTACCATCGGCGGACTTGTAAGCTTCCTTACTCTTAACAAGAACTTCAGTATGCCAATAAACCAGATATCACAGCAGTTTAATTCTATTGTGATGGCTCTTGCAGGTGCCGACAGGATATTCAAGATGATGGATGAGACTCCTGAGACTGACAACGGTTATGTTACTCTTGTAAATGCAAAAGATGAGAACGGAAAGCTTGTAGAGTGCGAGGAGCGTACCGGAAAATGGGCATGGAAGCATACCCACCAGGCCGACGGAAGCGTGGAGTACAAGGAGCTTCGGGGTGATGTTGTTTTCGACGGGGTTGATTTCGGATATGTGCCCGAGAAGATGGTTCTCCACGATATAGAGCTCCATGCATTGCCGGGGCAGAAGATTGCCTTCGTAGGCTCCACCGGTGCGGGCAAGACGACCATAACCAATCTTATAAACCGTTTCTACGATATACAGGACGGTAAGATAAGATACGACGGAATAAATGTCAACAAGATAAAGAAGGCCGACCTTCGCCGCTCCCTCGGAATGGTTCTTCAGGATACGCACCTTTTCACGGGAACGATAGCGGAGAATATAAGATACGGAAAGCTTGATGCGACGGACGAGGAGGTAAAGGCGGCGGCCAAGCTTGCAAACGCACACGGCTTTATTAAGAGACTACCCGATGGTTATGATACGATGCTTACCGGAGACGGAGCAAACTTAAGCCAGGGACAGCGTCAGCTTCTTGCCATCGCAAGAGCGGCTATCGCGGATCCGCCGGTGCTTATCCTCGACGAGGCCACAAGCTCCATTGATACACGTACCGAGCGTATCGTACAGGAGGGCATGGACAGACTTATGAAGGGAAGAACCACCTTTGTCATTGCCCACAGGCTTTCAACAGTTAAAAATTCCGATTGCATCTGTGTTCTTGAGCAGGGCCGCATTATAGAGCGCGGAACCCACGACGAACTCATAGAAGCAAAAGGAAGATATTATACGCTATATACAGGTAATAAAATTGCACAGTAAGCTTTTACGGCTGTGTAAATAATATACGCCAAGGTATTTGCTTGATTTATTACTATTTAATGAGCCCTGACGCACTGTTGGGGCTCATTTGATTTTTTATGTGTTTTTAAAGTAAGTTTAAACCCTTTACCCCCGGGGCTATGGTTTGTTTTGTAAGGAGAGAGAAATGGCTAAGGATAATTCCAAGAAGGACGAATCCCTTATGATAAAGCTTTCGACTTTCATAGTTGATAAAAGAAAGGGATTCTATCTGATATTTATAGTATTGATAGTGTACAGTCTGCTTAATATGAATAAGGTTAAGGTCAATAATGATCTTACAACATATCTGCCTGCCACAACGGAGACAAGGCAGGGAATCGATATTATGGACGAGCAGTTTACAACATACGGAAGCGCAAGAGTTGTAGTATGCAATGTGACCTACGATACGGCGGAAAGGCTTTCAAAGGAAATCGCGGAGTTAGACGGGGTAAGCATGCTTGATTTTGATGATTCGAGTGAGCATTACCACGACATGGAAGCGCTCTACGACATAACATTTACCGATGTGGCGGATTCCGCGGATACGCAGGAATATCTTAACGGAGTACTGGATTATTTAAAGGATTACGATACCTACTATTCCTCCGATATTGGACAGGAGGAGAGGGATGCGGGAGACCTTGCAAACGACATGGTCATAATCATGCTTCTTGTGGCGGCAGTCGTGGTTATCGTGCTTTTATTCACATCGACGACATACGCGGAGGTTCCTGTTTATATAATGACATTCGGAGCCGCAGCGCTGCTAAACAAGGGAACAAATCCATGGTTCGGTGAGATAAGCTTTGTTACCAATTCCATCGCGGTCGTGCTCCAGCTTGCGCTGGCTGTCGATTACGCGATCATTCTCGCGAACCGTTTTAAGGAGGAGCATGAGGACAAGGATGCGAGGGAGGCGGTTATCGTGGCTCTTTCCAAGGCAATACCCGAGATCTCGTCGAGCTCGCTGACAACCGTATCCGGCATGGTGGCGATGATGTTTATGCAGTTTAAGATAGGCTATGATATGGGTATAATCCTTGCAAAAGCCATCGTTTTATCACTTCTGTCGGTGTTTTTCCTTATGCCCGGACTGCTCCTTACTTTCTCCAAAGCCATCGACAAAACCCACCACAGAAACTTTGTGCCGAAGATAACATTTATCGGAAAATTTGATGTTGCCACAAGATATGTCATGCCCGTAATACTTATCGCCGGAGTTATCGGAGGAATGATCATATCCAACAGGGTGCAGTATGTTTATGACATGAGCTCCCTAAAGTCAAGCTCCATGAGTGAGAACAAATTTTCCGCATATATGGTGGACAGAGAGTTTGGAAAGGTTAATCAGCTCGCGGTACTGATACCCAATGGTGATTACGGGAAAGAGGCAAAGCTGATCGAAAGGCTTGAGATCCTGCCCGAGGTTAATTCGGTTATGGGGCTTGCCAATATAGATGCCCTGGAGGGGTACAAGCTGACGGAAAAGCTCTCACCCCGTCAGTTCGCGGAGCTGTTTGATCTTGATATAGAGGTTGCGGATCTTATCTATACTGCGTATGCGACAAACGAAAGCGATTACGGTGCACTTGTCGGCGGGGTATCTAATTATGAGGTTCCTTTTATAGATATGTTCCTCTTTATCTACGACCAGAAGGACAGGGGAAATCTTACCCTTCAGGGGGATACAGAGGAGATGATAAACGAGGCGTATGAGAAGATAAACATAGCACGAAGCCAGCTTTTAGGGGAGGATTATTCGAGGCTTGTCTGTGAACTTAATACTCCTCTTGAGGGGGATGAAACCTATGCTGCCCTCGACAGGATAAGGTCGGCTGCCGCGGAGTATTATGACCTGGAGAGCATCTATCTTGTGGGCAACTCCACAAGCAATAAGGATCTTTCAGATTCCTTTGCAACCGACAACCTGCTCATTTCAATACTGACGGCGGTATTTGTAATGATAATACTGCTCTTTACCTTCCAGTCGGCGGGGATCCCGGTACTGCTTGTTGTGACGATACAGGGAAGTATCTGGATAAACTTCTCGATACCGTATCTGCAGGGGGATGTGGTGTACTTCCTCGGATATCTTGTGGTCAGCGCGATTCAGATGGGCGCAACCATCGACTATGCGATAGTGATAACCAGCAGGTATATGGATCTGAAGACATATATGCCGATAAAGGAGGCTATTGTGGAGAGCCTTAACGAGGCGTTCCCTACCATAGTAACCTCCGGCTCAATGATGGTTGCCTCCGGATTTATTATAAACGCGGTCTCCTCAAACCCTGTAGTGGCGGCAATAGGACTGGCCCTCGGAAGGGGAACCCTCACCAGCATAGCGCTTGTTCTTCTTGCGCTTCCGCAGACGCTCCTTATCGGCGATATCATAATCGAAAAGACTGCATTTACGCTAAAGAGAGACTTTGCAAAGCCGCTTCCGTCGAAGGGTAGAGTTCTTATGAGCGGAAGGATACGCGGGTATGTCAATGGCGTTGTGGACGGTGAATTCAGCGGAATAATAGAAGGTGAGATGGGAGCAACGGTTAGATCAAAGGACTATGTGAAGGATATTTCTGACGGCAGCGAAGAAGCGCAGGATAGTATTGATTCCACCGGGGATAAAAGCGAGGATAAAAGTATGATTCCGGGAAATCCGGGAAATCTAACTGCGGACGGGAACACTTTGGAAAAGGGAGGTGCAGAAAATGACTGACAAAAGATTTAAATGTAAATATAATATTGCGCTTCTTGCTTTCCTTATAGGCGGACTAACCATTGGTGACATGCCTTTTAGCCCGGCAGTTTCCGGCGTTTACGCAGAGGAAGCCGGGTCCTCCCCGGAAGCAGCCGAATCTGTTTCGGAAGCGGCGGAGGATTCATCGCTTAATGCCCCGGATAAAACAACCGGACAGCCGTATATATATTCAGAGCTTCTCTCAGGGATGGATTCAAGGCTGTATGAGGGAATGACTGACGATGACCGCACGGTTATTGAGATAGGGAACGCAGAGCAATTCCTTGAGTTCGCGGAGAACTGCCGGATAGATTCATGGTCAAGGGATAAGTACATAAAGCTTACGGACAATATCAACCTTACCGGGGTTTCGGAATTTACCGTCCCTGTTTTTGACGGACTGTTTGATGGATGCGGATATGCAATCTCCGGGCTTAATCTGACTGAAGAGGGCTCTGACTGCGGCCTTTTCAGATATGTTCAAAGAAACGGGAGAATAACAGGTCTTACCGTATCGGGGAATATGTCCGCAAAAGGCTCAGCCGGTTGTGTCGGGATGATAGCAGGGAGAAACTACGGCGTTATAGACGATTGTTTTGTAAAGGGACGCGTCGCAGGGGAGGAGAATGTCGGAGGCATTGCGGGACTTAATGCCGCCACAGGCGAAATAAGAAACTGCGGCTCTTCCTGTGTTATTACCGGGACACATTCCGCAGGGGGAATCGCCGGCAGCAATGAGGGCATAATAATATCCTGCGAGAACGAAGGCTTTATAAACACCACTGTATCGGATACAACGATTGATGTAACGGATATTACGGTGGAGGATATCGCCAAGATCGGCAGTACCGCAAGTCTTTCCGCTTTTACCGATGTAGGAGGAATCGCCGGGATATGCACCGGAGGCATTATTTCCTCCATAAACATGGCAACCATTGGTTATGAGCATGTGGGATATAACATCGGGGGCGTGACAGGAAGACTTTCCCAGGGATATGTCAGTGACTGCGAAAACTACGGGGAGATCCACGGGAGAAAGGATGTCGGGGGTATAGCCGGACAGATGGAGCCCTTCCTGCAGGTTGAGTATATGAAGGACGGTATCTCGCAGCTTGATGCCGAGACCAATAAGCTCTTTGATATGATAGATTCATCGATAGATGATCTTGATTATTACAATAATCGTATTTCGGAGCTGGTAAGAGAAATATCTGACAGGTTAAAGGCTGCCAACAATATATCCTTTGATCTTCCTGATGTTGATATGGGCAGCGCAAGTATTTCCAAGCCAGATATCGATTATTCAAAATACAAGGATGATGTTCAGAACACGGATTATTCGAAAATAGAGGATAATATTCAAAACACGGACTATTCGCAACTAGAGGAAAATGCAAAGAACAAAGCGGAGGAAATCGCAAACGGTGTTCGTGATACGGATTATTCGCAGTTAGAGGATGATGCGAGAAATAAGGCTGAGGACTATTATAATAATGGAGTGGCGGAGGCAGGAAATATTGCCGCGCAGATAGCGGCAATGTCAGACAAAATGCTCTCATTAAAAGAGAACTTTGAGGTTATAGCCGAGTGCAGCGGAAAGCTTTCCGATATCTTACAGCGCGGAAACAGTACACTGACCGCCGATATGAGGGAAATCTCTGCCCAGGCAAGAAAGGTCAGAAATATTGCTAATGGAATGACCGATAATATTTCTTCCTATGAAGGAATCCGGATAACCGATGGTTCGGATGAAGATGACACGGAAGAAAATCCGGAAGATGCAAAAGAAGATGTAACAGAAAATGATACGGATGATGCCACGGAAAAACAGGAGGATGAGGACGCGGATATTGCTCTGGAGGAAAACTACGGACGGTTGGTGGGGTGCAGAAACTTTTCCGCGGTAAAAGCGGACAGCGCTGTGGGCGGAATCGTAGGAAGAATAGCCACCGAGTATGATTTTGACCCTGAGGATGATGTTGAACTGAATGGGGATCAATCGCTCTATATGAACGCAACAGCAAAGGCGATAGTCAGGGACTGTTCAAATTACGGAGTGATAACATCAAAGAAGGACTATGTCGGAGGCATTGTCGGGTACGCTAAATACGGAAACATTTATTCCGATATTTCGGTATCGGATATAACGAGCGAGAGCGGTATATACGCGGGCGGTATAGCCGGAGAGTGCGACAGTGAGATAAACAAGTGCGACAGCTGCGGAAAAATATCCGCGAAAAGCTTTGTCGGCGGTATAGCGGGCAAAGGGAACAATATAAGCGGGTGCAGGGCATACGCAGATATTGAATACACATCGGAAAAGGCAGGAAGTATTGCAGGCTCCTTGACAGAAAGCGCTGAGTTGGCCGATAATTATTTTGCCGAGTCGGATATCGGAGGAGTGGACGGCGTGGCTTTCGCAAAAGGCGCATATCCGCTTGCGTACGAGGAATTCAGTAAGCTCCCCGGACTGCCGGAGGAATTTACGGAATTTACAGTTGTCTTTGTTGCAGACGGTAAAGAGATTGGAAGGGTAAAGGCTGGATACGGCGAGAGCATAAAGGAAAGTGATATCCCACAAATACCGGAAAAGGAAGGGACCTACGCGGTTTGGGACAGAGGAGACCTAAGCTGTATAACCGGAAATCTCACGGTAACCGCGGTCTATGAGAGATATCTCGGGTCGGTTGTAAGCGCCGAGACCACGGAAGAAGACGGAAAACAGATACCTGTACTTATGGTAGTCGGGGATTTCCTGCCCGGTGCGGTTTTAGAGTATGAACACGCCGGAGATGAATATGAATTCAGTATCGTATATCCGGAGGAAGCGGAGCTTGCGAGAAACATGGGCAAGACCGGGCATACGGGAGCCGTGGAGGTAAGACTTGCCTGCGGGGATCCCGACAATACAAAAATATATACAGGCGTTGACGGAAAGCTTACAAGGCAGGATACGGAAAAAATCGGAAGCTATATATCCTTTAAAATGGACAACTCAGGGAGATTTAAGGCTGTGACGGAAAAGGATTATACACTCTTTATAACCATTGGCATTATCGTATTTGTTATTATTGCGGTCGTTGTTATCGTGGTAATGATAAAGCGGTTGAAAAAGCTTAAGAAAAAGCTGGCACTTAAGAGGGCACCGAAGGCAGTAATATTTGACCTTGACGGAACTCTTATAGATACTGAGAGGTTTTACAGAAAGGTATGGCCGCAGGCGGCGGAGCACTTCGGTTATATAATGAGTGACGAGCAGGTTCTGCAGCTTAGGAGTCTCGGAAGACCTTTTGCACCGAAGAAACTGAAGGAATGGTTTGGTGAAGATTTCAATTATGATGTTGTAAGAACATACAGAAAGCGTCTTTTCGAGCAGTGCGTTTCAAGTGAGGGTATAAAGCTGAAGCCGGGGGTAATCGAGCTTCTTAATTTCCTCAAGGGAAGAGGGATTACCATCGCGGTTGCCACGGCAACTGATGTGGAGCGCACCGAAAGGTATCTTAAGGCAGCAGGCATATATGAGTATTTCGACAGGATATGCAGCGCCGCGGATGTAAAGGAGGGAAAGCCTGCCCCCTATGTCTATGAGGAGGCATGCAGACAGCTTAAATTAAAGCCGTGGGAGTGTTTCGCGGTGGAGGACGCACCCAACGGTATCAAATCGGCGGCAGCGGCGGGATGCAGAGTCATCTTCATACCCGACCAGACGAGCGACGAACCCGAGGCAGAAAAATTTTGCTTCGCAAAGGTAAAGACTGCCGACGAGATAAAGGGCTTTTTCAATTGATAAAAAAGTGGAGTGTCGGCAACCGGCACTCCTTTTTTATCGATGATAAGATATTGACTGTCTATAGTTATTTCAGCCGACATTTCTGCTACCTCTTACCGTATTGTAGTTTAGGGTTTCGCCTTCAAATTTAAACCATGTTTTGTCTTGAAGCATTTTGCCGTGAGTTTTCATACAAATTTTGTATGGATTGTACTCATCAAGGTCAAGAGTTTCTAACAGAGTCTTTAGATCAGGTCTTTTTTCCTCAAAGCATCTCCGTCTTAAAATCTCTCCGAATTCATATAAATTCATTTTTTCTTTAAAGAAAATCTGCTTTACGGGATGTGTATCAAATCTGCGGATTTCTATTTCATATTCACCAACCTTGACATCAGCTACAACTTCATCTTCCCACATCAGAAGAAAATTGGGGAAGGGTCCGGGCTGAGGGTGAGCTTCGTAAGCAAACAGACGATATAATTCATCCATAGTTACGCCGAGAACACGGGAAATCCTATAGACAGTGTCAGACCTTGCATCGGAAATACTCTTTTTTCCGGTAAAAATATTATACACTGTCGAGTAGGCGACACCTGACCGTTCACTTAGTGTGTGAAGGTTTAAATTCAGGTTGTTTAATTTATTTGATAGTATAGTTTTTTTATTCATGAGAAAATTTTATCGCGATTGCGATAAAATGTCAAATATACAGAAATAGCATTTTAATTGATTTTTTTACTGCGGAGTGCTAAACTTTTGTAAGTGTGGTGCTCCTTGGGTGCACCGGAATCTTTATACAAGAAAGGGTTTATAAAAAATGAGCAGACCGTTTGAAGAGCTGGTTGACAAGGTAAAGAATTTTGAGATGAAGAAGGTTTCTGTTGCTGTTGCGCAGGATTCCGCAGTCATTGAAGCTGTACGCGCAGCAAAGGATCGTCAGATCGCAGATGCGATTCTTGTAGGTGATGAGGACAAGATAAAGGCTGTTGCAAAAGAAACCGGGATTGATATTTCCGATTTCAGGATCATTGATGTTAAGGATGATATACAGGCATCCCTTACCGCTGTTAAGCTTGTTCGTGACGGCGAAGCTGATATGTATATGAAGGGTCTTATAAACACCAAGGACTTTCTTAAGAGCGTGCTCGACAAGGAGGTCGGCCTAAGAACCGGCAAGGCTCTCTCACATGTATGTGTGTTTGATGTAAAGGGTTACGACAGACTTATGTTCCTTACCGACGTTGCGTTTATGACCTATCCCACCCTTGAGGATAAGGTTGCTATAATCAATAATACTCTTGAGATCACCTCCGCCTGCGGTGTTGAGAACCCCAAGGTTGCTCCTCTTGCGGCTGTTGAGGTTGTAAATCCCAAGATGCAGTGTACCGTGGAAGCGGCAGAACTCACGAGAATGAACAAGGAAGGAGAGATCACGGGATGTATCGTGGACGGACCTCTTTCCCTTGACCTTGCCATCGAGCCCGAAGCTGCCAAGCACAAGGGAGCGACCGA
Source organism: Lachnospiraceae bacterium (assembly GCA_017479285.1). Taxonomy (GTDB): domain Bacteria; phylum Bacillota; class Clostridia; order Lachnospirales; family Lachnospiraceae; genus AC2028. The sequence goes on from JAFVCL010000012.1 coordinate 12,298, forward strand.
CCGTGCTATCCAGGGCGATGCCGATGTGCTTCTCTTCCCGGATATCCATGCTGGAAACCTTGTTTACAAGGCTATGGTTCACATGGCAGATGCGATCAACGGCAATATCATCACCGGAACCAAGGCACCCGTTATCCTTACCTCAAGATCCGATTCATTCGAGGTCAAGGTTAATTCACTTGCACTCGGAGCGCTTGTTGCAGAGTACAAGAAGCAGAATGCGTAAGCAAAAATCCCAAACAGGATATTTTCTCGAACAGCTTTAAAGTATTGTAGCGACGCCTTACGGGGCTTAGTCGCGGAAAGGAATTAAAAATGGCTATTACAAGCTTGATAATCAATCCCGGTTCAACTTCAACCAAGATCGGTATATATGAGGACGAGAATCTTCTTTTTGACGAAACACTTCGTCACTCGACAGAGGAGATCGCACAGTATGCGTCAATCATCGACCAGAAGGACTTCAGAAAGGATATCATTCTTAACTTCCTTAAGGAAAAGGATTTTGATATGAAGAAGCTGGGAATGGTTGTAGGACGCGGAGGTCTTCTCAGACCTATTCCCGGTGGTACTTACAAGGTTACCGACAAGCTTCTTGAGGATCTTAAGGTGGGCGTACAGGGACAGCACGCTTCGAACCTGGGCGGAATACTTGCAAGAGAGATCGGAGACGAGCTCGGAATTCCTTCCTTTATCGTGGATCCCGTTGTTGTTGACGAGCTTGAGCCTGTGGCAAGAATATCCGGTGTTCCGGAAATCGAGCGTAAATCCATCGACCATCCTTTAAACCAGAAGGCTATGGCGAGAAGATACGCAAAGTCCATCGGCAAAAAGTACGAGGATATAAATGTTATTGTCGTTCATATGGGCGGCGGTACATCAACAGGTGTCCATAAGCACGGCAAAATGGTTGATGTTTTTGCGGCGCTTAACGGCGATGGTGCATTCTCTCCCGAGAGAGCAAACGGCGTTCCCGCGCTTTCACTTGTCGAGATGTGCTTCTCCGGAAAGTACACCGAGGCGCAGATGAAAAAGAAAATCGTCGGAAACGGCGGATTTAACGCATATCTCGGAACAAATGATATGAGAGAGGTTACCGCGCGCGTTGAGGCAGGCGATGAGAAGGCAAAGCTTGTAAGAGATGCGTTCATTTACCAGATCTGCAAGAATATCGGAGCCTGCGCGACAGTCCTTCAGGGCAAGGTTGACCAGATCATCCTCACCGGAGGAATCGCATACGGCAAGACTGTTACAGATGATATCGCAAAGAGTGTTGACTGGATCGCACCCGTTACGGTTTATGCTGGGGAGGATGAGCTTCTTGCACTTGCGCAGGGCGGACTCCGTGTTCTTAACGGTGAGGAGCAGGCTCTGGATTATTGATCGTTACGAATAATTATATAGACAAAGTAAAACAACCGGCGCTTTCCGATAAGGAAGGCGCCGGTGTTGCGTATCCGGATAATCAGCAGCAAGCCTTGCGGCAAAGCCGGCAGACTGCTCAGCGGTAAAGCCTTACAGCAAGGACTGTATCGTAAGCTCCGGGTGCTTCATAAGGTCAACATAATCGTATCCGCACTGGACAACGGGGCGGGAGAGCCTTTCCTTGTTGAGCATTATAATCTCACCCTCGCGGCCGTCCGAGAGAAGACAGGCGTTTCTTACATAGGTGGCACCCACATTCGAGAGGAATGTGAGGATAAACTCCGCATCGTATTTTTCAAAGCCCTCGTCCTCGAATATCTCGATCACGCGGAAAGGGCAGAGAGGTCCACGGTAGCATCTTGCGGCGGTCATCGCCTCGTAGACATCGGTTACGGCGGTCAGCCTTGCGAATCTGTCGATGGACTCGCCGGAGAGCTGGAGGGGATATCCGCTTCCGTCGTATCTTTCATGGTGCATAAGGGCAGTATTCTGTATATGTTCATTAACGCCCTTTTCATTTAGGATCTTATAGCCGTGTATCGGATGCTTTTGAATATGCTTGTACTCGATCGCGTCAAGCTTTCCCGGCTTTGTAAGTATGGAATGGCTGATCTTAAGCTTTCCGATGTCGTGCAGCATCCCGCAGAGCATGGCAAGCTCTCTGTCCTCCCTGCTCCATCCGAGCCAGCTGGCGGCCACATAGTTAAGCAGCGCTACATTCATGCTGTGGGCGTATGTAAGATCGTCGTAGTCACGCATATTGTGGATCATATCAAATGTATTGCTTCCGCTGCCCGACTTTTCTATCAGCTTCAGGGGTTCCTGCAGCAACTCGCCGGTGTCAATCGCCGAATTGTTCTCCACCATATCGTTTAACTTAAATTTAAATTCATCGGTGGCGAGGTCAAAATCACGCTTATATTCCTTGAATTCCCGGGAGTTGCGTATCCTTTCGGAATAAGAAGGATTGGAGGGTGCAAACTCGGCGGAAGAGCCCGGCGGCGGAGGCGGAACATCCCTGCGCGGCTGCTGCGGAGCAGGTCCGTAATCCTCCGGGATTTCCGCAGAACCCGAGCCCGGTTCTTCGACGAAAACCGAGAGTATTCCGTTTAATTCTATTCTTGATATAAGAACATCCGTGAGCTCAGTACCCTTGGCAAGTATGGTCTGGTGTTCGAAATTCATAACATCTTCCGCGAGTACCATACCGGGAGTCAGTTCAAAGATTGATATTTTTCGCATATAAATTCCTTTAAGTATACTAATTTTATTGATCTAACTTAATAATTTTACCACAGAGGGATAATAAAGTAAGGGGGAAATCTAACAAAAAATTCTTATATCATTAACAAATCAGACAAAATCCCGGCGTAAAATACTGATAGTTAAGGTTTAAAATGCTTTATGTTGAAACAAAGCTGCAAATCTGTTAAAATAGCTTTTAGGTGTGCGCAAAAGTAAGGACGGGAAAACACAGGCAGTGCCCGGAAGCGTATGCGCATAATACGCGTGGCTTTGGAACGCGATATTTAAGGGGAATAAATAAAATGAAGCTTATTGATAAGATATTCGGAACTCACAGCGAGAGGGAGCTTAAGAGGATAAGACCCATCGCTGACAAGATCGAGGCACTTCGCCCTGCCATGCAGGCAAAGAGCGATGATGAACTGAGGGCAATGACCGATGAGTTCAAAAAGAGGCTCTCGGAGGGAGAAACGCTTGACGATATTCTTCCCGAGGCCTTCGCTACCGTAAGAGAGGCTGCAAAGAGAGTCCTCGGTATGGAGCACTATTATGTACAGCTAATCGGAGGTATAATCCTCCATCAGGGTCGTATTTCCGAGATGAGAACCGGTGAAGGTAAAACGCTTGTCGCCACCTGCCCGGCATACCTTAACGCTCTCGAGGGAAAGGGAGTTCATGTGGTTACCGTTAACGACTATCTTGCAAAGCGTGACGCCGAGGAGATGGGACAGGTACACAGATTTTTGGGTCTTACCGTAGGCTGTATCCTTAACTCGATGAACACCGAGGAGAGACAGGAGCAGTACAAATGCGATATTACTTATGTAACGAATAACGAGCTCGGATTTGATTATCTGCGCGACAACATGGTTATATATAAGGAACAGCTCGTTTTAAGGAACCTCAACTACTGCATAATCGACGAGGTTGACTCCATCCTTATCGATGAAGCGAGAACCCCTCTTATAATTTCCGGACAGAGCGGTAAGTCAACGGCTCTCTACGAGATGTGTGACCTTCTCGCAAGGCAGTTAAAGCGCGGAGACGATATCAAGGAGCTCTCCAAAATGGACGCGATAATGAATGTGGTTCAGGAGGAAAACGGGGATTTCGTAGTAAACGAGAAGGATAAGATCGTAAACCTTACCGAGGCCGGTATAAAGAGGGTCGAGCAGTTCTTCCATATCGACAACCTCGCAGACCCCGAGAATATAGAAATACAGCACAATATAATCCTTGCCCTCCGTGCGCATAACCTTATGTTCCGGGATCAGGACTATGTGGTAAAGGATGACCAGATTTTTATCGTTGACGAATTTACCGGGCGTATAATGCCCGGAAGAAGATATTCCGACGGTCTGCACCAGGCTATCGAGGCGAAGGAGCATGTCAAGGTTAAGCGCGAGAGCAAGACTCTTGCAACCATAACCTTCCAGAATTTCTTCAACCTCTTTACGAAGAAGTGCGGAATGACCGGTACCGCCCTTACCGAGGAAAACGAGTTCAGAGAGATCTACGGCATGGATGTTATCGTGGTTCCCACGAACAGACCTGTTATAAGGATCGACCATCAGGATGCGGTATACAAGACGAGAAGAGAAAAACTCGGAGCCATCGTAAATGCCATCGAGGAGGCGCACGCTAAGGGACAGCCCGTGCTCGTGGGTACGATCAATATCGATGCCAGTGAGGAGATAAGCCGCCTTATTACAAAGCGCGGAATACAGCACAATGTCCTTAACGCCAAGTTCCATGAGCGGGAGGCAGAGATAGTTGCGGAGGCAGGAAGACACGGCGCTGTGACCATCGCGACAAACATGGCCGGCCGTGGTACGGACATAAAGCTTGACGAGGAGGCGAGAGCCGCCGGAGGACTTAAGATAATCGGAACAGAGCGCCATGAATCAAGGCGTATCGACAATCAGCTCCGCGGCCGTTCCGGACGACAGGGAGACCCCGGTGAGTCCAAATTCTATATTTCCCTCGAGGATGACCTTATGAGGCTGTTCGGTTCCGAGAGACTTATCGGAGCCTTTAACGCCCTCGGTATTCCGGAGGGGCAGGAGATCGAGCACAAGGCGCTCTCCAATGCGATCGAATCGGCCCAGAAGAAGATTGAGGCCAACAACTTCGGAATCCGTAAGAATCTGCTTGAATACGATAAGGTTATGAGCGAGCAGAGAGAGATCATATATGAGGAGCGTAACAAGGTTCTCGGCGGTGAGAGCATGAGGGATTACATCTATAAGATGATGACCGACATCGTAGAGAGCAGTGTCGATACCGTTATCGGCGAGGATACACCCTTCGAGGACTGGAACTTTGTGGAATTGAACGAGCTCCTTCTTCCCATTATCCCGCTTGCTCCCATTACTCCGGAGAGAGTACAGAAGCAGAAAAAATCCGGACTCAAGCAGCAGCTCAAGGAAGAAGCCGTAAAGCTTTATGAATCAAAGGAGGCGGAGTTTGCCGATCCCGAGCAGATAAGAGAGATCGAGCGTGTCATCCTCCTCAAGGTAATAGACAGAAAGTGGATGGATCATATCGACGATATGGATCAGCTCCGCCAGGGCGCCGGACTTCAGGCCTACGGTCAGAGAGATCCCCTCGTCGAGTACAAGATGAACGGTTACGCGATGTTCGATGAGATGACGCAGAATATCCGCGAGGATACAGTAAGGCTGCTTCTCCATATCCGCGTGGAGCAGAAGATAGAGCGTGAGCAGGTGGCAAAGGTTACGGGTACCAATAAGGATGATACTGTTTCAAAGGGCCCCGTAAAGAAGGAAAAGAAGATATTCCCCAATGATCCCTGCCCTTGCGGAAGCGGAAAGAAATACAAGCTGTGCCACGGACTGAGAAAGGTTTGATTTTAAAATGATAGTTGCATTGGAACAGATGAAATCCGAGCTTCAGGGATACGAGCAGACCATGCATGAGGTCGAAAGCTCCCTTGATATCGCGAATAAGGAAAAGAGAATAGAGGAGCTTGAGAGGCAGATGGAGGAGCCGGATTTTTGGAATGAGCCCGAAAAGGCCAATGCCAAGATGAAGGAACTCAAGAATATGAAGGATACTCTTGAACTCTCCAAAAAGCTTAATACCCAGTATGACGATATCCTTACGCTTATCGAACTCGGGAATGAGGAAAATGACGAGTCAATGGTGGACGAGGTCCGCTCGGAGCTTGACGAGTATATCTCCGAGCTCGAGGAGCTTCGTATAAGCACCCTGCTTTCGGAGGAATACGACAAGTGCAATGCGATACTTGAGCTTAACGCCGGCGCGGGCGGAACGGAGAGCTGCGACTGGTGCAGTATGCTTTATCGTATGTATACGCGCTGGGCGGAGAGACACGGCTTCAGCGTCGAGGTTCTCGATATGCTCGACGGCGATGAAGCCGGCATAAAATCCGTTACCTTCCAGATAAACGGAGTAAATGCTTACGGGTATATGAAGTCCGAGAAGGGTGTACACAGACTTGTCCGTATCTCGCCCTTCAACGCCCAGGCAAAGCGCCAGACTTCATTTGTGTCCCTTGATGTAATGCCGGATATTGAGGAAGATACTGATGTGGATATCGACGAGAAGGATCTGCGTATCGATACCTACCGTTCAAGCGGCGCCGGCGGTCAGCATATAAACAAGACCTCCTCCGCCATAAGGATAACGCATATTCCCACGGGTACGGTCGTTACCTGTCAGAATGAGAGAAGCCAGTTCCAGAACAAGGACAAGGCAATGCAGATGCTTAAAGCAAAGCTCCTTATCTTAAAGCAGGAGGCTAATGCGGAGAAGCTTTCGGATATACGCGGAGAGGTTAAGGATATCGCGTGGGGAAACCAGATCCGTTCTTATGTACTCCAGCCTTATACAATGGTAAAGGACAGGAGGACGGCCGTAGAAACCAGCGATGCGGGCGGAGTTCTTGACGGGAAGCTCGATCCCTTTATAACCGGCTATCTTAAGTGGAAGAGCATGGGCGGTGTCATGGCAGAGGGGGATGACGAGGAACTGTAGAAGATTAAATAAGGGCATATCGCAGGGCGGTATGCTTTTTTTGGGGCTGTTTGTCCCTTAAAAATGCTACTCGTCCCATACTTATTGTAAATAGACTTGGCAGATGATATTTTTAAGAAGGTAAAAATGAGAAAGAAGGTGAATTAAAATAATGCAGGAAAAAAGAGCCATAACAAGAATTGATTTCACGCTTCAAAGTGTAGTTGTCGTTTGCGACACTCAGGAGAGATACTTTGTGGAGGTCGAGAATGTCTCGCCTTTGGGCATGGGACTCAAGATGCCGCCGGAGACACCCGATATCGTCGGAAAGTCGGTTATAATAGTTGCCGAGACGATGATAATGTACGCGGATGTAAAGAGACAGATAAAGAATGAGGATGGCAGCTTTACTGTCGGGATCAATGCAAAGAGATTTACCAATGATGTTCTTGAGTTTTTATTTGAGAGATTAAATTTTGAATAATGACCGGGGATGCACCAAATCAGTTACATATTTAACCCAGTAATATATGCAAGCCTAAAGTAAAGGAGAAAAAAATGAGTAAACTTGTAAACAAAAACATTATCAGGGCAATTTCAATCGGAATATCAACAGTACTTACCGCAGGTTCTTTAAACCTCGGCGTATTTGCAGAGGAGGCAGATAATACAGAGGATAATGTTCCGGAGACGATTGAAGGAACGGAAGAAGCTGCAGAGCAGACAGAGGCTCTCAATGCAGAGGTTTCAGAGGCGGTAGAAGAAGCACAGGAAGCTACCGAGTCCGCTATGGATGAGACTGTAGAGACCGAAGCCGAAGCTGAAGTGTCCGATGTAGACGCACACCTCGGCGGAGTAGCCGTTGCTCTCAGCAATATTGGCAAGACCGTAGAAGGTCTTGATGAGCTTAACACAAAGGCTGAAGAGGCTGTAAATGAGTACGAGGAGGCTGCATCAGAGGATGCGGTTACGGTTGCCGAAAAGGATGCAGAGGTTTCCGGCGATGCCGCAGAGAGCGCTGAGGCTGCAGTAGTTCTTACCGAAGCGGATATAGAGACCGCAACTGAGGCTGCGGACAGGGCTGAGGCTCTTTCAACCGAAGAGTATGATACACAGGCAGCGGCAGACGCTGCAAAGGTAGCTGCGCAGGAGTTTGCGGATGATGCACAGGCAGCTGCGCAAGATGCGGCAGACCAGGCAGAAGTGGCAGGAAAAGCTGCACAGCTCGCAAATGACGCTAAGGAGCAGGCAGCGCAGAAGGTCGATGCGGCTCAGGAAGCTTACAATAAGGCGAATACGGCTGTAGAGGCTGCAGAGGCAGAGCTTAGCAGAATTATCGACGAATATGGTCTTGATTCCATCGATCTTGCCACGAATGAGGACGGTATAGTCAACAACGCGGGCAAGGGCGATGTTAAGGATGCGATAGAGGGCGCTACGGCTGCACTTAATGCGGCACAGGCGGCAGCAGACCAGGCAGCTGACGATCTTGAAACCGCAAAGACAGCAAGTCAGCAGGCCGACAGCAATGCCAAAGCTGCGGAAGAGGCAAAGGCTGCGGCTGACAAAGAGGCAGAGGCTGCGAAGACAGCTCTGGAAGAAGCACGCAAGAATGCTGAAGAGAAAAAAGCCGCTGTAGATAGTGCACAGGAGAGCTTAGAGTCTGCCGAAAAAACAGCCGCAGAAAAGGCAGAGGCTGCTCAGACCGCACAGAATAAGTTGGCTGAAGCTACTGATGCGCAGGATACTGCTAAGGAGGCTTATAACAAAGCAGTTGACGACTACGACAGAGAAGTAACTGAACAGGCTGAAGCTAAGCAAAAAGCAGACAATGCAGCCGAGGCATATAAGAGCGCACAGGAAGATTTAAAAAATGCCAAGGATGCTCTTGAACAGGCGCAATCTGATGAGGAAACCGCAGGGGAAGAAGTTGAGCGGTTAAAACAGGAGTTAGCAAAAGCTGAGCAGAAAGTGGCAGATGCTGAGGCTGCAAAGGAAACTGCAGACAGTAAGCTTGCCGAAGCAAATGAAGAGCTTGCCGATGCGCAGAAGGCAAAGGAAACTGCAGACAGTAAGCTTGCCGAAGCAAATAATGAGCTTGCCGGTGCACAGGTTGCAAAGGATGCAGCCGATGCAGCCGTAACCGAGGCACAGGGTCAGGTTGATGCTGCGCAGAAGGCTTTTGATGATGCAACAGTTGATGTCGGGTCAAAGACTACAGCTGCGCAGGAAGCTGCAGCTGCTTTGGAGACAGCTAAGAGTAATGCTGAGACCGCAGAAAATAATGTTACAACCGCAGAGCAGACTGTATCGGATGCAGCTCAGAAAGTAACCGCTGCAGAGCAGGCAGTGACTGCTGCGGAGGATGCACTTGCGGCAGCTAATGGAGAGTTAACAGCTCTTAAGGAAGCTTACAATAAAGCGGATAAGGCATGGGAAGCAGCTAAGGCTGCTGTAACTTCAGCTAAGCAGGCTCTCGCTGACGCGCAGGCAAAGGTTGACGCGCATGCTGATGAGATAAAAGCTGCAAAGAAGGCACTGGATGAGGCTAATGCTGCGTTAGCCGAGGCAGAAGCGGCAAAAGAAGCGGCAGCAAAAGCACTTGCAGATGCACAGACAGCAAAGGAGAAGGCAGAAGCAGACAAGGAAGCCGCAGATAATGCAAAGGCGAAGGCAGATGCCGATAAGCTTCAGGCGGAGGCGGATCTTGCCAAGGCACAGGATGAACTCAACAGAGCGAATTTCATTCTTGGAATAAAACAGGCTGAAGATGATGAGATTGCCATTTTCAATAAAACAAAGAGTGGAAGTATAGATGAAGCTGATAAGGTGCTGGCTGAAAGTCTCCTGAAATACAGATTGTATGAACTTGGTGCTGATGTTGATACTCTTCAATTTACTACATCCGGAGATTACATATATGTAAATTATGTCATGGATGGCGAAGAGGTATCAAAGGCCTTCACATATACTTTTGAGACAAAATATAACTATAATGATAAAGACGTATCCTCTCACTGGTTTGTTCTGAATGAAGTTGAAGTAGGCACTAAATACTATGAATATCATTATGGTTTCCATGGATGGTATAAAGAAGAAGTTGATATTTCACAGTACGAGGATTACCGGGTCGAGGAGAGCGACAGTAAGATAGAGTATTACAGAGACTATACAACAACCGAGCAGGTATGGGTTGGTAATAAAAAGCATGGTCACTATGAATATGTAGAAGTTAATAAATCTGAACTTGTTGCTACTGTATATAAGGAGACCAATGTAACTGATCTTGGTGAGTTCTACAGAGAAACCACTTTCCATGATGCATACAAAGATTTCACAGTGGAGACGGCTCAGGCCGCTGTAAATGAAGCGCAGACACAGGCAAACGAAGCTCTGGAAGCTGCTGAAGCAGCCAAGGATGCTGCAGATGCTGCAGCTGCAACGGCAAGTAAGGCTCTTGAAGATGCCACAAACGCTGAGGCTGCCGCTAATACAGCCAAGGAAAACGCAGATGAAGCCGGCAAAACCGCAGATGAGAAGAAGGCAGAAGCTGATGCTGCTCAGGCGGTAGTTGATGCTGCGCTTGCGGAGCTCAACAGCGCTAAAGCAGCGTATGACAAGGCGGTTGCTAATGAAAAGACTACAAAGGATGAATTAGATAGATTGGCAAAGGCTGTTGAGGACGCTGAAAAGAAGGTTGCCGATGAAGAGAAGGATCTTGCCGATGCAAAGAGTGGCCTTGCTGCAGCTAATGCAGATAAGGCTGCAGCGGATGAAGCATTGACTAAAGCTAATGCAGAGAAGGATGCAGCGGATGAAGCATTGGATAAAGCTAATGCAGAGAAGGATGCGGCAGATGCTGCTTTGACAGAAGCTATAAGCACGAAAGACGCAGCAGAGCAGAAGCTTAACGAGGCTAAGGCTATACTTGCAGATAAGCAGCAGGCTGCAACTGAAGCGGAAAATGATCTTGCGGATAAGCAGCAGGCTGCAACCGAGGCTAAGGCTAAAGCAGATGAGGCCGGCAGCAATTTAGCGGATAAGCAGCAGGCTGCAACCGAGGCTAAGGCTAAAGCAGATGGCGCCGCTTCGGAATTAGAGACCGCAAAGAGTAACCAGACTAATGCGGAGAACGAGCTTAACGCAGCGAAGACGGTTCTTACAGAGAAAGAAGAGGCTGCTAAAGCTGCTAAGGCAAAGTACGATGAGGCCGTAGCGAAGGAGGGTGAAGCATCCGACAATGCAAAAGCAGCTGCCGAGGCTTTGGAGACAGCCAATACGGAACTTGCAGCTGCTGAGGCTGCCAAGGAAGCCGCAGATGCAAAGAAGGCTGAGGCAGATGAGGCTGTAGAAGATGCTGAGGCTGCCAAGAAAGCCGCAGATGCAGAGAAGGATGCGGCAGATAAGGCTGTAGAAGCTGCTAAGGCTGCCAAGGAAGCCGCAGATGTAGAGAAGGCCGCAGCAGATAATGCTGTTACAGAGGCTCAGAATACGCTCGACAGACTCACAAAGGAAGCAACTGATGCCGCTGATGCAGAGACCTCCGCTAAGGAAGCAGCCGCTTCTGCCGCTGACAAGGTGGTTGCAGCTGACGATGCCAATAAGGCAGCTCAGGCTAAACTTGCTGCTGTCAAGGAAGCTTACCGGAAGGTTCTTGATATGGCTAAGGCTCTTGAGGGACTTAAGGCTCAGGCCGGTGTAAGCAAGGATGCACTTGACCTTATGCAGGGATATTACGATACAGCAGTTGATAATTATGAGAAGGCACAGGAAGCTGCAAACGAAGCAGTTGCCAATGCCGAGAAAGCCCGGGAGGAGGCAGACAGGGCTGTCGAAGCTGCTGATAGAGAATTCAGGGTTGCAGTTGTTGAAGATGTTGCAGACAACGGAACCGGCGACGAAGATGCGAACGCAACGGACGATGCTGCAGGCGTGGCAGGAGATGACGCGGGGGCTGACGACAACGGCGCAGCAGCAGAAGACGGCGCAGCAGGAGCTGACGACAACGGCGCAGCAGAAGACGACGGAACCGCAGGAACTGACGACAACGGCGCAGCAGAAGACGACGGAACCGCAGGAACTGACGACAACGGCGCAGCAGCAGACAACGAAGCAGCAGAAGCTGACGACAACGGCGCAGCAGAAGACGACGGAGCAGCAGGAGCTGACGACAATGGCGGCGCAGCAGCAGACGACGGAGCAGCAGAAGCTGATGACAACGGCGCAGCGGCAGACGACGGAGCAGCAGGAGCTGACGACAACGGCGCAGCGGCAGACGACGGAGCAGCAGGAGCTGACGACAACGGCGCAGCAGCAGACGACGGAGCAGCAGGAGCTGACGACAACGGCGCAGCGGCAGACGATGGAGCAGCAGGCAACGGAGCGGAAAACATCGATGATGAAGCAGCACCTCTTGCACCCGTTATCCCCGCAATCGCAAATCCTGAGAATCCGGCTAACCAGGTAGTAGATGACAACGCTGCCGGAGCAGTTGGAGATGCAGCAGCCGATGAAAATGCTGCCGGAGATGCTCAGGGTGCCGGAGAGGATGCACAGACTATCGAGACTATCGAAAATGAGGATTCTGCACTTGCAGGCGGAATCGGAGCACAGGAGACCACTAATATCGGAAACGAGGAATCCGCTCTTGCAGAGGGTATCCAGACCAAGAGAAAGTGGAACTGGTGGTGGCTTCTTATCGTAGCAGCTATCACAGGCGGAACCGGCTACGGTATCTCGAGAAAAGTTAAGAAGGATAAGCAGAAGGCTTCCGAGAATAACACAGAGATCTAATTGACAAAAAGGTTTAACTGACAATGACACGAGCCTGCAGACGCAGGCTCGTGTTTCTGTAAATAAAGGATTGCCATTATCCAAATAAAATGGTAAATTATAAATAGAGATATTATATGTGGTTAAGGAAAGGATCCTGAACAGAACGGGATATACAGTGTCAATGTACGGAAGCGGAAATGAGCAAAATTCATACGGGGGATATTACGGTACGCCGGAAAATCCTATGGGTACGAATGCTACCTTTGCCAGGGCTTCCATGATCTGTGGATTTATATCTCTCGGACTGGCGGTATCGGCGTTCTTTTCGGCTTTCGCGGTTCCTGTTGCTGCTGTCGGTATAATACTGGCAATGCTCAGTTCGAGGCGGGGAAAGAATCTTCCACGAAAAGCCATGACCGGAGTGATAGCATCCGCCGCCGGACTTTTTATCGGACTGGTGATCCTTGTTGTTTCAATGGTTACGGTACTTACCTCGGATTCTCTCGGAAATATGATGAAGACATACGAAGATATGTATGAACAGACTTTCGGAGAGGATTTCGATTGGAGTACATACGGAATAGATACGGGTAAATATATATGATAGGGATGAATTTTAATCCAGATTCATATAGGAACGGCGCTTATGGGTATAAGCCGGGTATCGGGTTTGAAACCGGTACCGGGAAAGAGGATGCTGCTCTGAGGAATCTGCCATGGAACAAGGATGCAGATGAAGATGAGAAGCTGAACACTCTTCCCGGAGATGAGGATAAGAAAAGCGGTAAGAATGGCAAGATGCGCGCAAAAGGCCATTCGGACGATCCAAACTGCGAGTGTGAGACATGCAAGAACCGCAAGTACCAGGACGGCTCCGACGAAATGGTCTCCTTTAAGTCTGCCCAGCGTATAGCACCTGCGG
>JAFVCL010000013.1 GCA_017479285.1 Lachnospiraceae bacterium
CAACCGATCACTGGATCAGATACTATCATTTATGACCAGCGAGGAAGGGAACGAATGGTGACTATGGGCTTTTAGTGTAACTTTTATGCAAAGTTCAGAATTACATCTTTCCGATTGCTATAATATAACTGCAAATGTACTTTTCCACCGGTGGAATTGTCAGTTTAACTTTTCATAACCCATGAACAAAACCAATCATCAAGGAGGCTGTACCAATGAATATATCTCTGTCAGAAAATATACACGCCAACAGAAAGCGACTCGGTCTGACCCAGGAACGGCTTGCGGAGGTACTCGGAGTAACCGTTGGAGCTGTCCACAAATGGGAGACCGGTATGTCCGTGCCCGAGCTTGGTCTTATCATAGAGATGGCGGATTATTTCGACAGCTCCGTGGATGCACTTCTCGGATATAAGATCAAGGACGGAAGACAGGAAGTCTTCAAGGAGCGGCTTCGGAATTACCTTTCCCAAAAGGATTTCTCCGGAATTGATGATGTAAGGATGGCCGTTAAAAAATACCCCCATTCCTTCGAGATCATTTACAAATGTGCCAAGTTTTATATGCTTTTCGGATTGGAGCGCTCTGACAAAGAACTCCTGCGCACGGCACTGGAGCTCTTCGAAAAATCACTTTCACTACTTTCCCAAAACAGTGATCCCGATATAACGGAGATGAGCATTACCGAAAACATTTCCAGATGTTACCTTGGGCTTAATGAGACCCGGAAAGCTGTTGAGCTTCTAAAGAAAAACAATTCCCTCGGATATTTCGACCCTGAGATTGGATACCAGCTCTCTTCTTCCCTGAATGAGTATGATGAGGGCGAAAAATACCTTATAAAGGCTCTTAACAGAATGCTGATTTCATTCATAAATGTTTACTTTGGGCTTATGAATGTGTATGAGGCAAGACACGATATACATAAAGCACGGGAGCTATCGGATATGTTCATCGATTTTCTTGCAGGATTTAAAAAGGAAGGATGGACTTCATTTGTCGACAAGATGATCGTCGCCGCTTATATCACAAAAGCCTTTACATACCTTGATGAAAATATGGAAAAAGCCCGTAAATGCCTGCGATATGCAGTTAAAACCGCAAAACACTTTGACGCTTCCCCCGATTATAGCATGGACTCTCTGAAATTCTTTAAAGACTCTGAGAGTGTGGTTTATGACACCATAGGTGAAGAAGCCATGTCAGCCATAGAGAAAACAGCTCTCTCCTTCAAGGATGAAAGATTTACAAAGCTTTATTACGAAGTCATAAATGAATAAAAACGGAGGTCTTATATCATGAAAAAAAGTTTAATATCTCAATTCTATTTCAAAAACAGATTCTTTTTCGTATGCGGTGTTCTTGTTTCGATTGCCACTGCTTTGCTAAATCTTATGTTCTCGTGGATCATGCAGCAGCTTGTGGACACCGCCTCGGGCGTCACCGGATCCAGGAATGTGAAAACACTCGCAATTCTCTGCTGCGGTATATTTGTCTATGGCTTTGCCGTGTATATGCTTGAGTATGCTGTCCGGCCCCGTTTTATAAGGAGCGCCCTTATAAGGTACAGGGACTACGCCTTTAAAATGCTAACCCGGAAAAGTATATCATCATTTTACAGAGAGGACGCTTCAAGCTATCTCTCGGCTCTTACAAACGATGTATCGATCATAGAAAATGACT
Source organism: Lachnospiraceae bacterium (assembly GCA_017479285.1). Classification (GTDB taxonomy): domain Bacteria; phylum Bacillota; class Clostridia; order Lachnospirales; family Lachnospiraceae; genus AC2028. The sequence continues at coordinate 1,684 of JAFVCL010000013.1, forward strand.
ATATACTCAATATCTTTTCTATTATTCTGCAGATCGTTTCCTTTGCCGGAGCTCTTACAATGATGCTTCTTTACAGTCCGCTGCTTACCGGTATAGCTCTCATACTTACCGCGATTCCCTTCGCCGCATCGCTTATCACAGGGGGAAAAATGGGTGAAGTGACAAAACGCGTATCCGACAAAAGTGCCGACTTTACATCGACTCTCACCGACTGTCTGGCCGGTTTTGCCGTTATAAAGAGCTTTAAGGCAGAACTTGAGATAATAAAACTGTTTTCCAAAAGCAATAAAAATCTTGAGAATGAAAAATTCTCCAAGCGAAGGCTGGAGCTGATCATTCAGATGATCGGGTCCGGTACAGGTCTCATCGCTCAACTCGGTGTATTCTTCGCCGGCGCGCTCATAGCCCTCAGAACCGGAAGGCTCTCACCGGGAACAATAATTGTTTTCATTCAGCTTATGAATTTTGTTATAAGCCCCGTTTCACAGCTGCCAAACCTTCTGACAAAAAGAAAAGCCGGGTCAGCTCTTATCGAAAAGCTTGCCGGTATACTTGAAAAAAATACAGAATGCACCGATGATGGTCCGGCGCATAATTTAACCCCCGTAAAAAAAGAAATACAAATTCAGAATGTAACCTTTGGTTATGATGAGAATACTAATGTTTTAAATAACATCTCTCTGAAATTTGAAGCAGGGAAAGCGTATGCAATAGTGGGAGCAAGCGGAAGCGGAAAATCGACCCTCCTTAATCTTCTGACCCGAACGAGGGAGGATGGCTACGAGGGTAATATCTTTTTTGACGATTTAAATCTCAGAGATATCACACCGGAATCGCTCTACGAAAACATCTCCGTTATATCCCAGAATGTTTTCGTTTTCAATGCCTCAATAAGGGATAATATTACCATGTTCAGAGAATTCCCGGATTCAGAGGTAGAAAGTGCGATAAATCGCGCCCACTTAAATGATCTTGTCTCCGAGCGCGGTGAGGACTGCATGTGTGGTGAAAACGGCAGGGAACTGTCCGGAGGCGAAAAACAGCGGATTTCCATCGCAAGAAGTCTTCTTAAAAAATCTTCTGTTCTTCTTGCCGACGAAGTAACTGCTTCCCTGGATGCACGGACAGCCCATCAGGTTTCAAGCGATATACTTGACCTCAAGGGAATGACCCGTATCGTGGTAACCCATTCTCTTGATGCAGGACTGTTAAAAAGATATGATGAAATTCTCGTCCTTAAGGACGGCGCAGTAAAGGAGCAGGGACGATTTGACGAACTGATTGAGCGAAAAGGGTATTTCTACGCACTATACACCGTAGCACAGTGATACTATTCGCCCGGCGCAGGTATAATGCCTTGCGACATCGTACCATATCGTCAAAAAATTGTGCTATACTTTGAAGAATGAGTAAGATATATTTCGCACCTATGGAGGGGATCACAACCCCCGTATACAGAAAAGTTCATAAAAAATATTTTGGTGGAGTAGACAGATACTTCTCCCCTTTTATCGTGGTTACAAGTACCCATAATCTAAAGAAGCGCGAGACCAGAGAATACATCCCCTTTGAGAAAGACATGACACCCCAGATACTGACTGCTGCCGGGACAGATTTTGCCTGGGCAGCAAAAATGCTTAAAGGACTGGGTTATGACGAGGTAAACCTGAACCTCGGATGTCCCGCCGCCACAGTGGTTACAAAGGGAAAAGGCGCGGGGCTTCTTAGAAACAAGGAAAACCTTCGCGTATTCTTCGAAGATGTTTTTTCCGAAAATGACTTACCGGATATTACAATAAAAACAAGATGCGGTTTTTGGAGTCACGACGAAGCGGAGGAACTGGCAGAAATATTCGCAGACTATCCTTTCAAGGAGCTCATCGTCCACCCCAGAATACGCGAAGAATTTTATCAGGGAACCCCCAACCCGGATTCTTTTAAAATCATAAAAAACAAAGTAAAATGCCCCGTGATCTATAACGGGGACATCTTTGATGTGTCTTCTCTGCGAGATCATCTGGAAACCGATGATGGCATAATGCTGGGCCGGGGTCTTCTCAGAAACCCTATGCTGGCAGAAATGAAGGATTTCGACATTTATGACAGTCGGTTACAAGGTTTTCTTAACGAGCTGTACGATGAATATATGAGTATAATGAGCGGCGAGCGCGATGTACTCTTCAAACTGAAAGAATTATGGACCTACCTGATCGCAAGCTTCCCGGACAGGGAGGATGAATTCAAACGCCTTATGAAAGCTTCCACCGGCGCTGAATATAAAGCTTCCGTAAACAGGATTATCCATTCTTATACATGATATGTATGAGTATTCTTTATGCATTAGCGAACCTGTGCTGTTTATTGTAAAATAAAAATGTAGAAAGTTGCAGATCAAAAATGTAGGTTGTTGCAAAGCAAAAATGTAGGTGATTGCAACTACATTTTGTAGGTTGTTGCAGAGCTTTCTGAAGCATCCCAGGAAAGGGTTGGCGCCA
>JAFVCL010000014.1 GCA_017479285.1 Lachnospiraceae bacterium
CGACAAGATAAGCGCAACCAACGAGGCGGTAAAGGATATCTCGGAATCAGTACAGATGATAGACGATATCGCAAGCCAGACACAGCTCCTTTCCCTGAACGCATCCATCGAGGCGGCGAGAGCCGGAGAGGCGGGACGCGGATTCGCGGTTGTTGCGGAGAGAATCAAGCAGCTTGCGGAAAGCAGCTCGGAGAACGCGGCAAAGATAAACGATATCGTACAGAAGGTTACGACGATCTCAAGCGAGACCGTAAGCGTTGCGGAAAAGGTAAGATCGATCATCGAGGCGGAGCGAGGATATATCACGGAAACCCAGGGAAAGTTTGCCGTTCTGTCCGGAGCGGTGGACGAGAGCGTTGCGGGAATCAGCTCTATCTCCGAGATGGCTGCGGAGCTTGACAATATAAAGAATGAGCTTACAAGCGCCACCACCGACCTCGGAGCGATTTCAGAGGAGCTGGGAGCGAGCGCCCAGGAGGTTTCGGCAAGCTGCTCGACAGTAACCGATGCCTGCACCGATACACAGGCAAGAACCGAGGAGATGAGAGCGATCAACGAGCATCTTTCCGAGGCGGTTTCATTCTTCACACTTTAAGGATACAGTCGGTTTAAGGATGTTGTACTCCGCATAAAAAATGCTTAATACACATTATTCATAACACATTATTCGGGGACAGGCGCTTCCTTCATCGGAGGCGCCTGTCCCTTTTGTATGTTTTTTCAGGGAAGACCAGGAATAATGATATACTTGGAATAAGGGGAGAAAGGTTAAATAAATATAATATATACATATACAAAACATGTATATATTTCGGGGTGGGAAAATTATTTACCTTATTTATCCGGAATGTTAAAATATCAATATATTTTTTAAAAATATAAATTAAAACCAATGTGTAAAGGAGTAGATGAAGATGAAAAAGAAGAGTGGTATTTCAATATACCTTATGCAGATCCTTTTTGCGCTGATTCCTCTTGTTGTAGGAGCGCTTGCACTTACACTTGTCGCTGTCGGTGAGCTGGAATCCAATCTTGTGGAGGGAGTATATGAGAGACTTGAGGTTGCCGCCACAGGTGCCAACAAATACTTTGAGTATGACATCGAAAACGGCATAATCGCCCAGGATGAGACCAGCTTTGAATTTGCGGACAGCTTTAAAAAGAATGGAGTGGATATAACTCTTTTCAAGGGAAATGAGAGATACATAACATCAATAAGAAACGCCGACGGAAGCAGAAATATAGGCACAACCGCGGCGGATGATATCTGGGCTGCATGTCAGGCCGGACAGACCGTTAAAAGGGATAATGTCGTTATAGGCGGAAATAAATATTATGTATTCTATATGCCGATATATGATGCCGATGGCAATGTTTGGGGAATGTCATTTGCCGGAGAACCCATGGAGACCGTTGAGGCGGCTATAACAAAGATATTAATCACAAATATTCTGATTGGCGTTGCCATCGTTGCGGTGTTTGCGGTAGTTGCCTTTCTTATCGCAAGGCTCGTCGCTACCCCGATCAAGCAGCTGGCGGATACCTCGGAGCAGCTTGCAAACGGAAATCTTACGGTTTCGCTTGACGCAAAGAGCCATGTAAGCGAGATAAGCTCACTTATAGGCTCAACTACCGAATTAAAGGGAGCGCTTCAAAATGCGGTGGGAACCGTTAAGGATTCCGCGGAAAGCCTCGGAACAGCTGTTGTAGAGGTGGACGAGAAGACCGGACATAATGTTGAGAGTATAAGCCAGATAAACGAGGCGATAAATGAGGTTGCGGAGACCTCCCAGAGCGTTGCGGAGTCTGCACAGAGTATGTCCGAAAAGGCTATCCAGCTCGGGGATGATATCGAGAGATTAAACGAGAATATCACGATACTTAAGAACGCCTCCGATGAGATCATGGTTGCCAACAGTGATGCCTCCGAGTATATGGAGACTGTGCTTAAATCAAGCAACGAGAGTGTACAGGCGGTGAGTGAGATAAGTGATAAGATTAGCGCCACCAACGACGCGGTAAAGGATATCTCGGAATCAGTACAGATGATAGACGACATCGCGAGCCAGACACAGCTCCTTTCCCTGAACGCATCCATCGAGGCAGCGAGAGCGGGAGAGGCAGGACGCGGATTCGCGGTTGTTGCGGAGAGCATCAAGCAGCTTGCGGAGAGCAGCTCGGCGAATGCGGCAAAGATAAACGATATCGTACAGAAGGTTACGACGATATCAAGCGAGACCGTAAGCGTTGCGGAAAAGGTAAGATCGATCATCGAGGCGGAACGGGGATATATCACGGAAACCCAGGGAAAGTTCGCTGTTCTTTCCGGAGCGGTGGACGAGAGCGTTGCGGGAATCGGCTCTATCTCCGAGATGGCTGCGGAGCTTGACAATATAAAGAACGAGCTTACAAGCGCCACCACCGATCTCGGTGCGATTTCATAGGAGCTGGGAGCGAGCGCCCAGGAGGTTTCGGCAAGCTGCTCGACAGTAACCGACGCCTGCACCGATACACAGGCAAGGACCGAGGAGATGAGAGCAATCAACGAGCATCTTAACGATGCGGTTTCCTTCTTTACGCTTTAAAGTTAAGGATATTGTCGGAAAGCGGGAGCTTGAAATACAGCTCCGCGTACTGACGGGGCGTTATTTCCTCCACATAGTTCTGGAGAAAATTCTTTTTGCATCCGGCTTTTCGTACAATATCCACTGCCTTGTTGTAGGCGATGGCAGCCTCAAGTGCCGTTTCATAGGTTCCTATGTGGAAATAGCCGTTTAAATGTATCCTTGCGTGGAAATTTCCCCTTGCGCCGGGACGGACTCCGTGATAGGAGTTTACGACCTTTAAATTCTGGCGTCTGAAGTCAGATTTGTCCCCGTTTACAAATTTATAGTCCACTCCCTCAACCGCATAGGGACGGATCCCAAAGCGGGTATAGAGCGTTATCTGGGACCCGTAATCGGAGACGAACAGATGTCCTCCGCGCTGCATGATCTTGTGGGAGGAGAAATAGAAGAGATCATCCATATCGAATTTAAGAACCTTGTCCGGCGAAAGATAGTAGCTGAACATCTTTGTGCCGACATAGATCGGAGTTCCGATATAGATGTCGTTGTCCCGAAAGTTTAAAAGCACCACCCATTTTTCAAAGCTCAGGGGATTTCCCTCTGTGTAGTCCTCGAGCTTCGTGTATGTGGCCGCAAGAAGAAGACGGCCCATACGGTAAGCCTGGTGAGCCTGCTGGGGAGTGTCATAGCTTCCGAGGGAGATATGTTTGTTTTTGTAGGTCAGTGAGGAACGGTAGAAGGGGGTTCCGTCTTTGCGTTTGGAGGGAAACACTCCTTCAAGGCGTTCATTGATGTTGTTCTCTGTTTTACTCATAATTGCATTATAACACTTAATTAAGCCGGGGTAAACACAACCCGGCTTTTTTAATCGGTTTAATTTTTAATGAGACTTTCAAGGGTCTCAAATAACAATCCGGGCTCTACCGGCTTAGACAGGTGGGCATTAAGACCTGCCTGAAGACTTCTCTGAACATCCTCATCGAAGGCATTGGCGGTAAGAGCGATTATGGGGATATTCTTTGCATCCGGCCTTTCCATTCCGCGGATAGCGGCGGTTGCCTGTATACCGTCCATTTCGGGCATGCGTATATCCATCAGTATTGCATCGTAATAGCCCTCGGGAGAGGAGGAGAATAGCGAGACTGCCACCTTTCCGTTTTCCGCCAGATCCGATGATATCTCCCTCATCTCAAGAACCTGCTTCATTATTTCCGCATTGACACTCATATCCTCCGCAAGAAGTATCCGTCTGCCCTTAAGCTCGGCTTTTTTCTGAGCGGTCTTCACAATCCCGGATTTATTCTTAAGCGCCTTTTTGAATTCCTCAAGGAGGTTTTCGCTGAACAGGGGCTTAGAGATAAAGCTGTCAACCCCGGCGGAAGAGGCTTCATCGAATATATCCTCCCAGTTATATGCGGTAAGGATTATGATGGCGGATTCGTCGCCGATGAGTGAACGGATCTGCCTTGTGGTCTCAACTCCGTCCATCTCCGGCATATGCCAGTCAACGATGATAAAGTTGTAGGGATTTTGCCTTGCATGCCGCAGCTTTATCATCTCGAGAGCTTTCTCTCCCGAGAGGGCGGTGTCGCTCTTTATGCCCACCTCGTCAAGGATAAGCCGGGCATGGTCGCAGGCTACGGGGTCGTCGTCTATAACAAGCACCGAGAGATTTTCCGTGGATATCCCCGGTCTTTCCGTTTCGCCTGCGGATGAGTGCTTATCGGAATCCGTGAGGGTTATTACAAGTGTGAAGGTTGTGCCGACTCCTTTTTCGCTCTCAACACTTATTTCGCCATTCATCATGTCCACGATGCTTTTTGTGATAGCCATTCCGAGACCGGAGCTTCCGTAGCGGTTTGTGGAGCTTGAATCCTCCTGGCTGAAGGAATCAAAAAGCCGGGGGATGAATTCTGGGTTCATACCTATACCGGTATCGCTGATAGTAAATTTAAGTGTTGATCTGTTGTTAAAGGCAGCGGTTTTTTCCGTGATAAAGGACACCCTTCCACCTGCGGGAGTGAATTTAACTGCATTGCTGAGGATGTTGATTATTACCTGACGGAGCTTCGTGCTGTCGCCTATGTAGTGATCGCTTAGCTTTCCCTTTATGTGACAGTCATAGGAAATACCCTTTTCCCTGCATTGACTGCTGAAAATGCTGTTTATCTGCTCAATCAGCTTGGAGAAGGCAAATTCCTCATTCTTGAGCGTCATTTTACCGGACTCGATCCGGGACATATCTAGAATATCGTTTATAAGGCTTAGAAGGTGCTGGGCGGAGGTCCCTATCTTTTCAAGGTAATCCTTTACCTTGTCCGAAACATCGGGCTCATGCAGTGCGAGAGAGTCCAGCCCGATAATGGCATTCATGGGGGTTCGTATCTCGTGGCTCATGCTGGAGAGAAAGACGGTCTTTGCCTTGCTCGCCTCCTCGGCGGCTTTCAGTGCGTCGACGAGAGCCTGGTTTTTCGATAAAGTATCCCTCATCTCGGCATCGATATCCGTAAAGCCCACACCTACCGCATGTATCACATTGTCTCCGGAGCTTGTATCGTGGTTTACATCTGCCATCCTAAGCATCTCATAGCTCTCAACCCCGTCACGGTGAACCAGATACCGCAGGGCGATTATAACCTCTTTTTTCAGCTTTTCACGGATGTTTTCAGGCTGTATGAATTTGCGGAAAGCATCAAGATACTCCGGATCCACATATTTTTCCGCGTATGAAGTGAAATATTCATTAAAGCTGAAGCTTTCCTCGCTGCCGGACTGCCCGGACGGATTATCATCCCCGCGGTAGCACACTGCGCTGTTGGTGTCAAGATCAACATAATACACGCTTCTGTAATCGGAGGCCAGTGCTGTGATCATATTGTCCTGACGGGCACTTGCCTTCTCCTGTGAAAGCAACTCATCCTGCAGCGCGATCCGCTCCTCCAGCTCCTGCTGGAGCATTTCGGCTGTTTCTCTCTCCATGGCAAGTTTGGAGGATCTGCGCAGGAGTACGATCATTATAATGAAAACGCTTGTGAGCACAAGTGCAGTGATAAGGGACTGTATAACACTCCTTATTATTATATTCTCGGTTATGGCGTTTATCTGCTCACTGACGATGCTTTCCCGTATGAGATATGTCAGCATCCAGTCTGTTCCGTTTATTGGAACATAGCACATGGTTTCCCTTATACCGCTGTATGTGAAGGAGACAACTCCGTTTACGCGGTTTGAAAAATCCTGCCTTACCCTTTCGAGATTGTAGCCTTCTTCAAAGTCCGCGTTTTCGAGAGCAGAAAGCAGATTGTTTTCACTTGCGAGACCGCCGAGGATCTTGTTTGAAAGGGACAGTCCCTCACTCGTGTAAATATTGCAGAAGGTTGTGCTGTTGGTGCCTGACTGCAGGGACAGCTGGCTTAGAAAATGATCCATGTACATCTCCATAAAGCAGACCAGCAGATGCGTATCCCCGAAGGGGAGGTTGTCCACAGGGATTGCGACGATTACCTTGATATCGTCAGACTCCGGGTTCTTGAGGGAAATCTCCGCGGAGGAGAGGGTTTTGTAATCGAAGGAATACAGGTCAATGTCGGTACGGGTCCCCCGGGATGTGTAGATAAGGCCGTTCTCATCCACGAATGCAAATTTTTCAAGATTGTAGAGTAGCTTCATCCTTGCCTGGTATGCCTGCAGTTTTTCGAGACTTGAGAGATCCTCCTTCTCGATCATACCCACAGCCACATCAAGATCGTCAATATATCCGCTCAAGGTGGAGGCAACTACCTGCTCCCGCCTTCCGGTGAGTTCATCGAGATAGAGGAGACTTACATTCCTTACGGCGCTTACCGTGTCGCGGCTTGCGTTTTTACCCATCCAATAGGTGCCGATTATAAGGGTTATGGCGATAAGAATGCCCCCTATAAAGGCGACGGTCATTATGTTTCTTTTGTTTTGCTTATTCAAGGCGCTTCCTCCCGGGTCCTAAATACGACTTAGGTTTATATAAAAAGCATACTGATAAAAGTATATCATAACGCGGCTTTGTTCTCAACACGAACAGACCGGTTTCGGGGAGGGCAAAAGCCTTTCGCCGCCCAAGAAATGTTTGTTAGAAAGCTATAGTTATGTTATAATACTTTGGATAAATGAAAAAACTCATATCGGCTTGCGAAGTAAAAAACGATATGGAAATAAGAAAAACCGGGAGGAATACAAATGTTTGTTGACGGGGAAATACTGGTAGGTCTTACAGAAAGCGGAGAAGGGATCTTTATGCTGCCCAAGATGGCAAACAGACACGGTCTTATCGCCGGAGCTACCGGAACAGGAAAAACCATAACCTTAAAGGTTCTTGCAGAGTCATTCAGCGATGCGGGAGTACCCGTGTTTTTTGCGGATGTAAAGGGTGACCTTGCGGGATGCTGTGAGGCCGGAGTCATGAACGAGAAGATCGCAGGAAGACTCGAAGGACTGGGCATTACACAGGACAGATTTCCCATGAAGAAATACCCCGTGAATTTCTGGGATGTGTACGGCAGGGCGGGAATGCCCTTAAGGACCACCGTAACGGAGATGGGTCCCATTCTTCTTGCGAGAATACTCGGACTTACCGAGGTACAGACAGACCTCCTTACAATAGCCTTCAAGATCGCCGACGATCAGGGAATGCTCCTTATAGACACGAAGGATTTAAAAGCAATGCTCCAGTACATCGGAGAGAACGCCGCGGAGCTTTCCATGGAGTACGGAAATATCACAAAACAGAGCCTTGCGGTTATTATCCGCTCTGTGGTGGCGCTTGAAACCGAGGGCGCAGATCAGTTCTTCGGCGAGCCTGCGCTAACCATTGGTGACTGGCTTACAAGAGACTGCGACGGCAGGGGAACCATCCAGATCCTTGACTGCCAGGAGCTTGTCCACAATCCGACAATGTACGCAACCTTCCTTCTCTGGATGATGTCAGAGCTGTTTGAAAGCCTTCCCGAGGTGGGAGACCTTGAGAGACCCAAGATGGTATTTTTCTTTGACGAGGCACACCTTCTTTTCAAGGATGCTCCCAAGTCCCTCGTTGCAAAGATAGAGCAGGTTGTAAAGCTTATCCGTTCAAAGGGCGTGGGAATCTATTTCATCACCCAGAGCCCCGGAGATATTCCGGACGGCGTACTTGCCCAGCTGGGAAACAAGGTTCAGCACGCGCTTCACGCCTACACTCCATCCGAGCAGAAGGCTGTCAAGGCAGCGGCCCAGTCCTACAGGGAGAATCCGGAATTTGATACCTATAACACGATAATGGAGCTCCAGACCGGAGAGGCAATCGTTTCCATGCTCGATGAAAACGGTGTTCCAAATGTTGTTAAGCGCGTTACGATTCTTCCGCCCCAGAGTATGATGGGCGGAATCACTCCCGATGTAAGGCAGAGAGAGATTAACGCAAATATCCTCTATACAAAATATGTGGAGTACTTTGACAGAGATTCCGCTTACGAATTCCTTCAGAGAAGAAACATAGAGCTTGCAGAGGCTGCGGAGGCTGAAAAGAAGCGTATCGCAGAGGAAAAGGAAGCTGAAAAACAGCGTATCGCGGAGGAAAAACAGGCTGAAAAGGAACGCATAGCAGCCGAAAAGCAGGCGGAAAGAGAGCGCATCGCACAGGAAAAGGCCGCAGAGAAAGCGGCGCTTGCCGAGCAGAAGGCTCTTGAAAAGCAGGCACTTGCGGAGCAAAGAGCCGCAGAAAAGGCGGCGCTGGCAGAGCAAAAGGCAGCCGAGAGGGCAGCGGCTCAAAAGCAGAAGGCTGTAAAGAGCGCTGTAAAGGGAGTCGCATCGGCCACAGCGGGAACCGTGGGAAGACAGCTGGGCAAGAGCCTCGGCTCGGCAGGAGGATCCTTCGGAAAGACCCTTGGCGGAAATGTGGGCGCATCCCTCGGAAGAGGAATCATCGGTACTTTATTCAAACTGTAAATTAGCAGAGTTACAGGAGTACTACCGTGAACGCAGACAGGCTTTGTACGAAAAAATTCAGTTTTATTTGAATGAGGAGTAAAGGATTATGGAAATTATGTACAGCAGCACGAGAGGGCAGGGGGGAAAGGTTACCGCATCACAGGCAATCCTTAAAGGTCTGGCCGGTGACGGAGGTCTTTTTGTACCGGAGAAGATACCGGCACTTGACAAGAGTCTTAAGCAGCTTTCCGAAATGAGCTATCAGGAGGTGGCTTACGAGGTTATGAAGCTTTTTCTTACCGATTTTACCGAGGAAGAGCTGAAGGGATGCATTACGAGAGCTTACGATTCAAAATTTGACACTGAGGTCATCGCGCCGCTTGTATACGCGGAGGGCGCATATTATCTCGAGCTTTTCCACGGAGCGACCATTGCCTTTAAGGATATGGCACTCTCCATTTTGCCACACCTTATGATAACCTCGGCTAAAAAGAACAACATAAAAGAGGAGATAGTTATCCTTACCGCTACAAGCGGAGACACCGGAAAGGCTGCCCTTGCGGGATTTGCCGATGTGGAGGGAACAAGGATAATAGTATTCTATCCCAAGAACGGAGTCAGCCCCATCCAGGAGAAACAGATGGTAACCCAGAAGGGGGCTAATACTTTGGTGGTGGGTATAAGGGGAAACTTTGACGATGCCCAGACCGGCGTAAAGAAAATGTTCGGGGACAAGGCACTCGGAGAGGAGCTCGAAAAGAAGGGCTTCCGTTTCTCCTCCGCCAACTCGATAAACATCGGACGGCTTGTTCCGCAGATAGTTTATTATGTATATTCCTATGCACAGCTCTTAAAGGAAGGGAAGATAAAGGACGGAGAGGCTGTCAATTTTGTTGTCCCCACCGGAAATTTCGGAAATATACTTGCGGCGTTTTACGCAAAGAATATGGGGCTTCCCGTGGGAAAGCTTATCTGCGCATCAAATACTAACAAGGTTCTCTACGATTTCTTCGAGACGGGAGATTACGACAGAAACAGGGATTTCCATCTTACAAGCTCTCCCTCGATGGACATACTTATCTCTTCAAATCTTGAGAGACTTATATACCGTATAGCCGGAAATAACCCGGAAAGAAATGCGGAGCTTATGTCGGATCTTTCTTCAAAGGGTATATACTCCATAACCGGTGAGGAGAAGAAGGAACTTAAGGATTTCTACGGCGGTTATGCAACGGAGGAGGAGACTGCGGAGGAAATCGCGAGAGTGTACAAGGCCTGCGGTTATGTAATGGATACTCATACAGCGGTGGCATCCTCTGTCTATCACAAATACGCAGAAAAGACCGGAGACGGGACGGTTACCGTTATCGCTTCAACGGCAAGTCCCTTCAAGTTTACAAGAAGCGTAATGAATGCCATTGACAAAAAGTATGACGAGATGGATGATTTCGCACTTGTAGATGAGTTATCAAAGATCGCAAATGTCAGGATTCCCAAGGCTATCGAGGAAATCCGCACGGCGCCTGTTGTTCACGACCATGTCTGCGAGATAGACGAGATGCCGGAGGTTGTAAGAGGTTTTCTCAAATAAGAGTGAGTAAGATAGATATATAAGACTTTTCCTAAAGATTTTTCCTGTAAAGGATGGTGTTTGAATGACAAACGAAGAGATGCTTTCCCATGTGGACCATACGCTTTTAAAAGCCTTCGCGAAGTGGGAGGATATCGAAAAGCTGTGCCGGGAGGCGGTTGAGTATAAATGCGCGAGTGTCTGCATTCCGCCAAACTATATCGCAAGAGTGCATAATGCTTTTCCCGGGCTTAATATCTGTACGGTGGTAGGCTTTCCACTTGGGTACAGTGTGACGGAGGCAAAGGTTTGCGAGACGAAAAAAGCGATAACCGATGGTGCTTCCGAGATAGATATGGTCGTTAATATAACGGATGTAAAAAACGGTGATTTCGAGGCTGTGGAGAAAGAGATAAGAACCCTAAAGAGCGTCTGCGGGGACAAGGTATTAAAGGTTATTATCGAGACCTGCTATCTTACAGAGGAAGAAAAAATCGCGATGTGCAGGGCTGTCACGAATGCGGGCGCCGATTATATTAAAACATCGACGGGCTTCGGAACCGGCGGAGCTACATTTGAGGATATTGAGCTTTTCAAAAAGTATATCGGGCCGGGGGTAAAGATCAAGGCTGCGGGCGGAGTATCCACCCTTGATGACCTCGGAAAATTTATCGAGCTTGGATGCGATCGCGTCGGGACCTCACGCGCCGTCGGACTTGTGAAGCAGAAACTGACAGACAGATAACAAATAATTGGTTTTTATAGGGAGGATCATGTATGGGAGCATTTTGTAAGAACTGCGGAGCGGCAATAACTCCGGGAGCTAAATTTTGTAAATCCTGCGGTATGCCCGTTTCGGATGAGAATGGCGTGAATGTTACGCCGCAGCAGGCGCATTTCACACAGCCTGCGCCCGTAAATGTTACGATCCAGCAGGAGCCTCTTACCGAGAAGACTCTTCCCGATAAGTTTAAACCCATTGGAATGTGGCAGTATTTCTGGCTTGATGTTCTTTTTGCGGTTCCCATCGTGGGTTTCGTATTTCTTATAATCTTTGCAGTCGGAGGCGGCGGGAATGTAAACCGCAAATACTTTGCGCGCTCTAAATTCTGCGTGCTGATACTTGTTCTTATCATCGCTGCGATCGTCGTTGCCATAGCTTTTGCTACCGGTGGTATTAATTATTTAAGCAGAGCACAGTATTACAATTCTTATTTCTAAAAAGATCTTAATTTGGATCTGCTGACCGTTAAAAAGAAAGAGGTTTTTGATTTTGATGTATAATGAGCTTATTTCCAAGCGTTTGGAAGATTTAAGAAACAGGATGAAGCTCGAAAATATTGATTATTACTTGTTTGTTACGGCTGATTTTCATTCATCCGAATATGTTAGCGGCTATTTTAAAGCGAGGGAGTATTTCAGCGGCTTTAACGGCTCCAACGGAGACCTGCTTGTATGGAAGGACGGAGCCGCTCTCTGGACTGACGGAAGATATTTTCTGCAGGCTTCCCAGCAGCTTGAAGGCACCGGGATAGAGCTTATGAAGATGGGTATGAAGGATGTACCCACCGTAGAAGAGTTCCTTGAAAAGAGGATGCTTCCGGATGAGAAGCTCGGCGTTGACGGAAGATGTATTCCGCTGGGAAGAGGAAAGGAACTTGAGGAGGTATGCCGCAGGGTTTCATCAAAGGCCTGTAAGGATGCCGAGAATCCGGAAAATTCCGGGGTCGTACTGATTGATCTTGCGGAAAACACCTGGGTAGGCAGACCCGCTCTTCCCGAGAACAAAGCCTGGCTTTTGAAGAAAGCCGATACGGGAGAGTCAAGAGCGGAGAGAATATCGAGAGTCCGCGGGGAAATGAAAAAGAAAAATGCGGATGTGCTTGTTCTTTCCTCCCTTGATGACATCGCGTGGCTCCTTCTTTTAAGGGGCGCGGATATAGACTATAATCCTGTGGTTTTGTCCTACGCAGTCGTATTGGAAAACAGGATAAATCTTTATATAAACAAAAAGACTCTGGATGAAAGCATAACAAAGGAGCTTGAGGCGGACGGAGTCGTAATAAAGGATTATAACGCTATCTACGGGGATGTAAAGGATGTTCAAGGGCTTATAAGAGAGTCGGGCGGAAATGTCAAGGATGAACCATTGGTTATGCTCGATCCGAAGAAGGTTTCCTATTCTCTCTATATGGCTGTATGTGAAAACGGAGTATCCGGTGAAAGCTCCGGAAAGGCGGGCGGCGTAAGGCTTCTGGAGGAAGCCTGCCCCATAACGATAATGAAAGCCTGCAAGACTCCCGAGGAGATAGAGTTCGAGAGAAAGGCTCATTTAAAGGACGGAGTCGCGGTAACAAAGCTTTTGTATCATCTCCACAGGCTTCGGGAGAGCAGGGATTTTAAGACCGGCGAAAAGACTGTTACGGAGCTTAAGGTGGCGGAGAGGCTTCTTGAGCTGCGAAAGAGCATGAACGGTTTTCTCGACCAGAGCTTTGCACCCATAATAGCAACCGCGGAGCACGGCGCCATAATCCATTACGAGCCGGATGAGGAGAGCAATGCCGCAATAAAAAGCGACGCGTTCCTTCTAATGGATACCGGCGGACAGTACACGGAAGGAACGACGGATATTACGAGAACCGTTATGATGGGGGTTCCGAGCCTTCGTGAAAGGAAGCTTTACACCGCAGTCCTTTGCGGTAATTTAAGACTCGCGGCGGCGGTATTTCCGGAGGGAACAACGGGCCAGAACCTTGATATCCTCGCAAGAGGGGAGCTCTGGAACAGCGGGCTCGATTACAGACACGGAACCGGGCACGGAGTGGGCTTTCTTTTGAATGTTCACGAGGGACCTCAGAATATTAACCTCAAGGGAACCGGCGGAAAGCTTACCGCCGCATTCAGGGAGGGAATGATAACTTCCGACGAGCCCGGCGTTTATATTGACGGGGAGCTGGGCATCAGGCTTGAGAACATGATGGTATGCCTGCCGGTGGAAAAGCTCGTAAACGAGAAGGACGAGCCGGTGTTTGACGGGGAAGCGTCCGGTTACGCAAAGGATTACGGTCCTTTCTACGGCTTTGAGACGCTTACGATGGTTCCCTTTGACAGAAGGTGTATCCTGCCTTCGATGATGACCGAAAGAGATAAGGCATTGTTGAACGCTTATCACAAAAAGGTCTTTGAAAAGATATCGCCCTATCTTGATGATAACGAGAGGGCTTGGCTCAGAGAGGAAACGAGAGAAATATAAGGAGAAGTGCAAATGGCAGCTAAACTGTTGATCATCGGAAACAATGACAATGCGATTGATATGCTTTTTGATAAAATGAACGGGGCATTTGAGTGTGTGACAACATCACACCGCATATATGATCTGAAGTGGCATTTTGCAGCCTTTAAGCCCCAGCTTGTGATCTATTGCATGCTGGGGGAGGATGAGAAGGAATTTGGAAGCATAGCAAGCTTTAAGCGTGAGATACTCGGGGCTTCAAAGCCGCTTGTGCTTATCGGGGACGAGAATGCCTGCAACAGATTCCAGTCAAGGACAGGCTACTGCGCGGATTATATAGTTATAGACCAGGGTTCAATCGCGGCTCTTAAGAACGGTATAACGGATATCCTCGAAAACAGGGCACAAAAGGCTCCCAAGACACCGATTTCCTCGGGAACCCAGGGCAGCGGTTCATGGGACGATATCCTCGGACAGATCGGCGATGAGATGGCTGTCCAGAAAAAGCATGTGCTCGTTATTGATGACGACCCGCTTATGCTTAAGGTAATAAAGGATTATCTTCATGAGGACTATGAGGTGGCCACCGCAAAGGGCGGAGCCATCGCGTACAAATTCCTTGAAAAGAAGCATACAGACCTCATACTTCTCGACTATGAGATGCCCGACGAAAAGGGTCCGGATGTATTCAAAAATATCCGGGGCATAGCGGGAATGGAGAACACTCCCATAATCTTTATGACGGGGGTCAAGGACAAGGAAAGGATCGCTGAGATCGTGAAGGTCAAGCCCCAGGGCTATATCGGAAAGCCCGTGGAGAGGGAAGCACTCTTTGCAATGATAAACAAGGTAATGGGAAATAAGGCATAATGGGTAAAAGGGCATGATGGCATAATGGAAAAAGAATTATACCTGACCGATTTAATAGAACAGCCGGTTCTTCAAAAAATACAGGACGCTTTTTCCGATATGGTCGGTATGGCGGCCCTTACTACGGATGCAACGGGAAAGCCTGTGACCGAGGGTTCCAATTTCACGGATTATTGTATGAAGTATACAAGGAAATCCAAAACGGGCTGTGCCAGATGCGAGGAGTGCGACCGCTACGGAGCGGTGATGACCGGAGAGAGCGGAAAGCCGACCTCGTATGAATGTCACTCAGGGCTTATCGATTTTGCCGCGCCTATCATGGCAAACGGGAAAATGGTGGGAAGCTTTATAGGGGGACAGGTTCTTACCGAGAAGCCGGACCCGGAGAAGATCAGAAAGGTCGCGGAGGAGATAGGAGTCGGTTTTGACGAATACTGGGATGCAATCTCAAGGGTACAGATAATTCCCAAGGAAAAAATTGATAAAGCCACGGATTTTCTTTTCACGGTTGCGACGGTGCTCTCCGATATGGCGATGAGTAAGCATCAGGTGCTCGCCGCAAATATAGAGATAGAGAAGGCTGCCCGGATGAAGACGGACTTTCTCGCAAATATGAGCCATGAGATAAGGACGCCCATGAACGCCGTTATCGGCATGGCGGAGATGGCGCTGAGGGAGGATATTCCGGATAACGCCAGGGAATACATCAACCAGATAAAATCGTCGGGAAGGGCGCTTCTTGCGATAATAAACGATATTCTTGATTTCTCAAAGATCGAATCGGGAAAGATGGATATCCTTCCGGTCAATTACGAGCCCATGTCGCTCTTCAATGATGTTACAAATATCATTATGACAAGGCTTGTGGATAAGGATGTGGAGCTGGACCTTGATATCGCTCCGGATATTCCGGTCAGGCTCTGCGGCGATAATATCCGGATACGGCAGGTTCTTATTAATCTCGCCAACAATGCGGTCAAGTTTACGAATAAGGGACAGGTCAGGATAAAGGTTGACTTTGAGACTGTGGAGGGGGATAAGGGCCTTCTTAAGGTGGATGTTATCGATACCGGAATAGGTATCAAAAAGGAGAATCTTAAAAATATCTTTGAATCCTTCAGACAGCTTGACAGTACCCGGAACAGAAATGTTGAGGGAACGGGGCTGGGGCTTGCCATAACAAGGCTTCTTATCGGGCTTATGGACGGGAGCCTGAGCGTCGAGAGCGAGTATGGCTGGGGCTCCAAGTTTTCTTTTGTTCTGCCCCAGAGAATCGTCGACCCCGCGCCTGCCATGTCGGTTAAAGACCCCGGCAGGATAGTGGCGGCGGGTGTGTTCAGAAATCATTATATCGCGGATAATTTTATAAGGGACACCGAGAGGCTGCATGTAAAATGCTTTGACTTCGGTAATACTGTCTCCCATGAGGCGGAGTATTTCCGTATGCGGAGCAGGGAGCCGGAGGCTGAGTTCTTTTTATTCATGGACCAGGAATCGCTGGATGAAAAATGGGACGAATTCATTAAGGCACACAGGGAGATAAATGTTGTCATAGTTTCCGATTTTGTGCAGGACTCGAAGCTTACAAGACCGAATATGATGATGGTGAAAAAGCCCCTGTCCTGTATGAATCTTGCCCTTGTCTTCAATAAAGAGAAGATCGAGTTTAACTCCGTGCATTCAAATGAGGATGATGCGGATTTTATCGCTCCCGAGGGCAATATACTGATCGTCGATGACAATATGGTTAATCTTGCGGTGGCGGAAGGACTTATGGAGCCGCTGAAAATACATACCGTCACCGCAACCTGTGGCAGGGAAGCCATAAAAAAGGCAGCGGAGTTCAAGTTCGATATAATACTCATGGATCATATGATGCCGGAGATGGACGGCATAGAGGCTGCGAGGCTCATCCGCGAGGGCGGCGGAGTAAACAGCTCCACACCGATAATCGCGCTTACGGCAAACGCTGTGGGAAACGCGAAGGAAATGTTCCTTGAGTCGGGAATGGACGATTTTATCCCGAAGCCCGTGGAGGTGAGGACTCTTATCACGAAGATCAAAAACTGGCTTCCGGAGGAAAAGGTGATCCGGGCGATATCGGAGAACGAGCTCGAGGAGAAGGATAAAAGGCAGTCCGCAGGGAAGCTTGTTATCGGTGATCTGGACACGGAGGGGGCGATAGAGGCGCTCGGCAACGAAAAGCTCTTTATGAAGGTGCTCAAGGAATATTACCGTGTCATCGGGCAGAAATCTTCAAAGATAAGGGAACTTTTCGAGGCCGGAGACTGGCAGGGATATACCATCGAACTCCACGCGCTAAAGAGCGCCTCAAGGCAGATCGGCGCAAGGCAGCTGGGGGATATGGCTGCGGAACTTGAAAGAGCCGGAAAAGAGAATGATACGGGCTATATAAGGGAGAACTCCGAAAGGGCTCTTACAAAATATCTTTCCTATTCCGCGGTGCTTGCGCCGTATTTTAAGGAGGAGGAGCCCTGCGCGGATAAAAAGGAGGCAGATCCGGAAGAAATAAGAATAATTCTCGGTAAGCTTTCCGAGGCTGCGGAGGATCTTGACCCGGACAGGATGGAGGAACTGGCGGATAAGCTTATGCAGTTTAGCTTTCCCGAAGAGATGAGGGATTATCCGGAAAGGATAAAGAATGCCTGCGAGGAGCTGGATGTGGACATAGTATCCCGGCTGTCGGAGGAGTGGAGAGCTCTTTTGTAGGAAGCGGGTCTGAGAGTATTTTTTGTGAAAGGAGAGCCCGTAAAAGAATTTGCGATACACTTTGGATTGACAAATTTTGCGGATTTGATAAAATACATAATAGGTAATTTTTCGCCCGGGTTAGTTTAGCGAAACTCACTGTTTTCTTTTTCCCGGCGTTAAAAATAAAATGACCTAAGAAAGGATAAGGTACATGAAGAACATCGACTTAACCCAGTATGGCATTACAGGTGCCACAGAAATCATTTACAATCCCTCTTATGAGCTTTTGTTCGAGGAGGAGACCAAGGCAGAGCTTACAGGCTATGACAAGGGTCAGCTTACCGAGCTTGATGCCGTAAATGTTATGACCGGTATCTACACCGGACGCTCGCCTAAGGACAAGTTCATCGTTGACGATGAGAAGTCACATGACACCGTATGGTGGACAAGCGAGGAATATCCCAACGACAACCACAGAGCTACCACGGAAGCCTGGGATGCCTGCAAGAAGCTTGCAGTAGAGGAGCTTTCAGGAAAGAGACTTTTTGTTGTTGACGCATTCTGCGGAGCAAACAAGGACACCCGTATGGCTGTCCGTTTCATCATGGAGGTTGCATGGCAGGCTCATTTCGTAAGAAATATGTTCATCCAGCCCACCGCTGAGGAAGAGGCTGCTTTCGAGCCCAACTTCGTGGTTTACACCGCTTCAAAGGCAAAGGTAGACAATTACAAGGAGCTTGGACTTAATTCCGAGACCGCAGTTCTCTTCAATGTAACCAGCCGCGAGCAGGTTATCCTTAACACCTGGTACGGCGGATAGATGAAGAAGGGTATGTTCTCA
>JAFVCL010000015.1 GCA_017479285.1 Lachnospiraceae bacterium
CACTCATTCATTATCCTTTACCCACATATATCCAAGTCCGTAAACCGTCTTAATATAATCCTTAGCCCCCAGTTTATCCCGAAGCCTCTTTATAGCTACGGATAAGGCATTCTCGTCAACGTATTCGGCGCCGTCGGTCCAAAGTCTGTCTATTAAATCATCCCTTGAAATTGTGATCCCCCTATTGCATACAAGGAGCTTTAAAAGGCGCTGCTCCGTCTTGCTAAGGGAAATCTCCTCGCCGCCCGCAATAAAGATCATGCGCTCAAAATCGAAGGAAAAACCGTCAAATGAAATAACTTCATTCTCGGTAAGCGCTTCTTTCTTCCTAAGCTGCGTATTAACTCTTGCCCTGAGTACGCTAAGTGAAAAGGGCTTTGTAACATAATCATCCGCTCCAAGTTCGAGCCCTTTTACCACATCAGCATCCGTGTCATTTGCGGAAAGAAGGATTACGGGATATGAGAGCTTCTTATTCCGTATCTCTTTAACGAGATCAAGACCGTTTCCGTCCGGAAGATTTATATCCAGAAGGATAAGGGATGGAGTTGTCAAAAAAATCTGTTCTCTTGCGCTTTTAAGATCCCCGCAGGAAACAATGCTTCTCGATTCATCCTTTAAAGCCTTGCACAAACCGGCACATAAATCTTTGTCGTCCTCGACGATAACTATTTGAGAATTCTTTTTCATAAAACATCCTTACACTCATTTTTTTAAACTATCATTATACTGATATTCTTTAGAAATATGCTTTTCCGTTTTATGTTTTATTCCTGTAATCCATACATCCTATGCGCATTTTCCCAGGTTATGCGTCTTACCTCTTCTTCGCTGACGCCCTTGATCTCGGCGAGCCTTGTAACAACAAACGGAATATTCAATGACGAATTTCTCTCCCCCCTGTGGGGAACCGGAGAAAGATAGGGGCAGTCCGTCTCTAGCACGATTTTTTCAAGGGGGACATATTCCACAGTCTCCACAAGCTTTCTTGCGTTTTTATATGTGAGAACGCCGCCTATCCCGAAAAAGAAGTCCATTTCAAGAAACTCCCTCGCCATCTCTGCGCTATATGAGTAGCAATGGACCACGCCTCCGATTTCACCCGCATTGCAGCCCTTCATCACATCCGCGGTATCCCTTGCGGCATCCCTCGAATGAATGATAACCGGCTTTTTTACCCGTCTTGCAAGCTCAAGCTGCCACTCGAACCACTTCTTCTGCTCTTCGTGGGGATGGACATCCCAATGATAATCAAGCCCTATCTCGCCTACCGCAACGCATTTTGGCTGTCCCGCCGCCTCTGTTTCAAGCCATGCACAGGTCTCGTCATTCAGGTCTCCGACCTCGTCCGGATGCACCCCGAGGGCGCAGTAAACAAAATCATATTCATTTGCCAGCTCAAGAGCCCGCTTCGAAGACGGTATTCCGGCCCCGACATCTACTACTTTTCCTATCCCACCGTCTTTAAGCGAGGTTAAAAGTGCGTCTCTGTCGGCATCAAATGCCTCATCATCATAGTGTGAATGGGTGTCAAAAATGGGTGTCATTACTAATTTCCTGCCTTTTTCCTGTCCGATTATCATATTTTCTACGAAAAATCGTCTTTTTTTTATTTTTTAAAAAAAAATTTGAAAAACTTCTTGCAATCCGCTTTGTGATATGTTAATATACCGATTGTTGCAGTAAGCAATGCACCGCTAGCTCAGTTGGTAGAGCACCTGACTCTTAATCAGGGTGTCCAGGGTTCGAGCCCCTGGCGGTGCACTTTCGAAGCACTGATTTTGGGGACGCAGGAGCCTTGGGGTCGGTGCTTTTTTTTATCTTTTTTTCCCGGGCTTCCCTTACCCCTGTCTGTCTTCTCTTTCGACTTCCCGAATCACATCCTCAATACTTATATTTTTTTCCTTTGCGATTTTTGCAAGATCGTCATACTCGTACTTGTACCTGTTTGCTCCGTATCCGCTTACCTCTTTCTTACGGACTGGGCCGTATTTTGTTTCTACGGTTGTAATTTTCCGATCGAGTATATATCTGCTGCAGAGCACTTCCCGGATCCCGATGGTTGTGGTGTGCTTAAATACGGTCTCAATGATCTTTTCCTTATGTTCCTCATCGCAAAGTATCTTTACAAGTGTTCCCTGCCTTGATTTTTTCATGCCGACAGGAACCGTAAACACCTCAAACGCTCCGGCATCGAAAAGCCTTTCCATAGCGAAACTTAACCTTTCCCCCGTCATATCGTCCACATTGAAATTCAATTCAACTACCACAGGACTTTTCGATCCCTCTTTGTAACCGTTGGTTAAATCGCTCTCAAGCTCATCTTTCCTGCCGGCCTTTCCGTCAAAAGCGCGTGTATTGCCGGTTTCTACGGGCTTGTATGTATCTACGGACTCTCCAAGTATCGCTCTTACACAATTTGCCGCCTCGAAATCTTTCTTACCCATTCCATAACCAACGGATATTACCTTCATCGCAGGCATCTCCCCGAAGGAATCCGCAAAATACTTTAACAGTGCCGCACCTGTCGGAGTGCAAAGCTCCCCTTTTATACTTCCTCCGTATATCGGCACATCCTTAAGAATGTAAGCAGTCGCCGGAGCCGGTACGGGAAGTATCCCATGCGCACACCTTACCTGTCCGCTTCCGACATGTATTGGAGATACGACAACCTTACCCGCATCGATTTTTTTCATAAGCATACACACCGCGACGACATCAGCGATGGCATCCATAGTGCCCACTTCATGGAAATGGATATCCGAAACCGGGCAGTTATGCGCGTGGCTCTCCGCCTCCGCAATATGGCTGTACACAGCATTGGCATTAAACTTAACGGTCGTGGGGATTTTGAGTGATCCGATTATGCTCTTTATATCATCCATTCCGCTGTGGTGGTGTCCTCCATGGCTGTGCGCGTGGCCGTGGTCGTGATCATCATGCTCATGTTCATGGTCGTGATCATTGTGCTCATGGCTGTGGTTAGGCTCGTGCACATCCTCAGACTCCTCCTCCGCGCCGTCCACCGTGACTTTCATATGGGTCCCTGTGATTCCGCACTTAACGCACTTTTCGGCTTCAAAACGCACCCCGGGAATCCCAATCCCGTTCAGTTCCTCTACGAATCCATCTCTTTCGTTTTCAGGCAGGATTTCCAAAAGCGCAGCTGTCAGCATATCTCCGGCCGCTCCCATGTTGCATTCAATGTATAAAGTCTTCATCCTTACCTCCCATTTTCAAGTAATACTGTGTCAAGTAATTTCGTGTTTATTCAAGAAGCTGCAGCAGATCCTCCCTTGTAAGAGCCGTGCTTGATATGCTCTCTCCGGAAAGAATGTCATCCGCTAATTTTTTCTTTTGCTCCTGCATTTGAAGTATTTTTTCTTCTATCGTGTTTTTCAAAATAATCCGATATACCGTAACAACCTTGGTCTGACCGATGCGATGCGCTCTGTCGGTCGCCTGGTTTTGCGCCGCGATATTCCACCATGGATCATAATGAATAACGACATCCGCACCCGTGAGGTTAAGTCCCGTTCCACCGGCTTTTAGTGAAATAAGGAATATCGGCGTATCATCCTCGTTAAAGCTCCGAACCATCTCCATTCGGTCTTCCTTTGAAGTCTCTCCAGTAATCTTGTAATAACCGATATTTTCCTTTTTAAAATCCTCCTCAAGCAAAGCAAGCATTGAAGTGAACTGTGAGAATACAAGTGCCTTATGTCCACCATCGACAAGGCTTTTCACAAGATCAATACAGGCTTCTCTTTTCGCCGATTCGCCTCTGTAGTCTTCAAAACAAAGACTCGGATCACAGCAGATCTGCCTTATTCTTGTAAGCTCCGCAAGTATCTCTATCTTGCTTCGCGCAAACTGTGAATCATCCTGTGAGTCAATTTTTGAACGCATCCTTACAACCTGCGCGTCGTAGAGATTTCTCTGGTCGGCAGCCATTCCGGCGTATCTTATTTCGTCGAGCTTTTCCGGCAGATCTTTAAGTACGTCTCCTTTAAGCCTTCTTAAAATAAACGGCTGGACCATTCTGCGCAGCTGTTCCGAAGCCTCCTTGTTGTCATACTTGACTATCGGTATTTCCAGCTTGGATCTGAAATCCGAATATGTATACAAAAGTCCCGGCATAAGATAATCAAATATGCTCCATAATTCACTCAGACGGTTCTCTATGGGCGTACCGGTCAGCGCATATTTTGTCTGTGCTTCTATAAGTTTAACAGTTTTTGCCGCTTCCGTGTTATGATTCTTTATATACTGCGCCTCGTCGATAATCTCGAATCTGAATTTTTTTCCGGCATACGCATCAATGTCGCGCTTTAAAAGATCATAAGACGTAACGAGAACCGAGTAGTCGTTCCATCTGTTTATCATCCCTCTGCGTTCTTCCTGCGAGCCAAGGATAAGGCCGTATTTCAGCGTCGGTGCAAATTTGGTTATTTCCTCTCCCCAGTTATATACAAGGGATGCGGGGCAGACCACGAGAGATGTGTGACTGCCGCTTTGTCCTGTGAAACCTAAGCCTTCACCATCCGTATCGGTCCCTCTTGCGGTCTCTTCATCACATACCGCACTCATCACAGATATTACCTGAAGAGTTTTTCCGAGTCCCATATCGTCAGCAAGTATTCCTCCAAAGCCGTAATGGTCAAGCATACGGAGCCACTTATGACCGAGCTGCTGATAAGAGCGCAAAACACTTCTGTATCCCTTAGGTATATCGAAATCGGAGTTTTCTACACTTCCGAACTCTCTTATAAGTCTCTTAAAGCGTTTATCGCGGTCAGTGTATACATCCGACAGCCCCTCAAGCATCCTGTCCAGATAAAGAGCCCTGTATGCAGGGATATGCATTTTCCCCCTGACGAATTCCTCCGGAGTAATATTCATCGCATCCATAGCTTCGCTAAGTGCAGCGATATCTCCGCTTTGGTCGATTTTAATAAAATCACCATTGGTTAGTTTTACGAAATTCTGTTTCTTCTTATATCCATAAAAAATCGCAAGGAGATCTTCCTTACTAAGCTCGTCGGAAGAAATCTCAAGATCCATTATATTGCTCTCGACGGAAACCCCCATCGAAAAATTAATACTCTTTTTTATTACGAGCCTCTTAAATCTCTCTGTCGTAAAGACCTCGCCAAGTTCCATCAGTTCATCGAGCCCGTGATCTAAAAGCCTGAATACATCCTCATCTGTCTTTTCGCAGAATAACATATCTCCTTTTTTGTCATATTCTCTCAGATAGCTCCCCAGGATATTTAAAACTTCGATTTCCCGCTCTGTATCCCTAACCTTGTCCGTAAGAAAAGTCCGTCCGTTTACACCGTCAATATTATCTGTAAGTGAAAAAATATTTGCTCCATAGTATACATCCGCTTTGCAAACCACCAGTCCTTCGTCCACATCCATAAAAAACGCAAATTCAGGTTCCGGCGGAATATACGAGTCAATCTCTTCTCTGTCGATCTCATTAATCTCAGCTATTTTCCTGAGCGCCGGAAGCGTTTTGGAATAAAACTCTCTAAGATGCCTCCTTCCGATCTGAACGCGTATATACCCTCCCTCCTCTTCAGAGAGCAGGGATTTCGTAAGGTCATCATCCTCAGAAATCACCCTTACAAAGCTGTCATCCGTCATGTAGTAGGAATGCCTGTTTCCGTTAAAGGTCATAGGCGTATCCCCTTCAAGCAGTATTCCCCTGAATTCGTTTGTCTTTAGATCCGTATCCTTTTTTATCTTAAGCTTAAGGGGCAGTGGCTTCTCGCAAAGCTTCATGATACCTGTCTGCTTAATCCCCTCATCTTCCTTTTTGTAATTGATCGATTGACCTTTTCCGGTATCAAAGAATTCATCCAGTTCTTCTTCCTTAAGCCCTATTTCTTTACCCAGAATATATTCCGGTTCATAACCATAGCTCCTTCTCCCGGAATAGCTGTACATGCCGGCTATCTTAGTGCTCTTATCAAGCTCTCTTTGCTTCCTTTCCATGTATTCAAACCAGAGAAGACTGTCATCACAGATTCTCTCCCGGCTAAGCCTGACGGTTTTGTTCTTTCCAAAGCTGTATTCTTCCTGTTCCAGTGTACTTTTTACAAACTCGGAAATATCCTTTACGACATACAGCTTATCCGTACCGGCTTTGAAAGTAACATACATATCCGGATATCCATATTCCGGAATAGTAACCAATGGTTCTATATGGATATCTTTCTTTAACTCGGTATTGTCCGGTTTTGCATTTCTGCTCACATGGTTTATAAGCCTTATACCGGATACATTTGTGGCGTCTCCGATATTATTATCCCTGAGATATTTTTCAAGATGTAAAATACAGGCAACACAATGCTCACAAGGCTCGCTGTTTTTATATGAATAGTACCCCCTCGCGCAGCCCCAGGTTCTACAGTTTGTACTTATGATCTTGTTCTTACTGAAATTAATATTAGCCGACCAGTTAGCATAGAGTCCTTTTCCTCCGGTTCCCTCGGCATAAGCCGTCCCGATAAGTTCCTGTGAGCCTTTCATCTCAGAGGAATAGCCGGTACTTACCTCGTACTTTTTCAGGGGACTACGGAGCAGTTCTTTTGCCTTTTTTAAAATATCGGCAGAAACCTTAAAGTTCTTTGTTATCTCCTTGAAATCAAAATAGCTGTATTTTTCCCCCGACTTATCAGACTGATACACGGGATTACTCTTCCTGCTTACTCTGTTTTCTTTTTGTAGCCTTTCTATATCTCCAAAACCGGTATATACCAATACTTCCCGTCCGTATTCATCTGTATGCTTTCCGGTTTTTCCGTCCAAATTCTTATCCCCTTTCTTCTTGCCTTGATTCTGCTCTTTTATATTTGATTCTGATTCGGAAGACTTGCCCGCTCCGGATGACTTATTCTTGCTCTTGCCTTCTGCCTCGGAAGGATTTACCTCGAACCTCGGCAACGCCTCTCTTTCTTCCTTTGTCAAAACAGAAAAATCTACATAGACATCCTCATCTGTGTAGCTTTCATAATAGTTCAGACCTGCTGCCATATGGACACAGGCTTCGTTCTTTATTCCCTTTTCACAGGTACAGGAAAGCCCACATAGGAGTGAATCCATATCAACACCAACAATAGTTGTATAATTCCTGTCATCCCTGACTGTCAGGACAAGATCCCCGTCATTATTCCATTCCGGTTTTTTCACCTTTCCGGAAAAGCACATATCCATCGCTTTATCGATCGTTTCTCCTGAAAAATAGTCAGTCCATCTTTGCATTATATTTCTCTCCTTATGACAATTTTTATATTGACGATATCGCCCAAAGCGGTATATTTTTCATCCATTCCTGATCTCTGTATCTCGCCATAGATGTACGAATTGCTTCTGCAGAATTAAATTTATCCACAAAAAATCTCAGACTTTCCCCCCTGTTTTATCTGACCAAAGAAAAACTTTTTATTCTCTTTAGCAAGCTGCATAGGGATATTATTCCATACCATCCTTATTTGGGGAAGCTCGTTCGGGTTGATATGCTTTCCAAAATCACCCTCGTACTGATGAACTATTGAGTTCTGGAGTTCTCTTACTTCATTGAGATCACGATTCTTGACATATCTGTCCACCACCTCGGGCATCCCACCAACACAATAATATTCTTTCAAGAGTCCAATAAATTTCTCTGAAAATTCACTTGTTTCAGGTTTCCCATAATCCTTGCAATAACCGGCAAGCTTTTCTTCACCCATTGCCAAAAGCGACCCGGCTGCGATAACTGCCAATTCTCCCGCATCTTCACAAAAATATTTTAGCGACTCAACAACCTTTGGTGCAGATTGGATCTCGTCGAAAATTAAAAGTATATTCAAATCTTATACGCCTATTATATCGAAAAAATGTAAATGCTCAACATTTTTTCGTCGGAAAAAATGTATGCAATCAACACTTTTTCGCCGATTAGTTTTGACGCATGCGATGGAAACAGGTAAATAGAGTTTTTTACGAAGATACGGAGGAATACAAAAAGAAGCGCTCCTTTCGGAGCGCTTCCCTTTAGCATTGGAGAACTATATTTAATTAGAGTCCATATTTTTGCCATCCTTTTATCCCTATTTTTCTCCGTTTATCCCAAACTAAAAAATATAGAAATTCCAAATTGATAAATGCAAAAAATCATCTTCCCGTTTTTATTCTGCGACTTAAACAAACCCGTTTTTTTGTGCAAAACGCCGACAGTTTTCTCCAACAGTGACTTTTTTATGTGTCCAATCGTGTCCGCCCAAATTTTTTATCCAGAGTTTTCATGGTTCAAAGGTGTCCCATTTATTTTTAGGCATTTTGCGAATGGAATTAACATCGTATCCTGTTTTACAATCATTAATACTAAATTTAGAATTCTAAATTTGATACTGTAGCTGAAGTATTATTGAAAAACCTGATTTCTTGCATATAATAAAAGTAAATAATAGCTAAAAAAGCCAATCACGAAAAAAGGAGGTTCCAACATGGCAACATCAAGTATTTTTCATAATGTGAGAATTGATACGCCGGAAAAAGCCGAGGCTTTTGTCTCTGCTCTTGAAGCATCCGAAAAGGAACCATGGGTGAGGGTGTCCGACTCCAGAATATATACTGTCGAGACCAATCCTGATGTTATAAGAAATCTTCACGAAATGAGAAGAAGGAAAAGAGAACAATTGGGATGAGCTTTTGCGTTGAAAACATTCTGGATATGATCAGTTCCTATGGTGAGGAAGACCTGAAAGCTGACTTCGCCGATTTTAATTGCCCTCAAAATGGTGAAATTGAGACCTATATCAAAATCAAGGCGATTGATTTTGCAAAACGAAAACTATCTATAACTTATATTGTTTCCGACACATCCGATGGAGAAATCGTAGGATATTTTACCTTGACACACAAGGCTCTTGATATTAATGGCTCTGATCTTAGCAATACTAGCCGGAAAAAACTCGGAAACCATTCCCAATACGAGGCTGATACCGATTTATATTCAACCTCTGCGTTCTTGCTTGCTCAATTTGGAAAGAATTATGCTGTAGATAAAGGAACCCGCATTTCCGGGACAGAATTGATGGAATGTGTCATGGATATTCTTGCTGATATCCAACATCGTATCGGTGGTGGAATCGTTTATCTTGACGCTGAGGACAAACCCGAGTTACGAACATTTTACGGAGAAAAGGCAAATTATAAGCTGTTTGGTGAACGATACTCTAAATCCGACAACATAAAATATCTCCAATATATGCGATTTCTATAATTCCCCGTAAACAACTGCTATATTACACCGTAAGATAGTGGCTCCTGACGAAGAAACCAGAAAGGAGGTCTCTGACATGGGAGGAAAAGTTTTAGAATTGTGGTCTGAGAGGAAATTTGCTGAAGGAAAAGCTGAAGGGATGATCGAAGGGAGAATCGAAGGATATAAGGCTATTTACTCTTTAGTTCAAGACGGATATATTTCTCCTCGTATAGGAGCAGAGAAACTCAGTATGAGCCCTTCTGAGTTTGAAGAGGCTATGGAAAAGGCAGGGTACAGGCTGCCCGAAAGAGTATAAAGGCCGGTCTTCCCTTTTAAATCTGCTCCTCTGTTTCGCAAATTCTTGACTTTTTGTTCACAAAATGAACACTAATAAAAACTATCCTTAAATTGTTCCGGGAGATAATCATTTCAGAGAACACTCAAAGAAAATGGTTATTAACGGGACAAAAGATTAAAACATGAAAGGAAAGCTTTTATAAACAGGAAATATAAAAGTCAGGAATCAATATGAGAAATAAAAAGAAATTTGCAGCACTTATGCTGACAGCATTACTTGCAACAAGCCTTGCCGCATGCGGTACGACCAATTCCGGCTCGGTCACTTCCGATTCGGACACCGCATCCGGTCAGGAGACCTTAGCAGACACAGGTATCACAACGGATGGGGAACCTCCGGAGAAACCGGACGGCGAAATGTCTGATGGCGAGCGTCCCGAAATGCCCGGTGGGGACAGCGAGGGAGGATTCGGCGGCGGTATGCCCGGCGGAGCGCCCGGAAGCAGCAGTTCAGACATTGACTACACCGGAGCTGTGGAGATAAACTCCTCCGAAACAAGGTCCGGAGAAACATACTCCAGCGATACAGCCGATGAAAGCTCTCTTCTTATTGAAACAAGCGAGGATGTAACTGTTACGGATATGACCGTGACCAAGACCGGCGACTCCGACGGCGGCGATAATTGCAACTTCTATGGTCTTAATGCCGCAGTCCTTGTTAAGGACGGAGGAAATGTCACGATAGAGGGCGGGACTATAACCTCTGACGCGTCCGGCGCAAACGGCGTTTTCTGTTATGGCGGAAACGGCGGACAAAACGGAGCCGCGGGTGACGGAACAACCCTTACGATAAAGAACACTAAGATAGTAACCTCCGGAAGCGGTTCCGGCGGAATAATGACCACCGGCGGTGGCGTGACATACGCTTACGATCTTGATGTTACAACCTCCGGTCAGTCCTCCGCTCCGATTCGAACCGACAGAGGCGGCGGAACAGTGTATGTGGACGGCGGAACATATACCTCCAACGGACTCGGCTCCCCCGCAATATACTCTACCGCGGAGATTCATGTCTCCAACGCGATCCTTACCTCAAATCTCTCCGAGGGAGTATGTATCGAGGGTGTCAACTCGATAGAGCTTACCGATTGTGACCTTACAGCCAACAATACAAAATGTAACGGAAATGCCACTTTCCTTGACACGATAATGATATACCAGTCCATGTCCGGAGATGCCGACAGCGGTACATCATCCTTTACCATGACAGGCGGTAGTCTTACCAGCAAAAACGGGCATGTCTTCCATGTTACAAATACAAACGCGGTAATAAACCTGACGAATGTCAAGATAGTTAATGAAGATACCGACAATATTCTTTTATCGGTATGCGCGGACGGCTGGAGCGGAGACAACAACATCGCCACCGTTAATGCCGATAACCAGTCCCTTGAGGGATATATAAAGGTTGGAAGCGATTCAGAGCTTACACTTAACCTTACAAACGGCTCATCCTTTGTCGGAGCGATCGATGGAAATATTACAAACGCATCCGGCGAAACAGTATCCACAGAAGTCGGAACCATTAATGTATCCATTGATGAGAGCAGTACCTGGACTCTCACAGCCGACACTTATATCTCCTCCTTTGAGGGCGATACATCGAGCATAATATCCGGTGGTTATACCCTGTATGTAAACGGTTCCGCGCTCGATTTATGATAATGAATATTTCTTCTCAAAAGCGGAGTACTCACGGAGAAAATCTCCGGTCTTGTCTCTGAAGGCTCTCTGCTTTTCATGAATATTCATGCTCTCTGAAACGGAATAAAGAAAGCAACCCGAGACATTTGAGCAGTGATCGGAAACGCGCTCTAAATTCGTCAGAAGATCCGACCAGACAAAGCCTGCTGCCACAGTGCATTCACCCTTTTGCAGGCGCAGGATATGACGGGTACGGAGAGTTTCCTTGATATTATCGATGACCTGCTCAAGTGGCTCGGTTTTTCCGGCCAGCTCATAGTCCTCCTGCATGAAAGCTTCGTAGGACATCTCAAGTATCTCGCTTACAGCCGCACACAATACCTTAAACTCAGCCACGGCCTGCTCGGTAAATGTTATCTCCTTGTCCCTCATCTCCTCTGCCGACTCGATGATATTAACTGCGTGATCGGCAATCCTCTCGTAATCCCCGACAAGCTTTAAATACTCCGTTGCCTTGATGCTCTCCTCCTCGCCTGTCTGTTTTGCGGAAAGCTTAAGCAAATATGTGGAAATCATATCCTCAAGGTGGTCAGTCTCATCCTCCATTTCGCGGATTTTTTTCGCCTTGTCCGCATCGTACTGAAGTACGCAATCCATGCTGTCCTTCAGTGCTTCCTTGGCTGAAAGTGCCATCTGGGAAAGAACCTGCCTGCACTGCCCAAGGGCGAGAGCGGGGCTTGCGAGAAGTCTCTCGTCGAGCCTGGTGGTCTTTTCCGTCTCCTTTGAATCGGGAATTATCCTGCATACCATCTTTTCAAGAAGAGAACTGAAGGGGAAAATAAGCACTGTCGTGGCTACGCTTATAAGGGTGTGGAATAGCGCTATACCCATAAGGCTTGCCGACTTCGTGAGCAGGACGGGTTTGAATACCATTTTGATGATACTGAAAACAGTTACCCATACCACTCCGCCGATTACATTAAAGGACAGGTGTACCAGCGCAGCCCTTTTTGCGTTCTTATTCGTTCCTACAGAGGAGAGCATAGCGGTAATACATGTACCGATATGCTGGCCTATTATTATCGGAATCGCCGCCCCGTAGGTAACCGCTCCTGTTGAAGCAAGAGCCTGCAGGATACCGACCGAAGCGGAGCTTGACTGTATTACCGCGGTCAGCACTGCTCCCGCTACCATTCCAAGTATGGGATTTGTAAAAGTTAGGAATAATTTCTGGAATTGCGGAATATCCCTTAAACCGGATACAGCGCCCGACATTGCGTCCATTCCGAACATCAGAGTCGCAAAGCCGAGGAGTATCAGTCCCGTATCCTTGTGTTTTCTCTTTTTCGACATCATATACAAAACGATACCGACAAGAGCAAGGACGGGCGTAAAGGATGTGGGTTTTAAAAGCCTTATAAAGATATTTTCACTGTTGATCCCCGCAAGGCTCAGGATCCATGCAGTGACGGTCGTTCCAATATTTGCGCCCATGATAACATTGACGGACTGTCTTAGCGTCATGAGCCCCGAATTGACAAATCCGACTACCATGACTGTCGTAGCGGAGGAGCTCTGTATGACGGCGGTTACCCCGAGACCGGTGAGAAGACCTGCAAACCTGTTGGTTGTCATCTTTCCGAGAAGCGACCTTAATTTATTTCCGGCCCGCCTCTCCAATGCCTGTCCCATCACATTCATACCGAACAAAAACAGGCATAGCCCGCCTATAAGATTCAGCACATCAAATATATCCATATTTTTCTCCATTCTGTTTCTCTTCAAATAAACTCAAATATTTACTCAAATACAAAATAGAATAAAATAATCAAATATATTATCAAGGCTGTGTAAAATTTTTGTAAAGAGAATAAAAAATCCCCGGAAACAGAGGCTCTTACGCCTACAGTACGGGGAAAATTACGGTAAATTTACTTCCGGACCCCTCCGTGCTCTCAACCTCTATATGTCCGTTATGCATCATAACGGCGTGCTTTACTATGGAAAGTCCAAGACCTGTTCCTCCCACAGCCCGGCTGCGGCTCTTGTCAACCCGGTAAAAGCGCTCAAATATCCTTTCCATGCTCTCCTCCGGGATTCCTATTCCCGTATCGGTCACGGTAAGCACATTTTGATTTTTCACCGCAGCCACAGTCACGGAGACTTTTCCTCCCCGGTGGTTATACTTGATCGCGTTGTCGCAAAGATTGTAAACGATACTGTACAATGTCTGGGGTACGCCCTTCATCGGCGTTTCCGTACCGGAAATTTCAATCGTCACATCCATCTCGTCCGCAGCATTCTCCAGACTGTCCACGGCATTTTCCGCAATCCTGAACAGATCGCACTCCTCCATACGGATCTGTGCATCCGCGTTGTCAAGCTTTGTAAGATGGATGATATCCTCCACGAGAGCCGTGATACGAAGGGACTCCGCCCGTATCTTCCCGGCAAAGGGTTTTACATCCTCGTCCTTTACCATCCCGTTTTCCAAAAGCTCCGCATACCCGGAGATTGCATGCAGGGGTGTCTTTAATTCATGGGAAACATTGGCGGAAAACTCCTGTCTTATAAGCGCGGTCTGTTCGATTTTTTCCCGGTCAAGTCTTAACTGTTTTTGCTGTGCGGATATATGTCGAAGCAGAGGTTCGACCTCCTTGTAGTTTTCCTTCCCGTAGTATTTTTCCGGTTCCCCTGGATCTATCTCATTTATCGGCTTTACGATCACCTCGGCAAGTCTCGACGCAAGGACAAATGCCACCACAAAGGCAAGTATCACGGCGATGCCGATCGGCTGCGCAAAGCCCAGAAAGAGAGTCCAGATTGTAACCTGTACGATTGAAAGCCGGAGAATCGTCCCGTCCGACAGCCTTATAGCGGCATAAAGCTGTTTGTCCGCAAGTGTCATCGAATATCTTACGGCCTCTCCGTAACCGGTCTCGAGTGCCTCCTTTACCTCTTCTCTTTCGAGATGGTTCTCCATTACCTCCGAATCCGCCTCATTGTCGTAGAGAACCTTTCCTTCCGCATCGATCCATGTAATCCGGTAATCCTCGGTGTTAAGACCTTCAAAATATTCCCTGCCGCTAAGCCCGACTCCCTGCGCGGCAAGCTCGGTTTCATTCTTTAACTGCTTCTTTTGAAGGTTAGAAAAATAATTGTAGGAAATACCGAGCACCACTACAAGCGAGACCATAAACACGAGTATCGCAACTATCCAGGTTGTTTTAAATATCTTCTTACTCACCCGCAGCCTCCATCTTGTATCCGACACCCCGTACCGTCTGTATAAGGTCTCCCGCCTCCTCGAGTTTTGTGCGCAGTGTACCTATATGGACATCCACGGTTCTCGTCTCTCCGACAAAGTCCATCCCCCAGACGGCGGATAAAATGTTATCCCTTGTAAATACCTGTCCCGTATTTTCCATAAAAAGCTTTAACAGCTCATATTCCTTGAGTGTCAGCATAAGCTGTTTTCCGTCGTAAGATACCGTGTGTCTTGATTCGTCCAGAACAAGCCGTCCATTGGTTATCACAACCTTCTTTTTGTTCCCGCTCCTTCTAAGCACAGCCTTTATTCTTGACACCATCTCCATCATTCCAAAGGGCTTTGCGAGATAGTCATCCGCCCCCGAATCGAGGCCTATGACCTTATCGTATTCGCTGTCCTTGGCGGTCGCCATTATCACGGGGATATCGGCCCAGACGGGCGTTGATCTTATCTTTTGCAGTATCGTAAGTCCGTCCTGTCCCGGGAGCATTACATCGAGTATAACCATTTCCGGGCAGGTCTGCCTCATGGCATCCCAGAAGCCCTCATCACTCTCAAAACCCATTGCATCAAATCCCGATGCCTTGAGTGTATATATCATAAGATCCCTTATTGAGCTGTCATCCTCTACACAATAGACCATAAAAATACCTCCGACTCCATTACGCTTATTATAACCCGTATTTGTAAATCATACACATGGGGTTATGTAAAATCGGTGTAAAGTCGGAGGTTAAGATTAAAAACAGGCAAAATTTCATTTACCATATCGGAATAAGCCCGGCGAGCAGTCCCCCCGCCACCCCGAGAACATAGAGGGTAACAACGACCTTAAGGTTGCCCAATGCGCTCCTGTTGGTTCTGAACAAAACGAGTAAGCCTGTACCGGCTCCGACCATCAGACCCGCAAGCAGCGCTCCGGCTCCGATCATCCCCTCAAGGTAAAGCTGTGTAATGATCACCGACGCGGCACAGTTCGGTATAAGTCCGATAACTCCGGCAAGAAGTGCCTGGATTATCGGATTTGTCGTAAAGAGCCCGCTAATAAGCTCCTCCCCGCCAAGCTCCATCAGGAGATTAAGCGCAAGCGTTATAACAAAAATATATGCCGCGATCCGTAAGGTATGCGAAGCCGCGGAAACAAATATCCCTTTTACCCCTTTGTCACAGTGGCAATTCTCCTGCTCACAAAGATCCTTTATATGCTCGGTGCCGGGTTCCTCCTCGAGAAGGCTTTTATCGGAGCTTGCGGGGATCATTTTCCTCCGCCCCAATATCCCCCTTTCAACCAAAACCCTGTGAAGGAGATCGACTCCGAAGCCCGCTATGGCGCCATATACCATTTTAACCGCGAGAGCCTTCAGTATTACTGCCCAGTTTCCCACGCCGGAGGATAAAAGTATCGGCAGCATTTCATCGGATGTTGATAAAAAAACCGCAAGTAAAGTTCCGGCGGTTATCACCCGGCCGGCATACAGGCTCGCCGCGGCCGCTGAAAAGCCGCACTGCGGAACAACACCCAAAAGTCCTCCGAATAAAGGACCAAGCCTTCCGGCTTTTTCCACGGCGCTCTTTGTCTTTTCCTCCGTGCGGTGCTCAAGCCATTCCATCCCAAGGTATGTCAGAAATAGAAAGGGTAATAATTTAGCTGTATCAATTACTGCATCAAGCAGCGCATCAAGAATTGTCTCCCACATAATTGCTCCTGAATATCATGATTATCTGTCTTCATCAATTGCTGTAAATCGTCTGTCAGTAATAATTAATCCACCTATATTTCCCCTCACACAGCGACTATTGTAACACATTTGCCCGATTTCGCAAAATCTTGACCTTTTGTTCACAAACCAAACACAAAAAGCCGATAATATATTCTTAATTCAACGAGATAGAACACAGATTACATTTATTCAATATCAGAAACAGTTTTAAATAATTACATGGTATGGCAACTGAAGTTACCGAAATTAATACTATAAGGAGAATGAAATTATGTACAGAACAAACAAAACAAAATCTATGATAAAGAAAACAATAGCCGGTCTTACCTGCATAACCTCTGCCGGAGTTCTTTGCTTAAGCTCCGTAAGAGCCTTTGCAGAAGAGACAGTATCAGCACAAACTCAGGTCTATGATGCGCCCGGCAGCTTTGGTGGTGAACTTGGTGTAAACAATAATGGATTTGGCGGTAATATAAGAGATTTCTTCGGCGGAGACTTTGGCAGTAACTCCGGAAATGTTACTCTCGCAGACGAGCCCACCGATATCGCAGTGAGCACGGTGACTAATACAGCATCACTGCTTGTTGCTGATGAAGCTAACGCAACCACCTACGTTATGACCGAGGATAATAACGACATAAAAATCGACTCCGCAGGTACATATATAGTTACCGGTACCTGTTCAAACGGAAATATCACAGTAAAGAAAGGTACAACAGGTGTTGTTCTTATATTAAAAGACCTTGATCTTACCAGCACCACAGGAGCTACGGTTTCTCTTAACAAAAACTCAGAGGTAAAGCTGGTTATCGAGGGGACAGTAAAACTAACAGATGCAGAAGACCCTGCCGACGAGGAATCCGAGGATACAGAGATCGCGGACGCCTTTGACGGAGCAGCCATAAAGGCAAAGGATGGCTCCAATGTGTATCTTACAGGCAGCGGAACTCTTACGATCGACGCTTCGTCCTGCAAAAACGGAATAAAGGTTGGAGATGCGGATACCCCTTCATTCGTCGTTGACGGTTCTCTTACTATCAATATAAATGCGGCAAACGATGCCTTTAACGCGGGATATGATCTTACAATATTAAGCGGGACAATAAATATCTCAGCAGGAGATGACGCGATCCACGCAGACCGTATACTAACCATTGGTTCCTCCACCGGATCCGGACCCTCAATAATTGTCAGTTCCTGTGAGGAGGGCTTTGAGGGAACCGTTGTAAATCTCTTCGGCGGAAACGGTACGGTTAAATCCTCAGATGACGGAGTAAATGCTGCAAACAGCGACGGAACCTACAGCGATGAACTTGATTTCTCGATAAATATTACCGGCGGAACATGGGTGATCAATGCCGGAGGAGACGGATTAGATTCTAATGGGAATGTGAACATTACCGGTGGCAATATAACCATTACGAGCGGCAGTGTCGGTGGAGAAGCCGGTATCGATTATGACGGTTCATGCTATATATCGGGAGATGCAACAGTCGTTAACAACAGTGGGATCAGCGG
Source organism: Lachnospiraceae bacterium (assembly GCA_017479285.1). Classification (GTDB taxonomy): domain Bacteria; phylum Bacillota; class Clostridia; order Lachnospirales; family Lachnospiraceae; genus AC2028. Next base: position 17,771 of record JAFVCL010000015.1, read on the forward strand.
TCCGGATGGCGCGGCGGAAATGCCCGGAGACGGAGTTTCATTTCCGGGCGGTGGTAATTTCTCTGGAGATGGGTTATCCTTCCCCGGTGACGAGAGCCACTCCGAAGACAATGTCGCGAGTGACAGTGACAATTCCTCTTCCGAAAATGAAAATACAAACACTGACTCAGGAGCCGTAAGTTTCGGCTGGGGTACGGGGGATTCTTCCTCCTACTGGTATGAAAATGGCGTCCGTCAGGGTACCGAATCTGATGATAAGTGTTTTTCGTATGCCGGAACTCTCAGAGGCAGGGAAATCTATGACCCCGAATCTGACGGATGGTATTGGTTGGATGTAAACGCCGACGGAGCAAAAGCAGTCGGAAAAGAAGTATTCATGCCTTACATATACCAAGACGAAGCAAATTGGAGTGATGAAGAAATCGAGACAAATTCTATGACATCAGACAGCGGTCTTGAGGAATATGTAGCCGAATGTATAAAAAACGGCACAGGAAAATGGGTGCGCTATGACGAAAACGGTTCGATGCTCAAGGGTTGGGTGACAATCGAAGGCACTCTTGCAGAGCTTTATCCCTTACAGGCAGGAAACACATATTACTATGACACAAAAACCGGTCTGATGGCAAAAGGAGCCCTGACCATTGATGGCGAAGATCACTACTTCGATGTGATTACCGGAGTTATGATATACTAAAAACCCTCCCTAAAACCGCGTCGGCTTCCTCTTCCGAGAGAGTGGCCCTCCCGTCGAAAATAAGGATATTACCGTTTTCCCCGGGTATCTCCTTCGGGTCAATGATCCCACGCAAAAAGACCTGTGCAATATGATTTACACAAGTCCTGCAATCGTAGAGATCCTTTAGCGCAGACGCGGATGAAATATCAGGGATGTCCGAAATACCAAGGACATTCCTGATATATTCATGTATAAGCCGGGCAGCGATTCTTCTCTCCACCGGATTATCCATCTCCGTAAGATCAATGCTTTCCGCCCAGCCCTCACTTACAGCCCTGCGCACATACTCACCATCGGTTATCTCCCCGAAAAGCTTCTCCCCCTCGTAAGCATTTCTTTCCAGATATAATCTTTTTATAAAATCTCCAAAAAGGATATTGCTCACACTTTTCACTTTCCCGCGTTAAAAGACGACTCCAGCTTATGTACCGGGATAGTATTTCCCAAACTGTTTTTCCGGTCTAAATAATCATCCCTCAGTTTTTTCCTCGCCCGGTCTATCTCTGCTTCAAATTCCGCGGCGGACATACGAAGCGCCCCCTCTCCCCATACGATGAGCTGTTCTATATGGTCGGAGGTGGCAACGGTTACACGGTAATCCTTTGCCTTTTTCTTTGTTGCCTGCTCGATGTACTGGTCTGCGGTCTCCGCCTCTTTTGTATAGACAACATAAATATTCTTTTGCTTTGTAACAGAACCTATACCGCCGGGTACGAGGTAGGCATCAAAGACGAGTATCAGCTCTCCCCCGACTATGCCCTGATACTCACTGCATATATCTATAAGCCGTTCCCTGGCTCCATGGATATTGTCTTCCGTAAGGGGTTTTAACTCGCTCCATGCGTGGATCATATTGTATCCGTCAACCAAAAGACAATCCGGGAGGGGTCTGGATTTTTTTACGGAGCCATAACCGTTGGTTATTTCATTGTTTGATCCTTTTTCATCCCCAGCAGCACTTCGCGATGTCCTGTCCGGATTCTCGCCGGAAATGCCCGTATTTTTCCATGCCTCGCTCCCTTTCCCTCTTTTATATATCTTCCGCCTTGATACGGCATCCTCTTTTCGGTTTCTGTGCTGGGAAGAAAATATCGCGTCTATCTCTTCGAGAGAAATATATTTCTCCTCATGGCTTCCGGTCTGGGAATCTCTGTGGGAGGATGCCCGTGACCTCCCCTCTTCGCCTGTATTGTATACGCCCTTTTCTCCCTCCTGTCCATCGGCGCTTACGGTTTCCCCATAACCGCCGGTTATTATGCCGGCAACATTCATGCCGCTTATTCCCAGCTTCTCCAATGCTTTTTTATCAAGCGGACAGGGCATATGCGCGTATCCCGCCACCTCGTCCCAGGGCACCTGAAATCCCGCCCCATGTGCACAGAACACCGAGCCTGTCGGTCTTCTCATATCCTCCTCGGGTTCATATCCGCGCTCCGAAACAACCTTTTCCTGTTCAAAGCAGGGTTCATATCCCGAGAGCTCACAGATAAGGCTGCCTTCGCCTGCCGTGTACGCCGCAACCTCCCTCGAATACTCCCAGAATGTCGATACCGGAGCGGTTCCCTTCAGGACGGCAGTATTCCCTTCCCCGGTAAGCTCAGGCGGCAGTGCCTTCCCGTGCATCCTGTCTATATCCGTCATTGCCCTGCCGATAAAGGTACTCGGCAATGTAAGGGTAAAGCGGTAGACAGGCTCTAACAGTATCGCGTTTCCGTTTTCCCTGGCGTAACGGAGAGCATTTCTTAAAGCCCTGTATGTAGCCTGTCTGAAATCTCCGCCCTCTGTGTGCTTCGGGTGGGCGCGGCCTGTGATAAGGATGACCTTTATATCCGTAGTCTCGCTTCCGGTAAGTGTCCCGGGATGGATTGTTTCCAGGACATGCGTCTCTATAAGTCTCTGCCAGTTCTTGTCCAGTATGTCCGTACTGCAGGCAGACACAAATTCTACACCGCTCCCCCTCTCTCCGGGCTCGATCAGTAGCTGAACCTCCGCATAATGGCGCAAAGGCTCAAAATGTCCTATCCCGTATGCCGGTGCAGCAACAGTCTCCTTGTATACTATGCTTCCCGCTCCAAAGCCTATTTCCACTCCGAGTCTTTCAAGAACGATTCCCTTTAAGACCTGAAGCTGTATCTCCCCGTTTACATTGACAAATATCTCCTTGTGCCTGTCGTTCCATACAAAGGAAAGCTCGGGGTATTCCTCCATAAGGGGAGTAAGCTTTCCGTAGAGAAGAAGCTCGTTCTCTCCGGGGGGCAGCTCGATTTTATATCTTAATACCGGCTCAAGCACCGGATAATATTTTTCCTTTTCGGTGCCGATCCCCTGGCCGGAGCTTGTCAGGGAAAGCCCCGTTACGGCAACGATCTGTCCCGCAACCGCCTCGGCGGCTGTCTCAAATTTTTCTCCGTTGTAAAGCCTTATCTGGTCGATCTTTTCCCCGTCCGACTCCTCTACGGGCATACGGGGAGTTATTTTTCCGAAGGTGATCTTTAGATGGGTCAGTCTCTCTCCGGATGGGGACCTGGTTATCTTAAAGACCCGTGCCCCGTACCGGGTATCCGCCGAAGCGTAGTCCGGCTCGGGAGCATACTTTGATATGCCCTCAAGCAGCTGCATTACACCCTCACCCTTAAGAGCCGAACCAAACCATACGGGAAACGAGAGCCTTCCCTCGATAGCCGACCTGATACTGTCGGCGGAAAGCGAGCCGGACTCAAGGTACTCCTCCATAAGCTTCTCGTCCGACATGGCAATCTCTTCAAGGGCGTCAGGTCCATCCCCCTCCATATCCACACAGCCTTTAGACAGAGCTTCCCTTATCTCCTTCATAAGCCCAGCCCGGTCCGCTCCCTGCATATCCATCTTGTTTACGAAGATAACCGTTGGCACTTCATAATGCTCCAAAAGTCTCCAGAGGGTTCTTGTATGGCTCTGTACTCCCTCGGGACCGCTGATTATAAGTATGCCAAGATCAATGACGGAAAGGACTCTCTCCATCTCCGAGGAAAAATCCACATGTCCCGGTGTATCGAGGAGTGTGACATCCAGGTCACCATACTTAAATCTTGCCTGCTTTGAGAAAATGGTGATGCCGCGGCTTCTCTCCATCTCATAATTGTCAAGGTAGGTATCTTTGTGATCCACCCGTCCGATGGTTCTTATCGTTCCCGTTGTATATAAAATATTTTCCGCAAGTGTGGTCTTCCCCGCATCCACATGTGCAAGAAGACCAATATTAAGGTTTCTCATATAAACAGTATAACAAATGTTTATGTAATAAAAAAATTTTTTTGCAACATTTTTGTTTTTCTTTCGTCTTATACAGCAGAGACGGTTAATTCGCTTACATAAGCGCACATTCAAAGAGGAGAATAATTATGAAAAGAAAAAGTGTAATCGCATTTATCATCATAGCAGCAATGTTAGGAACCCCCATCACCGGGTGCGGTAATGCCCGTCAGACCCAGACCGACACTGCTCCGGCCAATTCCACAGAGGCCTCAAGCCGACCCACAGATTCTCAGAGTGTTTCATCAGGAACTACTCAGGATTCAACCTCCGGACAGCTCAAGGATGATTATAATTCCGCCGCATATGATGCCTACATTTCCGACTCTGCTGCGTGTACCGAATCAAAAGAATCCTGCATTGACGGCAGTCGTTATGAATACGTGGACAATTCCCTCATACTTCCCTATTATCCTGATTTTTCCGTACCGGAGTGGAATACGGAAAGCTATGATAAGCCGGATGAAAACGGATATTGTCTGGTTCAGACCCAGCCCCTTTCCACCTTCGCTGCAGACGTTGATACAGCATCATATTCAAACATTCGCAGGATGATCGAGAACGGATGCAGCCTCTCCGATATACCTGCCGATGCAGTCCGCCCCGAAGAGTTCATCAACTATTTTTCATATGATCTGAATAAGCCCGGAAGGGGAGAAAAATTCGGTATCACAACGGAGCTTTCAAGCTGCCCCTGGAATGATGGGCACAGCCTTTTGTTTGTAGGAATGACCACACAGGATCTGGATCTGCGTGAGGCACCCGATAATAATCTTGTATTTTTGATCGATGTGTCCGGCTCCATGTCCGATGAAAACAATCTGCCCCTTCTGCAGAAATCCTTTGACGAGCTTATTGATGCTCTGCCGGAGAACGGAACTGTTTCTATAGTTACATATGCAAGCGGTGAGACTGTGGTTCTCTCCGGAGAGAGCATGAAAAATAAGCAGGATATAAAGGATGCCATAGACGGTCTCGCAGCAGGAGGTGCAACCAATGGTGAGCAAGGGATCCAGAAGGCTTATGAGATCGCGGAAAAATACTTCATCAAGGGCGGCAACAACAGAGTCATAATGGCCACCGACGGCGACCTGAATGTTGGCATATCAGATCCTGATGAACTTGAGGATTTTATCAGCGAGAAGAAAAAGAACGGAGTCTTTCTCTCAGTACTCGGCTTCGGAATGGGCAATTACAAGGATGACCGGCTGGAGAGACTGGCAGATTGCGGCAACGGTAATTACTCCTATATAGACAGCTTTTTCGAGGCTAAAAAGGTCCTGGTGGACGAGATGGGTTCCAATCTTGTAACCGTTGCAAAGGATGTAAAGCTGCAAGTAGAGTTTAATCCCTTGTATGTAAACGGATATCGTCTCATCGGGTACGAAAACCGCGTAATGGATGCTACGGATTTTAACGATGATACCAAGGATGGCGGAGAAATCGGCGCAGGTCACAGCGTCGTGGCTCTTTACGAGATCATCCCCAGCGGAAGCAGGGATGCACTTACCCTTCGCTACCAGACCGGATCCGTCACCCCGGATAAAACCGCTGAAAAGTCTGAATATGATGATGAAATGGCACTGGTCAAGGTACGCTCCAAGGAGCCCGAAAGCGATAAATCCGGATTGGAGGAGCATGCGGTCATTTACGCAGATACTGTTTTGGATGAGGCTTCCGATAGTATGAAATTTGCAGGTCTCGTAGCAGAGTTTGCAATGATCCTCGGAAGAAGCGAGCACCTCGGAAACGGTTCCTTAGAGGATGTCATGGATGGCTGCAAAGACCTCATCGGCAATGATGAGTACCGAAATGAATTTGCCTCCCTTGTCCGTATGATCGCCAAGAGAGAAAGATGATTAAAACCTCCCCGGCAGACACATTTGTTTCCATGGTCTGCCGGGGAGGTTTAATTTTTAGTAACTTTTTGTAAGTGTAAATCGTGGCTCTGGCATTAAGCCTTTATCTATAACATCTTGGGGCTTACTGCACGATGTCGCCGTCATCAAAAGGATCGCCGCACTCAGGGCAGAACTTGGGAGGATTCTTGGGATCCTCGGGCTCCCATCCGCACTTGTCACACTTGTAGATAGGCTCTCCTGCGGGCTTCTTTGCTCCGCACTCCTGACAGAACTTACCGGTATTTACAGCGCCGCATGAGCACTTCCAGCCTACCTCGGGCTCAGGTCTCTTTGCTCCGCACTCAGGGCAGAACTTTCCGCTTGCGGGCTTTCCGCATGAAGGACAGGTCCATCCGGGAGCTGCTCCTGCAGGTGCCATCTGTGGTGCTGCCTGCTGAGGCGCCCTCTGCTGGCCATACTGCGCGTTCATCTGGGCATTAACCGCATCAGCCTGTGCGAATCCGCTTGCTGCGTTTGCGCCTGCCATCTGTGCCATATTCATTCCCATGAATGCCATTGCGCTTCCGGCACCCTGGTTGCTTGCAGCTGCGTTCATAGCGGTCATTGTAGCTCCTGCGAGGTTTGCATTGCGGATGTTGGGATCCACAAATGCAGCATTCTTCTGGAGCTCCTTGAGCATCTTCTCGTCTTCCTCGTCTGCTGCCAGGGAAGATACGCCGACCTTAACGATCTCGATACCGCGCTCCTCAAACCACTGCTTGGTAAGCTCCTCGCGCATAGCGTCTGCGAGCTCCTGGGTGTGGGCCATAACTGCGGAGTAACGGATTCCCATCTCGGAAATCCTTGCGAATGCGGGCTGGAGAGCTGTAAGGAACTCACTCTTTAACTGTCCGTCAATCTCGCTTCTCTTGTACTCGCTTGCAACATTACCACAGATATTGGTGTAGAATACCATGGGGTTGCTGATCTTATAGCTGTACTCACCAAAGCACTTTACGGATACATCGATATCGATACCGGCTCTCTGGTCTACAACCCGGAAAGGAACCGGTCTGGGGGTTCCGTACTTGTTTCCGATGATTTCCTTAATGTTGAAGTAATAAACTCTCTGATCCTTTCCGGGCTGTCCGCCGAAAGTAAAACGATCGCCAAACTGCTTGAAGAAGTTAAGGAAGTTCTTGCCGAGGTTTCCGCCGTCGAAGAATGAATGCTCGGTTCCGGAATCGTAAGTAAACTCACCGGGCTCAGCACAAAGCTCAACAACCTTACCCGACTCAACGATTATCATACACTGTCCGTTGTTTACGGCAATCCTTGAACCGTTGGAAATGATGTTGTCCTCTCCCTTGGTGTTTGAGGATCTTCCTGTTACTTTTTTCTGTCCTTTTACTACAAGTGTATCAGCCGGAATAGCATCGCAGTAGAAGAACTCCTTCCACTGGTCCGCAAGCTGACCGCCCATAGCACCTTTAAATGCCTGAATAAGTCCCATTTCTCTTATTTACTCCTTTCAAAATACCTTCTGTGTTTGTTTGTAAAACGAACTACGGGAATATTTTAGCATAAACCATAACAAAATTAAACCACCCAAATGTATAATGTGTAACACGAAGAATTGCTTTTCGATAAGCTAATGCAGCCTGATAACCCTGAAGTAGTCATAAGGCTTAACATCCTGTGCCTCGTTAAGCATCGTTATTTCCGTCTTTCCCGTCCCATCCACATCGAATCTGTAGAGATTGTAATTACCCTCACGGTACGAGAAATCTTCTCCTCCGTCCTGGTAATGTACAAGACTGCCCCCCTCCGGGGTCGTAAGCAGGGATATCCTGTCTATGGGCTTTTCGCCCACATAAGACATCTCCTCATACATCGGTATAACGCTGCCTGCCTTTACATATACCGGCATATGTCCCAGGGGAGCCTCCTCAAGGAAAAATCTCCTCCCCCTGTGCTTCGCCCCGGTCCACAGGCTGTACCATGTTCCCTCCGGAAGATATACCTTTCGCACCCTCTCTCCCGGTGTCACAACAGGTGCCACAAGCAGCTTCTCCCCAACAAGAAATTCATCGTTCAGATTGTAGGTTACCTCGTCATCCTCATAGTGCATAACAAGAGGTCTCATTACAGGAAGTCCGTTTTCCTCTTCCTCATGCATAAGGTCGTAAATGTACGGAAGGAAGCGATAATGAAGCTTTACATATTTCCTGTATATGTCCGTAACCTCTTTCCCGAACTTCCAGGGCTCCTGTCTTATACATCCGTTGGCGGAGTGGTTGCGGAAGAAGGTTGAAAAGCATGACGCCTCTATCCATCTTGCCAAAAGCTCGGGCGTGGTATCGGCTCCGAAGCCGCCTATGTCAACTCCGCAAACGGGGTATCCGCACATGCCAAGGGTACAGAGCTGCGGTATCATCATGGCAAGATGGAACCACAGGCTCTGGTTGTCCCCTGTCCAGACTGCCGCGTATTTCTGGGTTCCGGCATAGGCGGCTCTTGTTATGACCAACGGTCTCTTTCCCGTGTACTCTTTCATTGCATCATAGGTCGCCTTCGCCATAAAATGTCCATAGACATTGTGGAGCTCCCGGTGCGTGGTCTTTCTTTCCTCATCATAGCCGACTACATCAAGGGGAAGGGGGCCGTTAAAGCTTGCGGGTTCATTCATATCGTTCCATATTGCGGCTACCCCCATGTCACACAGCTCATTAATGTGCTTTCCCCACCAGTCTCTGACTTCCTTTCTTCCGAAGTCCGGATAGTTTGCTTCCCCGGGCCAGACCGCGTTTACATAGTCCTCTGTATCATCGGAATTTCTAAAGAAGAAACCTCCCTCGGTTCCCTCTTCATACATAAAGTAGCCCTTTTCCCGCTTTGTCCCGGGATCGATTATAACCACAGGTTTGTAGCCCTTTGCTCCAAGCTCCTTAAAAAGCTCTCCCGGCTTGCCGTAGTCCTTTTCATTCCAAGTGAAGACGCGGTAACCATCCATATAATCGATATCGTATTGAACCGACTCGCAGGGAATGCCAAGCTCCCTGAATTTCTCGGCAACCTCCCTTATGTCCTTCGCGGAGGAGTACCCCCATCTGCACTGGTGGTATCCCAGAGTCCAAAGCTGGGGCAGGGGAGCTCTTCCGGTAAGGAGGGTATAATTTCCCACCACCTTCTTTATACTTTCTCCCCCTATGAAGTACAGGTCCAGGTTTCCGTCCTCGGCGGAGTAAGCCATATATTCCGGATTTTCTTTTCCGAGATCAAAATACGAATGAAAGGTATTATCATAAAAAAGTCCGTACGCGCATTCCTTTTTCTTGCATATCAAAAAAGGAACAGACTTGTAGAGACTGCGGTACTGCTCATTATGCGCCGAAGGGTCGTCGGTATTCCAGTTTTCATACTCATAGCTTCTCTTATCAAGAAGACCCATCTTGTCTCCGAGGCCATAGAAATGCTCATCGGGATCCACAGCTCTCACATCATTTACCGGCTTGCCGAGAACCGTATCCGCCACAGTATGTCCTTCCGCTTTAAGAAGCTCCATCTCCCAGATACCGAGCGTAATTATGGGCTTTCTTTCTCCCCTGTACTCGCCCGACAAAAGCTTTCCCTCAAGAGTGTAAAAATCGACACATCCCTCATTACTGATCTTTACCTTAAGCTTCCCGGTCCTTAATTCCACACCGGCTTCCGGTCGTAACCCATTTCCTTCTTTTATTTCTTCCACGGCTTTAACATCAACTGATGTGGGTCCGCTTTTGGCAACCCTTTTAAGATCACTCTCCTCAACGGCCTTTGATCTGTGCTCGTCACTCCATATGGGCACAAACACATTTATGATCTCATCGGTCAGAGCCGTTATGATCATCTCCCGATGCTCAAACCTTATTCTCAGTTCGTTTCCCTTCTTTTTCCAGTCTATAAGCTTACCCATGTCTTTCATGTCAGGAACTCCTCTCAATTTTGATCTAACCAATTATACCATATATCTTCCTGTTTGGAAAACGGTTTCTTATAAATCTATTTGATATTTTTTCATAATCCGTTTATGATAAAGGGGATACTTAAGGAATCCGTGCGCTGCAGGGATAAAATGCCCTGCGGTTGGTATCGGAAAGGTACTGCCACCCGGCAGTACTTAAAACAAATATAGGAAAACAAAAAGATGAAAAAGAAAATACTCTCAAAAACCCTGGCGGTGCTCTTCGCAGGAGCGCTGCTTCTTTCCGGTTGTACAAATACCGGCTCGGACAACTCACAAAACTCCGATGCAGGCTCCGTATCGAACGCGGACGCAGGCCCGGTTTCCGGTACAGAGAACCCTGACGGCTCTGCGCTCCCGGAAAATGACTCCTCAAGTCAGCCTGCCCAGAGCGAATCTGTAAAGGAAGATGAGCTTGATACGGAGAATTATCTGAAGGTCGCTCTAAATGTCTACTATAACGACTCCGACAGCAACTATTTCACAAACGAAGCAGGTGAACCGATAATCATCACAGATGAAGGACAGTATACTCTTACCTTTGACTGCAAAAAGGACCTTTCGGCAGAGGCAACTTCATCCGGTGTTATCTCCCTTACAAACCTCACGGCAATCTACCTTCTTGATATGGGCGTTGCGGAGGGCAAGCAGTCCCCCATCAGCAAATGTAATATAATGTACGATTCCGTTGTTGTGGACGGCAACGAACTTACCATAACCCAGACAGAACCGAAATCTGCCATAAAAAGCTCGGGCGTATTTGATACAAACGATCCTATCAACTCCTGGGACGGCTCTCAGGTTAAGGAATTTGCCGCGGATGACAACCATGTCGGAAACTTCACCGGACTGGACAGACCACAGGTGATTTCCGTAACCTTTACCCTCTCGGATATTGTCTGGGGCGAAGCCTCTTCGGAAGAACTCGCCACCGCAGGCGATAACTCCGCAGATGCAGGCAGTTACACGAATACCGCGGTTTTCAGCGATATCGATTTTACGGATGTTGATGCCCTTACCTTTACAAAGTATATGGGAAACGGTATAAATCTCGGAAATACAATGGAAGCTTACGACAGAGCTCTCGGTACAAACGCTTCCGTCTCAACCTATGAGACAAAGTGGGGACAGCCGGTTACGACTGCGGAAATGATCCGGGGCATGAAGGACTGCGGCTTTGACAGTCTCCGCGTACCGGTGGCATGGACAAATATGATGGACTGGGAAAACGGCGATTATACGATAAATGAGGCATATCTTGACAGAGTTGAGGAAATCGTGAATTATGCTCTTGACGCCGAGATGTTCGTAATAATAAACGACCACTGGGACGGCGGCTGGTGGGCAAAGTTCGGTTCCTCGAATGAGACAAGCGCTGCGGAAGCCTTTGAAATGTACGATGCCATGTGGAGCCAGATTGCTGACAGGTTCAAGGATTATGGCGATATGCTTATCTTTGAGGCGGCAAACGAGGAGCTGGGAGACGGACTCAACGACAACAGCGACTGGCCGGATTCCGGTAAGCTTACCATGGATCAGCGCTACAGCCTTACAAATGAAATTAATCAGTATTTTGTCGACCTTATAAGAAAAAGCGGCGGCAACAATGACGACAGATTTCTTCTTGTGGCCGGCTACAATACCGATTTTACAATGACCTGTGATAAACGCTTTGAAATGCCCACAGACAGCGCAAAGAACAAGCTTCTCCTCTCAGTTCATTATTACACCCCCTGGAATTACTGCGGCTCCGAGAAGAACGCAAGATGGGGAATCAAGAAGGATTACAAAGAGATGAACGGCCTCTTCGCGAAGCTGACTAAATTTACTGATGCCGGATACGGAATAATAATCGGCGAGTATGCAGCACTTCCCTACTGGGAAAACGGTAAACCGAATCTCAAGGATAACACCCTGGAGTTCACAAAAAATGTACTGGATAACTGCGATATTTACGGATATGTTCCCATGCTCTGGTCCTGCAACGACCTTTATCTCAAGGGGACAAAAACCATGGCATCACCGGAGTTAAACGCGCTCTTTACCTCCCGCTGCTACGCCGAGGAGACTGCCGCCGGAGACGGATATCTGACTTCCGTAAAGGAGTCGATGGACAAAGCGGCCAAGGATGCTCTTGATATTTGGGATGATGTAAAGGTTGTGGAGGACGGAACCCCCATGGCATGGATAATGTGGAACGGCGGCGCGGGAACATACAGCGTCGGAGACACTTATAATCCCGCCGACAACACCATGGGAATAAAGGCTACGGATGTGGAAGTAACGGGAGCAGGCGATTACACGGTTTCCCTTGACTTTGAGGGCGGAAACACCGGGCTTACTTTTGCGGCTCTCGGACTTGCGTACGGAGAAACCCTTTATCCCGGATGTATTATAAACATAAAGGAGATACTGCTCGACGGAGAAAAGGTAACTCTCTCTTCTCTTCCCTATACAAGCTCCGACGACGGCGTATGTACAAGGGTAAACCTGTATAACGAATGGGTAAAGGATATTCCGGAGGATGCGAGAAATATTGCGGGCAATCTAAAGATGTCCACACCCACTCCGCTTGATAAAACACTTCTTACAGATGTAAAGAATATAACGATCAATTTCGAGCTTGTTCTGAAAAACTAAAAATGTAGCGCAGCGCAGGATACCCGTGTTGCGGAAAAAAAAACGGAAGGCAGAGCATTTATAATGTCTGCCTTCCGTTTTAATTTTGATAAGTGTAATCCCGCATTTTAAGATAAAACGCGGTCGGAACGCCAAGCTTTGTATAACCATTGGTTTGTACTCTGACATTCCTGTTTTCTGTTTTCTTGCCTGCTTCCGTGGCGAGCAGCTCGGCAAATCCGACATTCTTCTTTCCGTTAGGATCTTCACGGTCCGTACCGTTACGGCTTCCCTGTCTGCCGTCTTCATTTGTCCTTTTTAAGAGAGAAGAAGCGGTAACTGCTTCTACCCTGTAAAGTGTCTGTTCTCCATAAACTGCAATGCTACCTCCCTGCCATCCGTGGCTCATTCCGGTGCTCTGCGGCTGTAAATCCTTTTACAGCCTGTTTACATTTTCAGTTGTCCGAAAGCGATGATTCCTGCTTTCAATATGTATATCGACGAGTTTTTTTATAATATTACCCTTTTTAACCAAATATGCTATTATGCACATGGTCAACTAATCGGTTTTTTAAGCCCGATTGCTATGAAACTACAATTCTTATGTGTTATACTGTATGTATTGAAACGGAGGGTTTCGAATGGGTACATATTTAAATCCGGGACATGGAAAGTTTGAAGAAACTACTTATTCCGAAATATTTGTTGATAAATCGGATATGATCATTTATCTTAACTCGGTCGTACGGACCGAGCAGAAGTATGTCAGCGTATCAAGACCACGCAGGTTCGGTAAATCCATTGCCGCAAACATGCTCTGCGCCTACTACGGGAAGGGAGACAGCCGGGAGCTGTTTTCCGGTCTTAAGATATCAGAGCACGACGGATGGGATAAATATCTGAACCATTTTGATGTGATCCGTATCGTTATGACTGATTTTATCAAGACTGAGGTAAGTGTTTCAGATGCTCTGTCAAAAATGCAAAAGCTTGTTGTAAGGGATATAAAAAAACAGTATCCCGATGTTGATTATTTTGATACGGATGACCTGATCCAGTCCTTATCGGATGTGTATGCCGAAAAAGCTACTCCTTTTGTCATAGTCATCGATGAATGGGATGCCCTGTTCCGTGTCCGTAAGGATGACAGGGACGGTCAGAAGCTTTATCTTGATTTCCTGCGCGACTGGCTGAAAGATAAGGAATATGTTGCACTTGCGTATATGACCGGAATACTTCCCATCAAGAAATACGGGAAGCATTCCGCACTTAATATGTTTGATGAGTATTCTATGATAGCACCGATGCAGCTTGCTCCCTACACAGGTTTTACTGAAGATGAAGTATCGGAATTATGCCAAAGCTATGGTCGTGACTTCCTTGCATTCAAGGAATGGTATGACGGATATGTCGTAAGCGATGTGATCCCGCCGGATCCCGGTTACGAATACCAGAAGAATGCCGGTAAAATACCTGATCAGAAACGATATTCCATCTATAGTCCACTTTCCGTTGTAAAGGCGGTATCCACCGGTATCATCCAGAATTACTGGAACAAGACCGAGACATACGAAGCACTTGCCGAATATATCCGTATGAACCTTGACGGACTTAAAGACGCGGTCGCCCTTATGATGGACGGCGGAAGAGTAAAGGTTGATATCTCCACCTACCAGAACGATATGTCCACCTTCCGCGGACGCGATGATGTACTCTCGCTTCTGATCAATCTCGGGTACCTTAGTTATGATCTTGAAGCAAAAGAGGTTTTCATACCGAACAAAGAGATCCTTGATTAATTCAAGACCTCAACGAAATCCGGGGAGTGGGTAGATACATTCCAGTCCTTCCGTAAGTCCCGGGAGCTTCTTGCCGCCACATGGGACTGTGACGAAGAGAAGACCGCAGAGCTTCTTGAATGGTTCCACGATACGGCTGAAAACAGGACCTATAACTCAGAAGCGGCACTTTCCTATGCGGTTCAGATGGCTTACTATGCAGCACAGAAGTACTATACCACGGTTCAGGAGCTTGACACCGGAAAGGGCTACGCGGATATCGTTTATCTTCCGTCACCGAAATATCCGGACAAACCGGCTCTGCTTATCGAGCTAAAATGCAATAAGACGGTTAAGACTGCCGCCGATCAGATCAAGGATAGGAACTACCCGCAGAAGCTGGAACACTACGAGGGGAATCTTCTCCTTGTCAGTATCAATTACGACAGCGACTCAAAAAATACCGATGATGATTATAAACATCACACCTGCAAGATAGAAAAGTATTAACCCATTAATAAGCATACGATCATGCTTTTCATAGTCAAAAAAGGACGGTTTCATAGCTGAATAAGCTAATGAAATCGTCCTTTTTCCTAAATAAGAATCTATTACTTCATCGGATAATTACGACATTTTAGAACTGTATATATAACGCGGGGCGGATGCCAACTTTACCACTAACTCCAAATGAAGAAAAAGAGTGTAAATAATTATATTCGTTTACATGGTCACTTAACAAACCCGGTGTGCGTGTTAGGCAAGCAACACCATTCTTTCCTATAGCATCCTTCGTAAACCCAAGATCATTCAGATTTTTTCCTCTGTAACCTTGCCATGCCAGATCTCCGGTATAATCACTTTCCGTAACAGTCCTTGAATAAATCCCCGTACCATTGTTTTCTTTTACATATGGAGTCGCATCTATAATAAGCTGCTCGCTACATCTATCAAATTTATTAACTGCATCACGATAGCTGAAACCGTAATACCTTAAAACTTCATAGATGCTAAGGCAGAACAGCCTGTCAGTCGTATCCTTTCCTCCCTCTGTCTTAAATACGACATTATCTGGATTTTCAATTATATTTTCCGTTATCTTTGCTTTTTCTGTATCATTAAATGCAGTATTATAAAAAGTATCATTCAGCCATTTCCTGAGGTTACATTCTTCCCATGTAACCGCCGCAAACTCATTATTATATGGAAGTGCATCAAGCGCATAACGGCTTACCAGAAGTGCCTTACCCGAATCAATGTCAAGAACTTCCCACTCTATTGGTTCCATTCCGTTTGATGTATCATTATCCTGCTCGTATACCCCAAGCTTCACAACATCTCCAATCTTTATGTCGGAAGAAAGCGTCTTGGCGCCGGAATAGACATGATAGTTTCCGTTATCAAGTCTGATTATTCCATCTACAGTAATTGTAGCATCAGTATCATTTGAAAATTCCTCAGCCTTGAATTCATAATCGCCGATCAGATAGTCATATTCTTTATAGTCAAATTCGTCCTCATATAAAACAGTGCTGTCTTCCTCAGATATTTTCCCTTGTCCGAATAAATCCGGCTCATTCCCGCTTATCAAATATCCTCTGACCTTATCAAAAGTATATTCCACGCCGTCTATCGTAACAGTGCCTTTTGCCATAAGCCCGGTTTGGCGGTCATAGTAATATACATTACCGGCTTGATCAGGATAAAGAATTTCGTCATCTCCCTGTACCTTGTACCAACCCTTTATCATCCTTCCTTCCGAATCATATCTAACCCATTTCCCATCACCACCTATTGAAGGATTTCCGCTAACACCATGTGCTCGTATTGCTTTCTGTACCTGATCTGAAAGGTCAACCACTTCTCCTCCGACCTTCTCAACTATTTCTGCTGTCCTGTTGCTTAGAGCTGATACACTCCCTAACCAGGCCCAATCGGAACGAATTTCCTCTTCATTCCGGTAAATGTAGGGAATAAATACTTCCTTGTTTACCGCTTTTGCACCGTTATATTTAGCATCCAGCCAATACCATGCGTCAGATTCCCTGTCATAGATCTCACGGCCACGCTCAAGATTATCCCTGAACACATTTCCTTTATCGCCCATTACTCCCTGTCTTATACCATTTTCATACCAGTACTGTTTTCCGTCCTCACCGGTTCTCCACTCGTATGTATTTTCGCCATCCTGATAGGCGTATATGGATATCGGCATTGAAAAAATAAAAGATAACGCAATTATACCCGCGAAACAGCATTTCATACTTCTGATAAAAGTAGTCTTAACTTCTCTATTCATAAACACATAACCTCCTTAATCCCAAATATATCCATATCTTAAATCCTGCAAATTTTTGGTATTTACACCTATATTAAATCATACCCCTGATAAAAACAATATACACTGTTTTTATCTTTCCCTAATATATCTACTTTTCCGTCACTCCATCTACGCCGCAGCGGTCGAACATATTGTCAGTCTTGGTATCCTCACCGATGAGCCAGCCCTCTCCGACATAAATGTTTTTAACAATCCCGGTCTTGTCCTCAGGATAGGACGAACTGTATTCATATGCAAACATGTTCGACATATCCTTAACGCTTGAGGTATCAAAACTGCTGATGTCAATCTCCTCGATAAAAGCGGTATTAAACATATCTGACATATCTGTTACTTTTGAGGTATCAAAACTTGAAACATCTATTTTTAATGCATGTTCATCCATGGATACTATAGTTTTATCAAACATCAGACTGGGCTTCGAAGAAAACATCCCGTGCATATCCGTAACATTTGAGGTATCAAAACTACTAAGATCCAGGTTGTTCAGAACACCGTGATCCGCAAACATTTCAGACATATCGGTTACATTGGAGGTGTCAAATCCTGAAACATCAGCCTGCATCAGCAGATAACAACCATAAAACATTCTGCTCATGTCAGTAACCTTACTTGTATCAAGCTTATCCATTCCGTTTATATATCTCAGTGCATGCATGTTATAAAACAGATAGCTGAGATCCTGGGCATTCCGTATATCTATGAATGCTTCGTCAACACCTATATCATATCCGAGTGGATCTGTGGAGTCTTCTCTTTTTCCAAGGCTTCTATATCCGGCATCTTTAAACCCGGTATCAGTTTCATCGCATACTCCTGATATAACAAGCTTTGTACGCCAGCCGGTTCTACCACTGCTGACATATTCCGGCACTCTTATTTTCCACCAGCATATATTTCCTGTCTTTCCACTATCAACAATATTCCCGGAATCTTCCCTTACTCTTAACAATCCGTTTTCATCCCTGTATAGATCCTCGAGATATTCTCCATCATGACTAAAAAAACAAATCTTACCGTCAATCTCTTTCTCTGTTCCCGCTACCATCTTTCCGTTGTCAGCATCGTAGTATAGCTTTCCTTGATTTCCGTATCCATTGCTATATGTTTCCCATCCTCTTACCATCTTACCGGTTTGATAATCAAAATAATAGTTATCCCCGTTTATAGTAGCAGGTCCTTTTACCATCAGGCCGGTCTTGTGATCATAGTAGTATGTATTTCCGGTCTGTTCAGGATAAAGGGTTGCAAGATTCCCTTCTATGGTAACCCATCCCTTCATCATGGCACCATTCTCGTCATATCGTACCCATTTTCCTTTTTTATAATAAATTGCATTAAACACTTCCCCTCTGGCGGCTTCATCGGATTCCCGTCTATTCTTCTGGATTTCCGCTATATCCCAATCAGCTTCATTCTGATATACATACGGAAGCCAGACTTCTTTGTTTACGGCTTTTGCTCCATCATATACAGAATCCAGCCAGTACCATGCATCGGACTCCGGATCATATATTTCACGGCCGCGCACAGTACCGTCACCGATCACGCCTTTCTCATCATCATAAGTGCCCTGGCGTACTCCACCTTCATACCAATATGACTTGCCTCCCTCTTCTTTCCATTCCATATCAAGAGCATAAGAAGTCGTCGGTATCAACAGTACACCGGCAAATATAACAGACATGCTTGAAATAACAAAAGACTTATATTTCATTTCATTCCCTCCTTAATAATCGATTTTCACCAATTTTAATGGCTCAAAAAAAGGGCGTTTTATGCGTTCTCCACGTTCATCATATATCGGTATGTCACTGGAATAATTGAGCGGATAAGACGTAGTCACTGAATATATATCATCTTTCGAAAAATACATTTGTATCTCATACTCGCCACTGTCTTTTTTTATAATCTTTGTATTTGTCGCATTAGGACAAAAATATCCTTCCGCCAAAGCCTCTTCATTCTCCTCCTCGTACGTTGGACGTGCAGATATATCGAAAAAAAATGACAATATGTAAATGAACAATGTTAAAATAACTAAAAGGAATGAAACTCCGAATTTTTCCTTATTAATTCCTAGGATTTTTTTAACCCGGATTTTCATATCACTTTCATCTGAAAAAAGAGAAATCGGATGTAGGTGTGAAATACATCTTTCTTCCGTTTTTCTATTATGCATTATCTCCATTATATCTATAATTGACTCAACATATCCCAATCGTTCTTTTTTTGCTGCTCTCTTATCTGTTTTCATTTCTATTGCTAAATCATAATACTCTCCAAGCTTTTCAAAGGGCGGAAACCACCAGCATATAAAACGCATAATTGCAAAGAATAGTTTCCTTACAAGATCTCCATTCCTAATATGTTCAAGTTCATGATAAATTATCACTTTTATATGTTTTTCACTAATCTCGGGATAACACGGGATAAGTATTCGCGGGAACCAAATACCATAACATAAAGGAGTATTAACTTTATCTGAAAAATACATATTGATTCTGTGATTACAGATATACTTTCTCTCTTCGATGCCTAAAACCTCAGATGAAATAATTTCACTTGTAACATTTCTAGCATCGTTAATAATATAATTCTTTGCTTTACGATGCTTTATATACATCATAATCAATTTTATTAGTGCACCAACAACCCAAATAATTAGTAAAAACCTTTTTACAGATAAAATCCTCTGAGCTCCTTCTTTTGCCCATGAATGATTAATCGCCATAAATATATGTCGGAGCTTCCCTCTGTAAATAAATTCGTGTCCATAATATGAATCTATTGGCAACAATAGTCTAATAGAAGCTATTACGCAGATAAAGATAATTACTCCGGGTTTAGTTTTACAGTATAAACGATCATTCTTCATTATTATCGTTACTAACGCAAACAAAAACAAAAATGTAACGATTCCCATCAGAAAGCTATATACTGATATTGACGGATATCCTATCCAAACTTTTGGTAGCTTTATCATTTACTTTTCCTTTTATAGTCATCTATAAGCTTTTTCAGATCTTCAATTTCCGCTTTCCCGCTTTTGTCTCCCTTTTTATTTGATATAAGTGCCGCAAAGAGGACATCCGTGTCTGCCAGACGCTGTAGAGACTTAAACTCCTCGAAGAAAAGCTCTCCTATGATTTTTGGAGCATCCTTGGTCATTCTAAAGCATCTTGATACTATATTTCTGTCCAGTACCGTATCCGCTACCTCAATAAGATGCATTGAAAGTAGAGTTCTGAGTGCCGGCTGAACAGCGTTTTTGTTGAGCTCGGGAGCGATTCTCATAATTTCATTGGAAGTAATAGGTTCCTTCGAACTTTTTATGATCTCCAGTACCTGTCTCTCCTTTGCATTCAATCCGTTCTTTACTCTTGACATCTTTAGTCTCCCTCTCTGAAAATATACAAAAAGTTTCTTTCTCATTTAGTATAAACTTATTGTTTTCGTATAATCCCAGCATTTTTATTTATATTTTTTAAACCTGGATTTATTATACAATCTAATTACTTGTTTGTCAAATTCTTTATTCTTCTCTACATAAACCAATCTGTCTGTACAATCCCATATTTTTGTGCGATAATTACTGTATCAATGTGAACAGGGGGAAACATCTCTTGGAAAATAAAAAAACAAGTCTTATAACAGCGATAATACTTGTACTTGTATCGATAATCTACACCGTACTTGTCTGCGTAGTGGACAAGGCGCCCATCGGTCCGGAGGGAACCAGCGTAGGCTTCTCCGCCATAAACGGAGCCTTTGCCGATGCGGTCGGATTAAACCTTTTGTGGGATAAGATCACCGATGTAATGATGATTATCGCTATACTCGTTGCCGTAAGCTTCGTAGCTCTCGGCGCTTATCAGCTTATAAAAAGAAAAAGCCTCCTCAAGGTCGACAGAGCGATCCTTGCGATGGCCGGTGTATATGTAGTAATCGTTGTACTTTATGTGCTTTTTGACAAAGTTCCTTTAAACTACCGCCCGGTTATTCTACCGGATGAGACTGCGCCGGAGGCCTCATTTCCCTCATCCCACACGCTGGTTATCTGTACGATATTGTGTACCGCGATAGTCGCATGGGACAGGATTTTTTATAATAAAAAACTGCTTTGCAATGTCCTGAGGATCTGCGCCGCAGTTGTTATGCTGGTTTCCGTTGCGGGACGCCTTATAGCCGGAGTTCACTGGCTTACCGACATTATCGCCGGTGTTATCTTCTCTGCGACCATAACCGCAATCTACATCGCCGCTCTCGACCGTATCGATTCTTAGACGGTAAATCTATATGTTAGGTGGTTCTGTAATACTCTTCAAGCCGCGGTCTTGCTTTTATGTAATAAGGCTCCAACGCCTTGTCAAAGTGCTTTCCCATGCCCTCCATAATAATCTCATCAGCCTTTTCAAAAGACATACTGTCCTTGTAGCACCTCTTGCTGACAAGCGCGTCATAAACATCCGCTACAGCCATTATTCTCGCTTCAAACGGTATTTCCTCCCCTTTAAGTCCCTCGGGGTATCCCGAACCGTCCCATCTTTCATGGTGGTATTTTGCCACATTTTCCGCAAGCTCCCGGAATGCAAGGTCCTCTGTATCCTTCAATATCTCATGGATTATCTTTGCTCCCTCCGGCGCGTGTGCCTTCATCTTTTCAAACTCTTCGGGTTCAAATCTTCCGGGCTTTCTGAGTATTTCATCGTCCACGGCTATCTTACCGAGATCATGCATGGGCGCTGCCTTGATTATATTTTTGCAGAATTCATCGGAGAGACCGAATCGGTTTTCCTTCATGATCTCATCCATCAGGATCCTTACACCCTCGCTGGTTCTCTTAATGTGACCGCCGGTTGAATTGTCGCGGCTCTCAACCATGGTCGCCATCCCGAGGATAAGCTTGTTGTGCATCTCCACGATATGTGCGGTCTTCTCTTCAACCTCTTCCTTCAGCCTGGAATTGAAACCGTTAAGAAGCTCGATATACTCCTGGTTCTTGGTATCATCCGTCACCTTGAAGGAATATCCTCTCCTTATGGAGCCGTCATACAGGTAATCTATATCGACAAGGTATATCCTGTTATCCCGTGGGTACAGATATTTGTCGCTGCTTTCATCCTTTTTGAAAGCTTCTATCCACTTAAGCGCAGTCCCGCTAAGCAGAGGATTTTTCTTTACATGACTGTCCACCTTGATGTCTGCGAGCTCCGGGATAAACCTCCTTGCGGCATCATTACACCCGAGGTAATGCATTGAAAAATCAAATGTGATAAACCCGGTTTCCCCGCTCTCTTGAATGGAGTCGATCGTGCGTCCCGTGACATCATACAGGCAAAGTCTGTGTACTATAATAAGGTACATTACCTGTGAGAACACATACGCAAGGGGCATAAGCTCAATCCTTCCGTCAAAAAATCTCTCGGTGGAATAGATCAGCACGCAGACGAGTTCGGGGAAAAACAGCAGAAATATCGTTTTATTCGAAACATCATTCTTCTTGAAAAATGCGTATATGAGCGCCAAAAGGCTCACAAGGAAATACGCTCCGACCATTACGAAAAATACGGTGTGCATCGGTCCGTACACCTTGTGAACCAGCACCTTTCCGTCTATCATCTCGATGGAGACATTCCTGTAAAAGACCGGAAAGTTTCCGACTGTAAGAATCGAGGAGTAAACAATAATCGTAAAAATGAATACGGCGATCCTTATAGGTCTTACAATCCTTATTTTGCACTGGTCAAGGACACACATCATTATGAACATCGTAAGGAAACAGCCCCCGATATACAGAACCTTGGTGGAGGAATAGACATCCTGAACGGTCCTTGCCATGGACATTAAAAGATATCCCATATTTGCTATGGGAATAAAGGCGAATATCAATGTGAAATGGACATTAAAATGCCGTTGCCACATAAAAATATATACGATCGTAAGGATCAGTGACAGATCAAGCATTATATTGTAAAACGCGTTCATTCAGTTCCCCCTGTCAAACGACTGTACCCGGTTGTTGAAGCATAAAATCACAGATCTGTTTATTACCGGACTCCCTGTTTTGTTCATACTTTAGAGTATAACTTTTTTTCACTTTTTTTAAAAGACTTTGGCGTTATTCTTTATGTTTTATCTTGTAAATGTGAAAATTTAAGATTAAAATAGAAAGGTGTTTTTAACCCGATTTATATGCATTACACAGGAGAACTTGAAATGACCGGAAAAATAGGTTTTGACAATGACAAATACTTAAAGCTGCAGTCGGAAAAGATCAAGGAGCGTATATCTGCCTTCGGCGGTAAGCTCTACCTCGAGTTCGGCGGCAAGCTTTTCGACGATTACCACGCTTCGAGAGTCCTTCCCGGGTTTAATCCCGACAGTAAGATAAAGATGCTCACCCAGCTTAAGGATGAAGCCGAGATCGTTATTGTTATTTCCGCACAGGATATTGAGAAAAACAAGGTTCGCGCAGATCTCGGAATAACTTACGATATGGATGTTCTCCGTCTTATCGACGCCTTCAGAAGCTACGGTCTCTATGTCGGAAGCGTATGTCTGACCCATTTTTCAAACCAGTCAAGCGCAGTGGCCTACCAGAAAAAGCTTGAGTCCCTCGGACTTAAGGTTTACCGCCATTATCCAATAGAGGGCTACCCCTCCAATATTCCCCTTATCATAAGCGACGACGGCTACGGTAAAAATGAGTACATCGAAACCACACGCCCGCTGGTGGTAATAACCGCGCCCGGACCCGGAAGCGGAAAGATGGCCACCTGCCTGTCCCAGATATATCACGAGTACAAGAGAGGAATAAAGGCGGGATATGCCAAGTACGAGACCTTCCCAATCTGGAATCTCCCTCTTAAGCATCCGGTAAATCTCGCATACGAAGCTGCAACCGCGGACCTCAACGATGTCAATATGATCGATCCCTTCCATCTCGAGGCATACGGAGAGACCACTATCAACTACAACCGCGATGTCGAGGTATTCCCGGTGCTCAACGCCATGTTTGAAAAGATCATGGGTGAGTCACCCTATAAATCACCTACCGACATGGGTGTCAATATGGCCGGTTTCGGAATCGTGGATGATGATGTATGTAAGGAAGCGAGCTGTCAGGAGATAATCCGCAGATATTTCAATACCCTTTGCCAGAAGAGGCAGGGAACCGCAGACAATGACCAGGTTGTAAAGATCGAGCTTCTCATGAAGCAGGCGGGCATCACGGTAGATGACAGACCTGTCGTAAGCAGCGCACGGGTAAAAGCGGAGACCACCGGTGAGCCTGCTGCCGCAATGCAGCTCTCAGACGGACGACTTATTACCGGAAAGACCACTCCTCTTCTCGGGGCTTCATCGGCGATGCTACTAAATGCCCTTAAAACTCTTGCGGGCATAGATGATGCGGTAGAGCTCATCGCCCCCAGCGCCATTGAGCCAATTCAGGATCTCAAGGTAAATCACCTCGGAAGCAAAAACCCGAGGCTCCACACCGATGAAGTGCTTATCGCTCTTTCGATCTGTGCGGCAACCGATGAGCGTGCCGAGCTTGCAATGCAGCAGCTCCAGAATCTCAAGGGCTGCGAGGTACACTCGAGCGTTATTCTCTCACCTGTGGATATGAATATCTTCAGGAAGCTTGGTGTAAACCTTACCTGCGAGCCCGTCTACCAGAGCAATAACCTCTATCACAGATAACAACAGGTAGATTTCTACCACGGAAACAGCCCCTGTCAAAGGCAAAACAAAATCCCCATCAGCTGATATGCATCCTGTTTATGGACGCTCAGTGATGGGGATTATTTTTATCTGAGTGTAAGGGGATAATTCCTCTCAAGCCAGTTTCTTACAAGGGGCAGCCACATCGCTACCTCAGGCACGATCTCACTTCCGCCGGGCTTTGATGTAAGGGCATTCGCAAGGCCGAGTCCGTGGCATCCGTGAGGGAAAATATGGAGTTCCGTGTTTACCCCGCATCTGCAAAGGCTGTCTGCGAGGATAAGGGAATTCTGAACCGGGACGGTATTGTCCTCGAATGTGTGCCAGATAAAGCAGGGCGGCATATCCTTTGTAACTCTGTTCTCGATTGAAAGGAAATCATCTATCGGAACACCTTTTTCATCGATAAAGTCATCCGCATTAACCAGACTTCCGGCGATGTTTTTTGACGAACCGGCGTGTCTGAAGGTTCCCGATGAAATAACGGGATAATCAAGAATCAATCCGTCCGGTTTGATCATTTCGGACAGAGAACCGGATTCCGGGGTCTTTCCAAGGGATTTAAGCTTTTCTTCCACGAGCCTGCTCAAAAACCTGTAATTCCAGAAAACTCCGAGACATGCCGCAAGGTGTCCTCCCGCGGAGGATCCCTGAACAATTATCCTGTCCGCATCAATATGCCATTTTTCCGCATTCTCCCGAATTGTTTCAACCGCGAAGGCAAGCTCGGATAATGCGATGGGAAATTGTGACGGGCCTGTTGAATATCTTACAACCGCCGCGCAGTATCCGAAAGAATTAAAGGACAAAGCAAGCGGCTCTGCCTCTCTGTCGGATGTATGATCGTAGCCCCCACCCGGGCATATTACGATCATCGGTCTTTTTTCTATACCGATGCTTTCCGAGTACTCCGGAATATATGTGTACATTGCGGCATATTCTTCCGAACCGGGCATCTTTATACTTATCTTTTCGTGAATCATAAGGAGCTCCTATATCAGCCCTGTAACCCTCTGGACTGACGATCCATATCCTCTACGACAATATCAAATATCTCTCCGAGCGTTCTGCAATACTCAAGAATCTTCCAGGGCTCGTTGGTGTGGTAATGAACCTTCATAAGATCCTCATCACCGCCGCCGGCATAACTGTCACCGACAAAATTATTTATTATATACTCTCTGAGGTCATCCTCATCCATCTCACAGCCTTCGATCAAAAGCTGGGTGTCATAGCGAAATTCAATGCTCTGTTCTTCCATAACTTCTCCGTTCTGCCGGGTACGGCGCTTTTATTTGCGGATTTTCCGTCCGAATGCTTTACATCCCGGACATCCACGGCACTTATTCTATCATATACAGACCTTTTATTGCAACCAGGCATATCAGCAAGCTTTATCAATAACCCGGTTCCTCCCTCACAGGAACAAAGGAACGGGTCATTTTTATCCTGCCGCGGTTCAGCTCTCTTCTCTTACCTGAAAAATATAAAACTTCAAATAATAACTCTCATCCGACGCCCAGAGGATAGGGTGGTCCGGCGCCTGGGTTCTGAACTCCACCTGGCGAAGGCGCCTGTGTACCGCCTTGGCAGCCTGTCCTATAACCTCAGAAAAAAGCTCCTCCGTCATAAAATGGGAACAGGAGCAGGTGGCAAAATAACCACCATCCTTTACAAGCTTCAGCCCCTTCATGTTGATCTCACGGTATCCTTTTATCGCGTTCTTCGTAGCCTCCCTCGACTTTGTAAAGGCAGGCGGATCAAGAATCAGAAGATCATATTTTTCACCGGCCTCATACAGCCTTGGAAGTTCGTCTAAAACATTTGCCACGCGAAATCTAACCCGGTCCGAAAGCCCGTTTCTTTCCGCGTTGGCAGCAGCCTGCGATACAGCAAATTCCGATATATCCAGGCCTGTGACATCCCCTGCACCGGCAAGACCGCAATTAAGCGCAAATGTTCCCATATGCGTGAAGCAGTCAAGAACTCTTAGTTCCCCCTCGTCAAAACCTCCGTTTTCTTCTGCACTTTTTCCCTGACCTGTTCCGGACTTTGCCCTGTTGCGGTTTTCCACAAGCCTTTTAACGAGTCCCTGCATCGCAAGACGATTGTACTTCTGATCAAGAAAGAATCCGGTCTTTTGGCCGTTTACGACATCAACAAGATACTTTATTCCGTTCTCATTTATCTCTATATTTGTATCAAATTCTTCTCCGATAAAGCCTTTATGCGGCTCCAGACCTTCTTTTTTTCTGACAGGGGCGTCAGAGCGCTCGTAGACTCCATGTATCTTTATACCGTCTTCTCCCAAAATGTCTTTTAGAAAGCCCACTATCTTTTCCTTGAATCTTTCCATTCCGAGGGCAAGACATTCTACAACAAGCACATCGCTGTACTTGTCTATGACAAGCCCGGGGAGCCAGTCCGCCTCACCAAAGATTATCCGGCAGCAGTCAAGATCTTCCCTGCCCATAACCGCTTTTCTGTATTCCCAGGCATCCCTTACTCTCTTCTCAAGAAAGGAATCGTCTATCTCCTGCTCGGGATTTCGGCTTAGCATGCGGATCCTTATTTTTGAATTCTGGTTAATAAACCCGCGCCCCATTCTGTATCCGTCGAAGTCGTGTACCTCAACCACATTACCATTTTTGAAATGTCCCACGATGGTATCCACTTCGTTGTCATATATCCAGGCGCCGCCCGCTTTAATTGTACGCCCCTCACCCTTTTTAAGTGTAACAATTGCTTCGCTCAT
Organism: Lachnospiraceae bacterium; assembly: GCA_017479285.1. Classification (GTDB taxonomy): domain Bacteria; phylum Bacillota; class Clostridia; order Lachnospirales; family Lachnospiraceae; genus AC2028. The sequence continues at coordinate 44,866 of JAFVCL010000015.1, forward strand.
TTTCATAAAAGCATCCCTCTTTACTTCTTCTTTAGAGGATGCAGGCTTCTGCTTATGCGCAAGCTCATTTATGCGATTTATTCTTTCATCCATATTCATATATGAATTCTCCCGTGATTCGTGAATTGTATTATCGAAATATATGATTATTGAAAGTGAAATAAATAGCCCCGCTTACCGTAAATGCACCGCGGAAATGCGAGAATTACCAACCCATTATATATTACAAAGCCCGTACTTTCAATAATCTCTCAAAATCTCTTGACATTTCGTCCATTATTCTATATTATTTTATAGTTGACGGGGCGTGGCTCAGCTTGGTAGAGCGCTACGTTCGGGACGTAGAGGTCGCGTGTTCGAATCACGTCGCCCCGATTTTTTCATCACATGTTCTAACTTTTTCCGATTAACCACTCGTTTATCATAACACATCGTCGTATCAAGATCCCTGTGGCCCACCCACTTTTGAATACTCTTAACATCCATCTATAAGAGCGCTTTACAGCGCATAGAGACTAAGCTCGTTTAAAAATTATAAAAGATAACAGCAAACACAGAACAGAACCAGTTATAAACAATATCGGAATACATATATACGGGATCAAAGATTCCAAAAGGTATTCCGATACTTTTGTTATCGAAAAGCAGATCGCTGATCCGACAGCAAGGGTGATCACCCTTTTTCTTATGATTATAGCTGTTAGTGTCATGACAGAAAGGATGAAAAGGGCTTGCAAAAAACATGCATAACAAAAACCTCGTTCCAACCTTTACAGGCCGGAACGAGGTTCTCATAGACTTTCCATATTTGTAATATCCGGATATCCGGCTTCATGGACAAGGTTTTTCATTCCATCAAGCACTTCTTCCTTGGAATAATTATTCTTTGACAGAAAGCATTCGTCCATTTCTGACAGATGCTGATAAAACAAGGCCGCCACTGCGACATTCTCCTTGTTCCCGTAATCTAATCCATCAAGAAGTATATTCTCTGCTTCGTTTATTTTTCCGCTATCCGCCATATCCAGCAGGTCATCAAGCGTTTTTCCTTCTACTTCAAACTTATTGACATTTTCAATCTCTACAGCTGAATACCTGCGACCAAATAAAAGAGAGAAGAGCATGCGGACCATCTCCTTGATGATCCGCATTATATAATCTTTTTCATCATCTATCGTCACTTTTCTATCTCTCCATCCCAATCAAGAATTATCAATCTCCACAAACTACCGAAAGTTACCTTTCATCTGTCACAAAACGTTGGCATATATTAACTCCTTAAAGGAAGATTAATGCAAAAAAATGGCGCCGGTTCCCAGCGCCTGTCGGTGGACCCGGACCTTTCGGTCAGCCCCTATCAGTTACCTGATATTGATTATAATATACGAAAAAAAGTTAGCCTGTCAAGTTTTTAGAGGTGAACCGTAAAAAAAGACAGTGCGCCGCTTTGAACAGGCTAAGGTTAAGCCTCTCCGGATTGATCTCTGACCGCTTTAATATCTCAGCAGCATCATGGTATAATGTTATGCTATGTTGTATTGGAACTAAAAGTAAAGCCTTTTGATCCAGAGTTTACCGGAAAACTCAACTTCTATGTTAATGCTGTAAATAAGTTCATAAAAGGAGATAGTGATAATCCTACCATCGGTCTGCTGATATGTAAGTATATGAATCGTACGGAGGTTCAGCTTGCTTTATTTGATAATCTTGAAAAACACTCCCGAAAATTGTATATTGTCAGTAAAGATCTTAAAGACCTGCAGGGAAGATGAAAATGGCAAAACAACATAACAGCAAAATCGATATGACCACGGGACCGATAATGAGTAAGGTCCTTTTATTTGCAATACCGCTTATTCTCGGAAGTGTGTTACAACAGCTCTATACCTCTGTTGACACGCTTGTCATCGGACAGTACTGCGAATCAACCGCCCTTGCTGCAGTCGGAACAAGCTCCCAGCCTGTGGAGGTTCTTCTCTGCATATTTTTAGGGATAGGGGGCGGTCTGTCCATCCTGGTCTCCCAGCATGCCGGCGCGGGAAATTACGAGGGGCTCCGTAAATTCTGCGCATGTGCGGTTTCCTTTGTATATATGGCCGGTCTCGCGCTTACAGTTCTCGGTTATTTTGGCGCTCCGCTTATCCTGCGGTTCATGGCTGTCCCGGAGGATACCTGGAACGAGGCTCTTATTTATACTCGTATCGTTCTTTTTGGAACGCTCGGGAACATCGGATACAATCTCAACGCCGGAGTGCTTCGCGGGCTCGGTGACAGCCGCGCCTCCCTCTGGTTTCTCGTTGTGTCCTGTGTTACAAATATTATCCTCGACTATGTCTTTGTAGCAGGTGTAAAAACCGGCGTCGGCGGAGCCGCTCTTGCTACAAGCATAGCTATGATGGTCTCCTGGATCATCAGTATCTTTTACATAAAAAGGCGTTTTCCCGAGCTTGGATTTACTTTTTTCCCAAGGCATATCTATGGACCGGAGATGAAAAAGATGCTCTCCCTCGGCCTTCCGATCGGGCTTAACAGCTCACTCTATTCCTTCGGTCATATGGCTCTTCAGTCGATGGTAAACGCACAGGGTTCCGTATTTATGGCTGCCGTATCTGTGGGTAGCCGTGTAACCGGGCTTGCCAATATAGCGATAACCGCCCTTTCCCAGGCATCAAGTGCCTTTTCGGGACAAAATTACGGCGCCCGCAAGTACGGACGCCTGAAAAAAGGTCATCTTATTATCCCGATAGTCAGCGGACTTGTCTCCCTCGCCTTCGGTATCGTATTTATCCTTTTAAGAATGCCGATTCTCCGGTTTTTTACAAAGGATACGGCGGTTCTTCCCTACGCAAGCCGTTATATTGTTATAATGCTGCTTTCACAGTGGATCTTTGCCGTCTTTAACGGCATAATCAATTTCGTCAACGGGCTTGGCAAAGTAAAGTATACAACCATCGTAAACCTGCTTATGCTCTGGGCTGTGCGGGTTCCCGTGGCATTTGTGATCACGAGGTTCTTTGACGGAACTTATGTCATGTTCGCCTACACCATATCCTTTTCCTTCGGAGCCATTGCGATGTTCGGTTATTACATCTTTTCAAAGGGCTGGAAGGAGATCATGCGAAAAGCGGACGAGCCGATCCCCGAAGAGACCGGCTCGCCTTAACCTGTATCCTGCGGCTGCTATTTTCCGGCAGCCTTTTTCTTCTGTATTGAAGCTACAACAGCCTCATATATCTTCTTTATTACAAAATACGAGATAACCGCATCTATAGCTCCGATAACCGCACCGCAGATAATATCGGTGGGCCAGTGCACAAAAAGATACATTCTTGAAAATGCGATAATGCAGGCTACCACGATCGCCCCGATCCCCGATTTATGGTAATAAAAGAATATGCAAAGGGAAGCTGTGATCCCGTTCATGGTATGTCCGGAAGGGAACGAGAAATCGGTGGGTCTCTTGATAAGCATATTTATGCTGTCATCTATCCAGCAGGGTCTTCCTCTCGCAATAAGATTCTTGAGTACAAGGTTTCCGATGATAAATGTAAGTGCCATCGCAAACATCATTGTAAAACCGCATTTACGGGTTTTGGGGATGATGGCAAGAATAACACTGATCACAATCCAAAGTATGCCCGCCTCACCCGCATAAGTAAAAATCTTCATGATAAGATCAAGCGGTGCTGAATGGGCGCTCTGGAGGGTCTGTAAAAAAGGCATCTCCCATCCGAATGAAAAATTGTTGTAAACCTCTGGTATCATAAATTTCCTCCAATTTCAAAATTTACTGAAGCTTTGAATTAAAGATTTTCAAATTCCCGCAGATATCTCCCTTGAACACAGCGGATCCCGCAACGATCACATTTGCCCCAGCGTCCGTAAGCTCTGTGACATTCATGGTAGTCACGCCTCCGTCAACTTCAATATCTATATCCCTCAGACCTATCCTGTCCGTAACAATGCGCAGTTCCCTTACCTTGTCCACGCATTTCGGGATAAGCTTCTGTCCTCCGAATCCGGGCTCAACCGTCATAACAAGCACAAGGTCCACATCCTTTACATAGGGCATGACCTCGCTGACAGGCGTGTCGGGTTTAATCGCTATCCCGACTTTCTTTCCAAGGGCTCTTATCTTCTCAATGCAGCCCTTAACATCCTCCGTCGCCTCAAGATGAAAATCTATAAGATCTGCTCCCACACGGGCGAAATCCTCAAAATATCTCTCGGGCTCCTGCACCATAAGATGTACATCGAAAAACAGATTTGTGTGCTTTCGTATCGTCTCTATTACAGGCATCCCAAAGGAGATGGAAGGGACAAACATCCCGTCCATAACATCTATATGGAGCCATTCCTCCCCCGCTTTTTCTACTTCCGTTATCTGCTCACCCAGCTTCCAGAAGTCCGAAGACAAAATGGAAGGGGACATGCGGTTTTTGATACTCATTTTCTGTGCCAGCCTTTTTTATTTTTTTATATCGGGCAATTCGTCCAATGTCAATACTTTATCATGATTATATATTTTTGTCAGCATATCCTTTTCGGTATATTTCTCTGAATATTTTGTCTCCCCCTCCGTAGTAAGGACAAACTCCCCGTTCCATGTACAGAAGAAGCCCCACATAGCACCGTCTCTGACACAGGCGTCAATATCCGGCATGGTTCCGTTCTCTGACAGGACAATCATCTTGTTTTCCTCTCCAAGCCAGTCGTACAGCTCAAGGAAGCTGTCTACATGGGAGCTGTATTGCTGCTCTCCCGGGTAGAGGTCCACCGCGATTATATCAACATATTCATCGCCGGGATACCAGTCCTCGTCCTGTCCGTTCCAGACCCAGATAAGATTATCAAGTCCGTATTCCTCCGTCAGCTTCTCGTACATCAAAACATACAGCTTTTTATAGGTGTCCGCCCCGTAGTTTCCCCACCAGAACCATCCTCCGGCAGCTTCATGAAGCGGTCTCCAAAGTATGGGAACACCGGCGTCCTCGAGTTGCTGCAGCTCCCCGGCGAGAATATCTATATCCTTCAAAAGGAGTTCCATTCCCTCCTCATCCTCTCCGTTCATTATCGCCTTTAGAGGGATGCTGACCTTGTCATTTCTAAAGCCTTCCCACCAGATTCCGGTAATGTACTGTTCGGGAGCAAGCCAGTGGTAGCACATGGTTACGATTCCGCCCCTCTCCCAGGTATCTATCGCATCTTCAACCGAAGGGTGGGTAAAATTATTATCCACTGCGGTCTGACAGCAATCTCCCATCTCCAGACCGATTACCGCGGGAAGCTTTCCCCCGTTGACCTCTGCTATCTGTTTAACCTCGTTGCTCTCATAGCCCCCCTCTCCGTACTGTCCGGAAAGAATATAATCACCGTAAATCCCCGTGAGATAATCCATTAGCTTTTGGGCATTTTCATCCGCATTGGGGTTTACAAGTACCTTTCCAACCTTGTACATATCCTCGGGAAGCTCCGGAGATTCATACAACTCCAGCTTGTCCCAATTAACATATCCCCAGTAGGAATTGAGACTTATGGTGTGTGTGCCCTCCTCGAGATATACTCTCTTCAAAGTACATTCACTTATGCTGCTTCCGTCTGTCTTCACGGTTCCAAGCTGGGTCCCGTCAAGACATACATAGTTTTCCTTGTGACTTCCGTCCATGCTCGACATAAGAAAAACAAGATCGCAGAAGACGCTCTCATCCAAAACAAATTCCAGTTCTGTGCTGTCCCCGGAGCCCTGAAAACCGGTTACATAGGCTTCCCCGGAGTATTTCTTGGAGCTCTTTACATTACAATTTCCACTGAAAACGCCCGACTCCGCCTCAATCTCAAGGAGAGGTTCTCCTCTTGGATCCTCCTCCTCGATTTCAGCGGCTTCGTCTATCTCTGCATTTCCGGCTTTGTCCGAACCCCCGGAGTCTCCCTCCGGATCAACGCTCTCCGATGCCTCCGCATTCTCCGAAGCCTCCACATTTTCTGATACTTCTTCCGATGCCTCCGCGCTCTCCGCCTCAATCTCCGCTGAGGGGCTTACGGCGGAACTTCCCTTTTCTCCTGTGGCGCATCCGGACAGGAGCAGTGCGGTACATATTACCAAAGCTACAAATTTTCTTTTCATATTCCTGTTTCTTCCCGGTTCCAAAAAACTTAAAACAGCGGGCGGTGTTTCTCCGCCCGCTTATAAACCTTTATTAAGCCGCAAACCGAATCCCGATTTAGCCTAACCCTGTGCCTGTCAGACAAATGCCTTGACGGAAGCGTATACTCCGTCCGCATCGATGCCGTACTTCTTGATAAGCTCGCCGGCAGATCCTGACTCACCGAACACATCCTGCATACCGATCTTCTTAACAGGTGTAGGAAGATTCTCCGAGAGCGCGTCACAAACTGCGCTTCCCAGTCCGCCGATAACTGAATGCTCCTCAACGGTTACAACCTTTCCGGTCTTCTTCGCGCTGTTAACGATAATGTCAACGTCAAGGGGCTTGATAGTGCAGATATTGATAACCTCTGCGCTTATTCCGTCGGCAGCAAGCTTCTCGGCTGCTCCGAGTGCGGAGTCAACGCAGATACCGGTAGCTACGATGGTAACATCCTTGCCCTCACGGACTACGGTTCCCTTACCGATCTCAAATTTGTAATCGGGTCTGTCATTTATAACAGGAACTGCTGCACGGCCGAAGCGGATATATACGGGCCCTTCATGCTCAAGAGCCGCACGAACCGCTGCCTTTGCCTCAACATCGTCTGCGGGACACATAACAACCATTCCGGGGATAGTGCGCATAAGGGCGATATCCTCGTTACACTGGTGGGAAGCTCCGTCCTCACCAACGGTTATTCCGGCGTGGGTAGCACCGATCTTTACATTGAGATGGGGATAACCGATGGAGTTTCTTACCTGCTCAAAAGCGCGTCCTGCTGCGAACATGGCGAATGAAGAGCAGAAAGGAATCTTCCCGGTAAGAGAGAGACCTGCTGCCACACCCATCATATTACACTCGGCGATACCGCAATCGATATGACGATCGGGATATGCCTTCTTAAAAATTCCGGTCTTTGTAGCTGCCGCAAGGTCAGCATCAAGAACAACGAGGTTGGGGAACTCCTCTGCGAGCTCCTTAAGCGCATTACCGTAGCTTTCACGGGTTGCGATCTTCTTAACGTCTGCCATGATTACTTGCCCTCCTTTGCCAGTTCTTCATCAATCTTTGCGAGGTCAGCCATTGCAGTAGCGTACTCCTCATCGTTAGGTGCCTTTCCGTGCCAGTCAACCGAGTTCTCCATGAAGGAAACTCCCTTACCCTTTATGGAGTGCATGATTATCGCGGTAGGCATTCCCTTTGTGGCCTTTGCCTCATTAAATGCAGAGCGGAGAGCATCGAAGTCATGCGCATCTACATTTATAACATGGAAATTAAATGCCTCAAACTTCTTGTCAATGGGATAAGGCGAGCAAACCTGGTCGATGGGTCCGTCGATCTGAAGTCCGTTGTTGTCAACGATCACGCAGAAGTTGTCAAGCTTTCTGAAGCCTGCGAACATAGCTGCCTCCCAAACCTGACCTTCCTCGATCTCACCGTCTCCGAGAAGTGTGTATACTCTGAAATCCTTGTTGCCGAGCTTTGCACCGAGCGCCATTCCGGCTGCAGCGGAAATACCCTGTCCGAGGGAACCGGAAGCCATATCAACTCCGGGAATATGCATATTCGGATGTCCCTGAAGGTAGGAACCGAGATGACGAAGAGTCTTTAAGTCCTCTACGGGGAAGAATCCTCTGTAGGCGAGGGCGGAATATAATCCGGGAGCGGTGTGTCCCTTTGAAAGGACGAAACGATCGCGGTCTTCCTTTTCAGGGTTTTTCGGATCGATGTTCAGCTCCTCAAAATACAAAAAGGTATAGAGATCTGCTGCCGACAGTGATCCGCCGGGATGTCCGCACTTTGCTGCATGGGTGGAAGTAACAATACCCTTGCGGACATCATTTGCATGTTTCTTGAGTTCAAGATTGTCCATTGTGTAACTCCTTTGCTAAATAATATTTATAATTTTATCATAGCCTCTTTGTTTTGGATATCAAAATCAAAAATTGCTCAAAAGAACTTAATTATTGCTTTGTCCGTAGTAGGCATTTGCCCCGTGCTTACGGTAATAGTGCTTGTCCTGAAGCTCCTGGGGTGCGGGGAGTACCTTGGGATTTATGGTCTCGCACCTGTAAGCCATCTTAGCGACCTCCTCCAAAACCACCGCATTGTGTACTGCCTCGTGGGCATCCTTACCCCATGCAAAGGGACCATGGTTCTTGCAAAGACACGCGGGAACAGCCATTATATCCTTACCCATCTTTTTGAACTCGTTCACGATAAGGTGTCCCGTGTTCTCCTCGTATGCTGTATCAATCTCCTCCTTTGTAAGACATCTCAAGCAGGGAACCGGACCGTAGATATAGTCCGCATGCGTTGTTCCGTAGCAGGGGATGTCTCTTCCTGCCTGGGCCCAGCTTGTTGCGTAGGATGAGTGGGTGTGAACGATTCCGCCGATCTCGGGGAATGCCTTGTAAAGCTCAAGGTGCGTCGCCGTATCCGATGAAGGATTGTAGCGACCCTCGACCTTGTTTCCGTTAAGATCCATGACAACCATGTCATCCGGAGTGAGTTTCTCATATTCAACTCCGCTGGGCTTTATTACAAAGAGCCCGCTGTCCTGGTCAATACCGCTGACATTGCCCCATGTAAAGGTTACAAGCCCATATTTCGGCAGGTCCATATTTGCCTCATACACCTTTTGTTTCAGTTCCTCAAGCATTCTAAATCCTCCTGATGTTGTTATATATTTGCAGTTAACGACCGGTATCTTTTCCCCGCCATTCTAAAGCCGCCAACAGACAGTTCCCTTAATTGTCGTCCTTCAGCGATTCGGCGCTTCCCCTCTCATCCACGATCTTTTCAAATTGTTCTCTCGCATGCCGGAAGGCCTCTATTATCTTTGGATTAAACTCTCCGCACTCTCCTCCGGTTATCATCTTAAAGGCCTCCGATTTGGTATATGCCTTCTTGTAAACCCTGTCACTGACAAGCGCGTCATAAGTATCCGCTATTGATACAAGCTGTGCGGAGAGCGGAATGTCGTCGCCGGAAAGTCCGTCCGGATATCCTCTTCCGTCATATCTTTCGTGATGCCACCTGCATATCTCGTCCGCGGCGGCGGCATATTCCTCATCCCAGCTGTTTCTTATGGAATCGAGAAGCTCCACGCCCTTTGTCGTGTGGGATTTCATTATCTCAAACTCCTCGTCGGTCATCCTTCCCGGCTTAAGCATTATGGCATCGGGAATACATATCTTTCCCACATCATGCAGCATACTCGCCCGGGAATATATTTTAAGCTTTTCTTCCGTAAGACCGCAATCCGGGAAGCTCTCCATCATCTGCCTGCCAAGTATCTCGGTAAAATCCCTCACACGGCTTACATGGTTTCCGTCCTCCAGATTACGATACTCTACCACCGTTCCGAGCACCTCCAGCACAGCCGTCTGGTTGTCACGGAGCTCATTGTTCTGGTTCTGGAGGTTTTCGTATTGTGCCTGAAGCTTTGCATTGTTCGCCTCTATCTCTTCTCCGAGAGCCTTAAATTTATTGAATACGGAGATATTGCGGTCAATACACCTTTTTATCCTTGCGTTGTTAAACGGCTTTGATATATAATCAACCGCTCCGAGCTCAAAGCATTCGTCAAGCTCCACATCGTCATCATTTTCCACGGTAACAATGAACGGCATGGTCTGAATCTTGTTGTTCTCCGACATTATCTGGAGAAAACGCAGTCCCGTAAGCGGCTTCATATCCAGCTTTATCACGACTGCATCGAATCCGCCCTCATTGCTTGCCAGATTTTTAACTCCCTCGTTTACAGACATCGCAAGGACGCAGCGGTAATCCCCGCCTATAGCTCTGCCAAGCGCAGCCATATCGACTTTATCATCATTGATAATAAGAACCTGTCCCTTCATAGTCTACCTGCCTTTAATAATCGTCACTGTACGCGAGAATATGTTCGCCCTTTTCGTCATTGACCAGCTTCAGCGTTACATCCTTCATCCCGTACGAAAGCCAGTGTCTTCCGCTGATCTCAACATCCACTCCCTCGTAGAGCTGACCCTTGACCCTTATCTTTGCCTGATTATACTCCTTCATTCTCTCAAGGAAAATATCAAGCTCCTGTTTCGAGGTTTCTATATCTATTTCCTTTGTGTATATCGCATCCTCAATCTTCTTAAAGACCTCCATCGTGGCAAGCACCTCGAGAGGGTATCTGGTATGGAACTCGGCCTCGGCGTTTCTTAAAACCTTCAGCTGTTCCCTGTTTATCGCCATCCTCTCTCTTATCGCTTTTCTCTCTGCCTCCATGGTCTTCGGGACACCCGCGCAGATCCTTGTTTTCTGTCCCATCTGGTTTCCGACATTATAAATTGTCATTCCAAGTAACGCCGTAACCGTTCCGCCTATGATTCCGCCCTTTGTCTTTACGACCTCCAGATTGTTCTCGGCGTAGATAGAGCAATTTGTGGCATAATCCATGGTCACATTTTTACCGGCGTAAACATCGGTATTTTCAAAGAATTTTCCGGTGACACTGCCGCCGGCGTGGATAACGCCTCTGCCGCCTCCGTTCATCCCTCTTCTTAAAAGGACATTTCCCTCCGCGGTGATATTTCCTCCCTCCACGAAGCCGTCAATAATCACATCTCCCCCGCTGTTTATTATGCCTCCGACTCCGACATCACCCTTTACATGTACATTACCCTTGAAGGAGATAAAACCGGTGGCATTGTTTACCTCATCAACCTCAAGCACATTTGATATATTAACAAACTCATCATCCTTCAGGACGATCATTCCATCCTCGGTTGATGTGTATGTCAGTTTGTCCGCGCTTACGGAAAAGCCCTTCCCCTTCAGCAGCGGTTTCTCCTTACCGTTTCTGCCCGGAAGAACATCTCCGAATACCGTAAACCCGTCCCTGCCCCGGGTGGCGGGGTGATACTCGGCTATCTTCGTGTCCTTTGATATTGTATCAAACCATTCCACATGGTTGTAGTCGACCGAGCCATCCTCCATAACCTTCGGCTTTCCGTCAAGGTCGGTCCTGAAGAAATACTCATACCAGCCGTCCTCACCATTTACGGCGTTTTCGCCCTTTGCCACAAGAATCTTCCTGTCCTTCGGGAGCGTGCCGTTCTCAACCGCTTTCATGTTATCGCGCTGGATTCCCTTGCGGATCATACCGTCCCAGACCACCTTAAGGACATCGTTCTCCGTAAGATCCTCATACCCCTCACGGATATAGACATAAGCCTCCATCTTGTCCGAACTGATCGAGAGCGTTATGGGCTCTATTCCGGCATCGATGTCTTCCTGCTTTTGCAGGAGCTCCTCAACGCTCTCGAGAGCAGCCTCCCCGGCCTTTGTGGCATTCTCGATTATCTCAAGCAGCGCAAGTCTCTTCCGCCTCATATCAGTGGCGGAGAAGCGCATCTGTCTGTACTCATCCACATTGAGTCCGGCCTCGAGTCCGAGCCTTATCTCCCTCATCTGCTGGGTAGAATACAGTTTATTCGAATACTTTGTAACATCGACCCGGTGGGTGATTCCCAGACGGATCTCATGCATCTGTTTCCAGTTGTAACCTGCGTCAGCATAAGCGCTGACATCTATCATATCCTCGAGACCCTGTCTGATCTCGTCTATCGCGGAGCCTCTGTAATCGAGGTTCAGATACGGTACGATATCTATTCCTCGCTCCAGCGCGACTCTAATCTCCTCAAGCTGCTCGGAATCATACCCCCCGGCAATAAAAGGCATAATATCAACACCGCTCCTCCGGCCTCTTCGAAGCTGCCTCATGATCGCGGCTGATTTTATGCCTCTCTTATTTCCTTTATAATCGCTGATATCAATCTTTTCTTCGAGGGCTTTTCTCTCCTCGCGCATGATATCGGAAGGGATACTCTTATCGGCGTATTTTTTAACATCCACTCCGCTTTCGAGTCCCTTTCTTATCTGTCCCATCTGGAGCCAGTCAAAGCCCGGGTCGGCATAGATCCTTGCGTCCAGTCCCTTTGCGAGACCGATACGGATCTCCTGCATCTGCATCGCAAGCAAAGCAGAGTTTTCGTACACAGATGTGTCAACTCCCTGCTTTTTTCCCAGATTGATCTCATTCAATTGGTCTTCGGAATATTGCAATGCCATTTTCCAATATCTCCAAACCGTGGTTTACTGCTCTTCCAAAAGGGATCTGTATATATCTCTTTTTCCCAATCCCCTGTCCTTGGCCACCTGTTTCATGGCCTCTTTATGATCCATCCCCCTCGACTCATAGTACTCCATGTGCTCGGGAATGCTCATCTTCTCCCATTCCGACTGTTTCTCCGCGGTTATTTCCCTGCGGCTCTTCCCCTCTATTACAAGAACATACTCGCCCTTTGGGTCTTCCTGTCTGTAATACTCCAGACTTTCCGACAATGTTGTCACATAAACAGTCTCATACTTTTTTGTAAGCTCCCTGCACAGGGTGATCTTTCTGTCTCCCAGTGCTTTAAGGAGCTCCTCGAGTGTCCCCTTAAGGTGGTGGGGAGCCTCGTAAAGTATCATCGTTCTGGTCTCTCCCGCCAGTTCCTCAAGTATTTCCTGTCTCTCCTTTTTATCGGGCGGAAGAAATCCTTCAAAACAAAATCTTCTCGTCGGGAGCCCAGAAAGAGTAAGCGCTGTTATGCAGGCCGCAGGTCCCGGCAGTGATGTCACTTTAATACCCGCCTCATTGCACATCCTTACAAGCACCTCTCCGGGGTCGGAGATTGCAGGGGTTCCCGCATCCGTTATGAGAGCGATATCCTTCCCCTCCTGCATCATGGCAATAAGCGAATATGCCTTCTCCACCTTATTGTATTCGTGATAGCTTGTCATCGGCGTATGGATGTCAAAGTGATTCAACAGCTTTATGCTGTTCCTTGTATCCTCTGCCGCTATTACATCCACCTCTTTAAGAGTCTCCACAACTCTTGGGGTCATATCCTGCAGATTACCTATCGGGGTGGCGCATAAATATAATGTTCCGGACATTTCTATCTCCGTTTTTTGTATTGCGGTTTCAGTTCAGGTATCTTAAAACCGGGATTTCTCCAAACCGTTAAAATCCGTACAGCTCGGAAACCTCGTCAGTATAGACATTCGGCTCCTTAAAGATTATCAGCGGCTTCTCCACACTCATTCTCGGTTTTCCGCCTCTCACCGCCTCTATAAGTACCATGTTCGGCTCCCGGTCCACGAAGGGATATACAAGTCTCATCCTCTTCGGCTCAAGCCTGTAGTCTGTAAGTGTCCCCAAAATCTCACTCAGCCTGAAGGGTCTGTGGACAAGGAAGAAATGTCCGCCGGGTTTAAGGAGTTTTCCTGCGACCCTTGCCACATCATCAAAGCTGCAAAGCACCTCATGTCTTGCTATCGCCTTTGGCTCATTTGGATTTTCAAGCCCATGCTTCCCGATCATATAAGGGGGATTACAGGTTATAACATCAAAGGATGACAGCGCAAACAGCCTGTCTGCCTCCTTTATATCACCACAGACGATCCTTACCCTCTCGCCGATACCGTTAAGTTCCACGCTTCGGCTTGCCATATCGGCGCTCTCCGGCTGTATCTCAAGCCCTGTGAGCTCAGACATCTCCGTCTTTGCCGAGAGAAGGATGGGCAGTATTCCGGTTCCCGTTCCGAGATCAAGGAGCCTGCCGCCCTTTTTTGCGTTTACAAATCCCGAGAGCAGCACGGCATCCATCCCAAATCAGAATTTCTCGGGATTTTGAATGATCTTTAGATTGTTTCTCTGCAGATCATCTATTCTCTCGCCGTTTTTAAGAAGGATTCTGTTCGTTTCCATCCTTTGCTCCGCCCTGTCCGCCGTGGTATTTGCGGTTCCGGTTATTTCTGAAATTCTTCCTTCCTCCGCGGAAGTTTCTTCCGTCGGAGCCGCCTCTTTCATTTCCCCTCTCGGAATTCTTTCCCTCAGCTAAGGGATTCCCGTTTCCGGCCTCAGGGTTCTTTCCATCGGTTCCGGCGTTCTCACGGTATCCGTCACGATTTTTTACTGCCTCGGAGTCTGCCTGTCTGTTTTCCTCCCCGCGGAAGTCTCTGTGACCGCCCTGATTTTTTCTGAACTCTCCGCGCCTTCCGTTATTCCTTCTGTCCTGTCTGTTATCCTGGCGATTCTCCTGTTTATTGTCCTGTCTGTTATCCTGACGGTTTTCCTGATTATTATCCTGTCTGGTGTCCTGACGGTTTTCCTGATTGTTGTTTTGATTGTTGTTTTGACGATCCCGGCGCTCCTGGTTTTTCTGTCTGCCTTCCTGCCTGTCCGCCTCACCGTTTAAGCCACTCTCTTCCCGTTCCTTGGAATATCTCTCGTCCTTGGAAAATTTTCCATCCCTGGTGTATTTATCGTCTTTTGAGTACTTCTCGTCCTTGGAATACTTTTCTTCTTTAGAGTATTTTTCGTCCTTAGAGTACTTTTCGTCCTTGGAGTGCTTCTCATCCTTTGAATACTTCTCTTCCTTCGCAGGCTTATCCTCTAAGGCTTCGAGCTGCTTTTCATCAACGCTTTCTTCCATGCGGGTGTTGTTCGTATTCTTCTTTCCGCGGCGTTTCCTTAAGACGGTAATCTCGTCGGCACTGTAATCATGCATCTCCTTCTCATCGCCGTTTTCCACAAGAACCTTTACAGTCTGGCGGAGCACATTTGTCGAGAATACATCGCCCTGAAGTCCATCCGAGCCCTCAACAAAATCCCCCACATCGGGCATGGTCTTGTTGAGCTCCTCGTAAGTCTCCTCCTCATACTTAAGGCAGCACATAAGCCTTCCGCAGACTCCCGAAATCTTTGTCGGGTTAAGCGGCAGATTCTGCTCCTTCGCCATCTTGATTGAAACGGGAACAAAGTCCGGAAGATAAGCCGCGCAGCACATTGGTCTGCCGCAGGCTCCAAGTCCTCCGATCGCTCTTGCCTCATCTCTTACACCGATCTGTCTTAATTCGATCCTTGTACGGAAAGTACTTGCAAGATCCTTTACGAGCTCTCTGAAATCGACATACCCGTCAGATGTGAAATAGAACAATATCTTGCTGTTATCAAAGGCGTACTCAACCTCTGTAAGCTTCATATCAAGACCATGGGCTTTTACCTTTTCAAGGCATATATTAAAAGCCTCTTTGCTCTTTTTTTCGTTTTCCTTTACCTGCTCGTCATCCCTCTCGTTTGCCTTTCTCATGATGGGCTTGAGGGGCTGAAACAGCTTGCTCTCATCAATCTCCCTTATTCCGGATACCACAAGTCCGTAATCAATCCCCATCCCTGTTTCGACGATTACATGATCGTCCTTGTGAATATCCGCTCCGGCTGTGTCAAAGAAATATATCTTGCCGGAATTTCTGAATTTTACGCCTATAACCTTTGCCATTTTTAAAACCTGTCCTTAAAATTTTGTCCTTCGCGGTCCGCAAGCTTTAAAGCTCCGGATCCCGCCCTTATCCTTTCTCCTGTATCGTAAATAGAAGAAGCTCCATTGCCACTTCAAAATTAACATTGGCATTGAGACGGATCCTCGCCTTTTTAAGTGCTTCAAGCACTTCCTCGATCCCTTCGTAACTGCTTCTGGCAGCCACCTTTCTTATCGTCGAAAGCTCCTCTCTGAAAATAAGCTGGTCGGTTTCACCCGTAGCCTTGAACAATAACACATCCCTGTACCAGATCGCTATTATGTCGAGATAATCCCCCGGATCCACCTTGTACTCGGACATTGCTTTTATCCCTGACATCGCCTCGCTAAGATCCATATCCCGAATCCCTTTTACAAGATTCAGTGTGGCATTCTGGACGGCCGTGAAATCGTCGCTCATAGCCATTTCCCTTGCCTTGCCCACATTTCCCTGGGCAAAAGCGACGCATACGTCGGCTTTATAATCCGGTATCTGTACCTCTCTCATGAGGTAATCCTTGAGTTCGTCCGCCTTTACCGGTTTCATATCAAGTTCTACACATCTTGATCTTATGGTCTGCAGAAAGCTTCCGCTGTTTGTCGTAAGGAGGAGAATAACGGCATAACTCGGCGGCTCCTCCAGTGTTTTTAATATGGCGTTCTGGGCCTGAACCGTCATCTTTTCGGCTTCGCTTACTATATATACCTTATACGGAGCGCTGTACGGCTTTATGGCAACATCCTCGCTTATCTGCTCGCGAACATCGTCCACACCGATTGAAGCGGGCTTTTCGTGCGTGATATATTTTATATCCGGATGTGACTTTGATGCGGCCTGCTTACAGGCATGGCACTCGCCGCAGGGCTCTTCTCCGCCCTTTTCGCATACAAGAGTCTGTGCAAAAACACTTGCCATAAACTCTTTTCCGCTGGATTTTTCGCCGTTTATTATGTAGGCGTGCGAAACCTTATTCATTTTTATGGCATTTTTCAGATGTGATTTAATCTGTTCCTGCCCGACTATATCGCTGAAACCTGGCATATCTTTATCCTCGCGTATAAGCTGACAATTATAAATGGTCTTATTTTGTCACATTATGTGAATATGTCGAGAAGCAATCCCTGTATCTCGCCTATCTTGTTTAAAATCTCAAGATTGTCCTTTTCATCCTTCATGAGCTCCTGGGCAAGGGCATCAAGGTTTTCATCCACAAGCCGGATTATCCCGTAAACCCTGTGCCGCCCTCTCCTGTCAAGGAAATTCTCCCTCGAGAAGTCATGGGATCTTGTCACGATCTCGTTTAAAAAATCCTTGATAAGACCGCGATAGTGCTTCATATCCTTGACATCGCGCCTCTTTGCCAGCTTCTTGCCCTCGGCGTCTATCTGTTCCATAAGGGAATTCAGATGTGCCTGAAGCTCACTTTCCTCGATATTGCTGGCAAGCATAAA
>JAFVCL010000016.1 GCA_017479285.1 Lachnospiraceae bacterium
CCCGGCGTTTTTAAAGGAAGATGCAACCGGAGTTATACTTTGCATACCCACCGCTCTTTGCTCCTACACCGGTGAGGCGCTTGATAAAAAGACTCCCCTCCTTCGCTCAATGGAGGCGATCAGCGAGCAGGCCATCCGTATCGTGAGACTCTTCGGAAACGAGGATGCAAAAAAGGTCATTCCCTCGGTGGGAGCCGAGCAGGAGTATTTCCTTGTGGATCATGAAAAGTATTTAAAGAGGCCGGACCTTATCTTTGCGGGAAGGACACTTTTCGGAGCCCCAGCGCCCAAAGGTCAGGAGCTTGAGGATCACTATTTCGGTGCGATCCGCGAGAGGATCGGCTCCTACATGAAGGATCTTAATATTGAGCTTTGGAAGCTTGGTGTTACCGCCAAGACCCAGCACAATGAGGTTGCGCCCGCCCAGCACGAGCTGGCGCCCATATATGAAACCGCAAATATCGCGGTGGACCACAACCAGCTTATGATGGAGACCATGAAAAAGGTTGCCTGCCGTCACGGGCTCAACTGTCTGCTTCATGAGAAGCCCTTTGCGGGTGTCAACGGTTCGGGTAAGCATGACAACTGGTCTCTTTCCACGGATACAGGCTTTAATCTCCTCGATCCCGGGAAGACGCCGAATGAGAATGTGCAGTTTTTGCTTGTGCTTGCCTGCATATTAAAGGCGGTTGACACACACGCGGATCTTCTCCGTCAGAGCGCTGCCGATGTCGGAAACGATTTAAGACTCGGCGCTGACGAGGCACCTCCGGCGATCATCTCCGTGTTCCTCGGAGAGCAGCTTGACGATGTGGTAAGACAGCTTATCGAGACGGGAAGCGCAGATCATTCGATTCAGGGCGAGAAGCTTATAACAGGTGTGTCCACACTTACCGATATAGAGAAGGACGCAACAGACAGAAACAGAACCTCCCCCTTTGCTTTTACCGGAAACAAGTTTGAGTTCCGTATGGTGGGCTCGAGCGATTCCATAGCGAGCCCCAACACCACGCTTAACGCGATCGTCGCGGAGGCGTTCTGCGAGGCGGCGGACAGACTGGAGAAGGCTGAAAACTTCGAGATAGCGGTTCATGATCTTATAAAAGAGTATCTTACCGAGCACCAGAGAATAATCTTCAACGGTGACGGATATGCAAAGGCGTGGGTCGACGAGGCCGAAAGACGCGGTCTTCCGAATATAACATGCACGATAGATGCCGCCAGCGCACTTACAACGGACAAGGCGGTTAAGCTCTTTGAGAAGTTCGGAATATACAGCAAGTCGGAGCTTGAGTCCCGGGTGGAGATAACCTACGAGACCTACTCCAAGATGATAAATATTGAAGCGCTGACCATGATAGACATGGCGAAGAAGCTTTATATCCCTGCAGTCATCGGATATACAAGGACGCTTGCGGATACGGTGAACGCGCTTAAGGAAGCCGGCGAGCTTTCAACCGTACAGGCAAAGATACTTAAGTCCGTTACAGGGGAGCTCGGGAAGGCAAGCAGCGCTCTTGAGCAGCTTGAGGCGGCTACCGCAAAGGCTTCCGCCATGAAGAATGCAAAAGATCAGGCATACGCCTTTAAGGATGAGGTTAAAGTGGAGATGGAGAGCCTGCGCAAGGCAGTGGATACCCTTGAAACCCTCGTTGACAAGAAGGTCTGGCCAGTACCGTCCTACGCCGATTTAATATTTGAAGTATAGACGGCGCAATTGCGTACTTTGCAATTGCGTGGAAAGTGCGAATGTCTCTACGCACTTTCCATGCGAAGCACCGTCGCCACACGCGCTGTACTCTGGCGCGTGTGGATACCTATAGCCGACAGCGTCGCGTATTTTGCAATTGCGTATTTTGCCCAAAGGAGGAGTCCCATGTCAGATATTGAAAATGAAAACAGAAGAAGTTATAAAGACAGACTCCTCAATGCTATTGATGAGCTTGGCGGCGGTAATTTTGAACCGGTAAACCCGGAGGATTTTGATGATCCAGTGATAGCGGAAGCCTTTAACAGTATGTTAAAGCGGCAGGTTGAGAGAAACAACCGCTATCTGATGCGGCTTAACGATGCGCAATCGAGGATTGGCGATACATCCTGCCTTAAATCCATGTTTGAGCAGATAACAGCCCAGGAAGAAGCGGTAAAGATGCTGCAGGAGGCGAGAATATACATCACTCCCGACGATCGTCCGCTGGGGGAGGTAAATCAGGAGTTTCTTGCACTTACCGCACAGGTTAAAAACACCTTCAGACCCTGCAATGAGGATATCGCGGAAGCGTTACGGCTGTATGACGAGCTGGATATCCCCGCAAACGAGAGCTGGTCAGAGATCGAGGATAACGAACAGTATCAGCTTCTCCGCCAGATACAGCGCTGTATCTTAAGAGCAGGTGAAAAGCTTGATTCCATGGAGCGGCGCATTTATTCCATTGATGCCAACGCAAGGGGATTATTCGAGGTCATCGACAAGAAATCCAGGATGAGCAGGGAATTCCTTTCGGGGGTTGACGCTCTCACAGAGAGCTATAAGAACCTTTCTGCGGAATGTCTTGATACCGGACGACATCTGTATCGTATATCAAGGGATATCGATAATACGAGAAACGACATCTTCAGGCATAATTCAAAGGCATCGATCCATGACAGACTAAAGGTATACGAGGTGGATCATATTACTCTGGCCTGGAGACTTTATAATAATATCGTTGAGTTTGAGTCCCTCAGGCTTTCACAGGTCAACGATCCCGGAAACTGTAAGCTCGGAGTCTGGATCGCCAATATGAAAGATCCGTTCTTCACGGAGGCGGAAAGTTTTAAGAAGCTTGATGAAATGCACAGAAAATTCCATGACCAGTGTATTGAATGCTTTATGGCAAAGCAGAATTACAATACAGTAATGGCCATGGATAAATTTGCAAACGCTATGGATGCGCTGGATGACTTCCTCGGAGCCATGAACGATCTCCATACATATCTGCGCTCTCAGGGAGTAACCGACGAGACGGATGTCTGGAAGTTCAGAGGCTGACGCGGACAGTCTACTCCGTGGGAATTATTTTTTCGGGAGGCAGCCACTGAAGGAGTTTTTCGTTCAGCGTCTTAAGCTCGATGGGCTTTGGAATGATATCGCTCATTCCCTCCTCGAGGAACATCTTTTTAGCATCCTCCATAACATTCGCGGTCAGCGCGATTATGGGTGTGTTCGTGTATTTTGCGTGGAATCTGCGGATGAGTCTTGTGGTGTCGATTCCGTCAAGTCCGGGCATCATATGATCCATAAATATAATATCATATTGTTTTTTGACAAGCAGATCGAGCGCCTCCTGACCGGAGAGAGCAAGATCTGCTTTTATTTCCATTCTTGCAAGGAGCCTCTCCGCGAGCTTGAGGTTCATCTGGATATCATCGACAACCATTACTCTTGCGGTTGGCGCGGTAAACTTAATGATGGTCCGTTTCTTTTTGTCATTTGCGGATGCGGTATTATCCTGATTTCCGGCGAAAAGCGAAGATACGCTGATAGTGGTGATGGGCGGTTTTAAAATCTGGACATAATCCGGTATGGACAGGGACTTTTCGTCAACATTCACATCGAGCAGAAGAACAAGGTCTATATCCGGATTGTCCTTAAAGTTTATGCCGGATTTCTCGATAAAGCCGCCGTTTAAAGCATGAATATCTATGATCACCGATCGTTTGATATTTTTGTGTTCATTAAGCCACGCCGTTATACTGGAGCGGGATACCTCCGTAAGATCCATTCCCTGGATGTGTATTCCGAGAGCGTCCGCGGAGCTGTGGAATGCCTTGAATACATTTGATTCCTGGACGACCATCAAAACGGTATACTTCTTCGGATTGTCAAGCATGGATACAGGAGACGGATCGGCTATATCCTGCGGTATCTCAAAGGAAAATGTGCTTCCGGATCCGTAGGCGCTCTCTAACGAGACGGTTCCGTGCATAAGGGATACAAGCTGTTTAACTATGGCAAGTCCCAGTCCCGTGCCTTCGACATTTCTGTTTCTTCTGCTGTCAACCTGTGTAAAGGAATTGAAAAGCTTATCCTGATCTTCGCGCTTTATGCCGATACCGGAGTCGATCACGCTTACCTTAAGGCGGATGGTGTTTCCGGAGGTCTCATTTTTCTCAAACTTAATCTTTATAAATCCGGAGTTGGTGAACTTTACCGCGTTGTTTGCAAGATTGATTATGATCTGCTGGATGCGGGCAAAATCCCCGAACAGACCGGTAGGGAGAGAGGGGTCTATATCAACATAGAAGAATATGACATCCGATTTGTCGCGGAGTCTGTTTGTGATGATGGAGGTTACATCGCGTATGAGCACGGGCAGACTGTATCTGTCCTCGAAAATCGACATCTTTCCCGACGATATTTTTGAGTAATCAAGGATATCATTTATAATATGCAGCAGAGTTTTTCCCGAGCTCTGGATGTTTTCAAGGTATTCCCTCGCTGTGGGAGAAATTTCCTCCTGGGTGGCAAGCTCTGCCATACCGATAACCGCGTTCATCGGAGTACGGATCTCGTGGCTCATATTGGCGAGAAAGTCACTCTTCATCTGTGCGGCCCGCTCTATCTCCGCGGCCGCGTTGCGGGAGCGGATACGGCTGTCCGCGGAAGCGCTTACGATAGAGGCGTAATTATATAGTCCCTCGGCCGCACGCTCAATTACATTCTGATCCTTGATCGGTATTTTCAATGCGGCTTCCCACAGGAAATCCGGATCAATTCCAAAGCGCCGGGCGTGTTCCCGGATCTCGCGCTCCACGGGGGGACGGTCGAAAACCATTCCGCTTGACATATAAGCGACCATCTGACCGTCGATAACCAGTGGGGCGGTGAACTCCACAAGTCCCATATGGCAGTAGTAGTGGACGCCGCGCTTGAGATTAAGGCACTCTTTGGCACCGTAAAGACGGCAATTTGTACACATGGAAAAGGCTTCCGCGCTCTGCTGGACGAGGATGTCGCAATATGTGGTGCCTCCGACCTTCGGGATCAGAGGGACTCCGTCCCTGCGGATAATGCTTATAGGAAGCCCCGCAATATGATAGAAGGAAATCTGTATACTCTTTAGTTCATCTATATTGAGCCAGGATATAAGATCGGATCTGTCTGCTGCCATAAAGTGTCCTCATTTTTTATTCTTTGTTTGATATATTATACAACACATTGTAATAATCGTAATCAACCGCGTTTTTGGAGAAAGTAAAATAATTTGATACCCTTGCCGCAACGGAGCTTATGTATTCGTCGGTTACTTCATCCTCAAAGCCTTCCCTGATTGTTATCTGGTTCTTTCCGGAGTTAAAGACCGCCTTGTCCGTCATCCAGCTGTAATTGGGCCAGATAAGGAGCGGCTCCGCGTCCGAGAAAACATCTCTTCCGACATACAGTCTTGAATCAAAATCAAGTCCGAGAAGGTTTGAAACCGTGGGAACGATATCAAGGCTGTAGGTGGGCTCATCCACTATTATCGGCTCCATATCCTCGAGACACTCGCTCCAGATGATAAGCCTGTTATGGTCTCGCTCAAACTGGTCGGTGTAATCGTATCCGTAGAGATCACCGAGAGCATTTTTGTATGTATCGGAGGGCTCATCCTCAAGTCCGAAGGGGTAGTGGTCCGCTGCCATAACTATAACTGTATCATCTGCTATACCGGCCTCTTCGAGCCTCCCTATGAGGTATTCCATCGCGTATTCAAGCTCAAGATTGCATGCGTAGTATGCTTTTATCGGCTCTGGCACATCAAGTTCGGAGACGGCATCACGGTTTTTGCCTGACATCGCGTTTCCCTGCCAGTTGTATCTTGTGTGTCCGCTGACGCTCATATAATAAATGCTGAAGTGGGGTTCGTTTATGTAGTCATCAACGGTGGCCTGCATCAGCTCAAGATCGCTCTCGGGCCATTGGAATTTCACGGATTCGTCAAGACCGGTTCCCCTTGCGATAAATTTTTCATAACCGAGGTTTTCGTGGGTCTGGTCTCTGTCGTAATAGCTTGCGTAATGGGCGTGATATGCCCGGCTGAAGTATCCCATGCTCTTAAGCCTGTTTCCGAGAGTATAGTGCATGTTTTTTCCGATGGTATGCTGCATGCTGGCAATGCCGTATGCGGGGATAAGTCCGGTCATGTTTGAGTACTCGCCGGTGGATGTGCTCCCGCCCCAGACAGGCTGGTAATAGTCGGTAAAATTTATACCCTTGGTGAACATCCTGTAAAGAGTCGGATTCAGCTCCTCATTCAAAAGCTCACGGGAAAAGGCCTCGGCGGAAATAAAGATAAGGTTCTTTCCTTCAAGCAGTCCGGTGTACTCGTTTTCGCTTGAGGGAGTCATGGAAGCGACATATTTATGTAATGAGGAAATGGTTTTATTGGTTTCAGTCTCCGCCATTGCCGCAAAGTCAAGATCGAGTGAGTGTGTGCCGTACATTATTGGCTCGGGTTCGGGTTCGGGCTCAGGCTCTGTAAGGGTTTCTGTCTCCGAAGCATCCGGAGCGCCCGTGTCTTTATCCTGCTCTGAGGGGGGAGTCCCCGGGGTATTCCCGGAAACCGTATCCTCTTCGCTGCCGGAGGAAACGGCCGATCCGGAAATATCTGCGGTATCCGATGTGTCTGAAGTATCGAGAGCTGCAGCTTCCTCAAAATAAAAATCCGGAGCTTCCGCTTTGTCAAACATAAGATGTGCTGCATCGAGCCGCAGAGCGGTGTTTAGTCCAAAGGTTCCGGCTGCGGTGTCAAATTCATAATGGGAGCTGTATTTTTCGTTATCCCGGGCTATATTATTCACGGCGATAACGGAGCCGGAAAAAAGGGTAAGCGTTATTCCGGCGGATAACAGAGCTGCCGCGGGATGTACCCGGTGGTTTTTTATGACCTTTGCCTTTGTCAGGGCGATAAGGGCAAAGACCGGCAGGAACAGAAGAAGCAGTATATAAATCTTTTTCCCGACGAATCTTAATGTATCTCCCATGAAATCAGTTACTATGCCCTTTGAACCCGCAAGGATGGAGGCAATGGACATATAGTTTTGAAAGAAGGCTCTCGAAAAAAATTCGATGGAGTAAAACAGGGAGAACAGCGCACTAAAAACTATGCGGAGTATAAAATTTACCTTTTCGGATCTTATTATCGATGATAAAACATACGGGAAAAACGCAAACGGAAGGCTGAGCGTGAGTATATAAAAAAAGATCTTTGCTGAAAAATCTATTCCGCCAAACAGGATAAGGATCAATTCCAAATATATATTCAAACACCAGAAAAACAGGAAAGCCGATATATCTTCTGCAATCGTTTTCATGTGGACACTCCCATACTTGTTTTATTATAATAATGAATTATAACATTTTTAGAGAATTATAGATATACCTTAATTTAAGGATACTGCATTTAGATTGGGCGCTCCGGGAGCCTGTACTGCGGGTTTTTAAAAATTGGCAGGAAAAATACAAAAAAACACTTGCATTTATCATTTGTTTCGTGTATACTTCATTAAGTCGTGCGCAAGGTATGATCGTATAGGGCTATAGCCAAATGGTAAGGCAGCGGATTCTGATTCCGTCATTTGGAGGTTCGAGTCCTCCTAGCCCTGCTTGATCCTGTGGGAGCATTCCTCTCACAGGTTTTTTTATTAGCGAAGCCGGCGCACGCGGAATTTGGTTCTATAGTAGCTTAAAGCGACGCGAGCTGCGGAAGGAGTACGGATGTATTCATTTGATTCCAGGATCGGATTCAGCATGGTGGATGCTGATGAAAAGATTACGATCAATTCAATAGTTGATTTCTTTCAGGATGCCGCAACCTTCCATTCGGAGGATCTCGGCGTGGGCTACGATTACCTTCTTCCGAGAAATCTCTGCTGGGTCATAAATACATGGCAGATAGATATCCTGAAATACCCAAAGTATCTTGACCGTGTAAAGATCACAACGATCCCGTATAAATTCAGAGGCTTTCTCGGCTACAGAAATTGCAGTCTTGTATCGGAAAGCGGGGAAATCCTTGTAAAAGCAAATTCAATGTGGAGCCTTATTGACCTTCGCAATATGAAGCCCGCCATCGTGCCGGAAGAGCTTCCCGGAATATACGGCAGCGCAGATCCGATGGAGATGGACTACCAGAACGGCAAAATAAGGATTCCGGAGAATGCGGCCGATAAGGAACGGGTTGTTGTTGAGAAGCATTTTCTCGACCCGAACCATCATATGAACAACGGTCAGTATGTAAATCTTGCGATGGAGTATCTGCCGGAGGGGTTCGAGATAAAAAGGCTCCGCGCGGAATACCGCAAGCAGGCCTTTCTCGGGGATGTACTCTGTCCGAAAAACGGCAACACCGGGGACGGAAAACAGATCACTTCCATAAATGATACCGAAGGAAGGGCTTATTCGGTAATCGAGTTTTCGTAAAGCCCTATTGGAGCAAAGCTATGTTTAAACTGGGCGAGTATCAGGTTTTGAAAATATCAAAGCAGGTTGAGTTTGGAGTATACCTCACGGACGGCGCGGATAAGGAAGAGAGAGTCCTTCTCCCGGGAAAACAGGTTCCGGAGGGAGCCGGTATCGGGGATGAGATAAAAGTATTTATCTATAGAGATTCCGAGGACAGGCTTATTGCCACAACCGCACAGCCCCTTCTTACCATGGGAAATGTCGCAAGACTCCGTGTTGTGTCTGTAGCAAAGGTCGGAGCCTTTCTTGACTGGGGGCTTGAAAAGGATCTGTTTCTCCCCTTTAAGGAGCAGACCTTCAGGGTCGCCGAGAAGGATGAGGTTCTGGTCGCTCTGTATATAGACAAGAGCAGCAGGCTCTGCGCGACGATGAATGTCTATGAGAGCCTTAGAAATGACAGCACATATCGCAAGGACGACAAGGTGGAAGGAACCGTTTACCAGATAAGCGAGAATTTCGGTGTATTTGTGGCGGTTGATGATATATACTCCGCACTTGTCCCTAAAAAAGCACTCTTCGGAGCTGCGGATAAGATAAAGACCGGTGCAAAGCTGTCCGCCAGGGTATCAAGGGTTATGCCCGACGGACGCCTTGAGCTTGCCGTAAGGGATAAGAGCTATATACAGCAGAGAGAGGATGCGGAGATGATCCTCGATATGCTCGGAAAGGCAAACGGCAGGCTTCCGTTTAATGACAAGGCCTCACCGGAGCTTATTGCGGAAAAGACCGGAATGAGCAAGGCGCAGTTTAAGCGCGCGGTGGGAAAGCTCTTGAAGGAAGGGCATATAAACATCAACCCTGACAGTATAGAGCTTAGGAAGGATTGAAACTCCGGATTATAGTGGACCAATTTGCGGGGGATTATTGATTTACGGAGAACTATATGTTACAATTACCCTAACTAAAAGGATTTAGTGTTTTGATTCATGGATGAATCGGGAGGTGATAAACATGAGTATGGCAATACCACAGCTTTCGACAGCTGTAAGTCAGGCAAATCTTAAGACCGATCTCGGTGTTCTTGTTCTTGCCAAAACAATGGACGAGGGCGAGAAAATCGGTGAGAATATGGTGGAAATGCTTGATGCCGCAGCAATGGAGAGAAGCGTCAACCCTGCGGTGGGCGGAAATTTTGATATGTCCGTATAGTTATGCAGGATGAATTTATTGAGTTTTATTAAAGGATCGGAGTTTTTGCTCCGGTCCTTTTGTCATTTTTATACAGTATTTTCTCTTACAATGAATAATTATATAAAGATTTTGACGAAAAAGTCAAAAAAATAACCAAAAATAGGTTGTTTTTTTGGTTATTTTTTAGTATAGTTTAAGTGGTGCCTTTTGAAGAAGGCGTTCGTAACCTTGTTGGAGGAAAATATGATCTCAAATCAGATTCTACAGAATACACTGGATGGTCTTACCCAGATTTCGGGAGTATCCTTGAGCGTTATGGATCCCGAGGGAAAAGTGGCCGCATCTACAGCGGATCTTTCTGAGTGCAGCCGTCCGGCAGCGGAATTTGCAAAATCTCCCGCTGATTCTCAGGAAATTTCAGGATATCAGTATTTCAAAATATACGATGAGCAGACCATGGAATATGTTTTGGTTGTCGGCGGCAGCGGTGAGGAAAAATATGTTGTGGGAAGAATGGTGGCTTTTCAGATCCAAAGTCTTCTCGTTGCTTACAAGGAACGCTTTGATAAGGACAACTATATCAAGAATCTGCTTTTGGACAATCTCCTTCTTATAGACATATACAGCAGATCCAAGAAGCTTCACATCCAGACTGAGGTGCCCCGTATCGTGTTTGTGATCGAGTGCGCAAAGGGTAAGGATAACAACCTTCTTGACCTTACCAAGACCGCGATCACCGGAGGTAAGGATTTTGTTACCGCCGTAGATGAGAAGAATGTAATAATAGTTAAAGAGCTTGCATCCATGGATGCGGCGAAGGAAATTGATAAGACCATAAAGAATCTTTCCGCGTTTTACCACAAGGAAGGGGTAAAGGGGCTCCGTATCGCATACGGAACCGTTGTGCCCGAGATCAAGGAGGTCAGCCGTTCATACAAGGAAGCCCGTATGGCGGCAGATGTGGGAAGGATCTTTTTCGAGGAAAAGGAAGTGGTGGCATACAACCAGCTCGGAATCGGTCGCCTTATATACCAACTCCCCATACCTCTTTGCAAGATGTATATAGAGGAGATTTTCGGCACAAAGTCACCAGATGATTTTGATGAAGAAACTTTGACGACCATTCAGAAATTCTTTGAGAACAACCTGAATGTCTCGGAAACATCAAGGCAGCTTTTCATCCACAGAAATACACTGGTTTATCGCCTTGACAAGCTTCAGAAGAGCACAGGTCTCGATCTTCGCGCTTTTGAAGACGCGATAACCTTCAAGATCGCTCTTATGGTGGTAAATTATATGAAGTGTATTGAAGAGAACGAATACAGATAATTACAGATACTATTCGAGGAAGACATGGCAGATAAAAAAACGATTATGAGAAACCGTTTTGTAGACGAAAACGGTATCATTTTTCTTGATAATGTAAGTATGAATTATCCGGAGCAGGGAGCTCCCGCGATAGACAACATTACTCTCAGGGTTGACAGGGGGGAGTTTGTTTTTATCACGGGAGACAGCGGATCCGGTAAATCAACTATGATAAAGCTCCTCCTGCGTGAACTTGTTGCGACGAGCGGAAACGTATATGTAAACGGATATAATACCAAGAAGCTTCGCCACGGACAGATTCCGAAATTCAGGAGAAGTCTGGGTGTTGTCTTTCAGGATTTCAGGCTTTTGAAGGACAGAAATGTATACGAGAATGTAGCTTTTGCGCAGAGGATAATCGAAGTACCGGGGGCGCAGATGCGCCGCAATGTCCCCAGTATCCTTTCAATGGTGGGACTTGCCGGAAAGTATAAGTCCGATGTCAGAAAGCTGTCGGGAGGAGAGCAGCAGAGGGTTGCTCTTGCAAGGGCGCTTATCAATAAGCCGTCGATACTTCTGGCGGATGAGCCGACCGGTAACCTTGATCCGAACAACTCATGGGAAATCATGAGCATGATCGAGGAAATAAACGAGATGGGGACAACCGTAGTCGTTGTCACACACAGCCCCGAGATCGTGAACGCCATGAAGAAGCGTGTGGTTACCATGCGCAAGGGAATCATTGTAAGCGATGAGGAAGAAGGACTTTATATAAATGAAGATTAGCACATTTTTTTACACATTATGGCAGGGTGTCAGAAACCTTTTCCGGAACGGGTGGTATTCGCTTGCGTCGATCTCAACTATAGCCGCATGCCTTTTTCTTTTCGGACTTTTTTTCTCTGTCGTGTTTAATATAAGAAATATCCTGCTTACAGCTGAGGAAGCAGTGTCGATAACTGTTTTCTTCAACGAGGGTGTGAGTGATACAAGGATCGCCGAAATAGGTGATGAGATCAAAGGCCGTGTCGAGGTTTCTGAGGTTGTCTTTCATTCGGACGAAGAAATCTGGGAGGAGTTTGGTTCCACCTATTACGGACCGGATTACGCCACAGGTTTCCCGGAAAATCCTCTTGAGGGAGATCACAACTATGAGGTGTTCCTCAGCGATGTTTCAATGCAGGACACTCTTGTAAACTGGCTGCAGAACAAGAGCGAGGTAAGGAAGGTAAACTATTCGGAACTGACGGCAGATACGCTGACCGGCGTAAACAGTCTTATCGCCTATGTTTCCATCGCAATAATTGCGATACTTCTTGCGGTCAGTATTTTCCTTATAAGCAATACCGTAAGAGTTGGGATTTCGGTGAGAGCTGAGGAGATAAGTATTATGAAGTATGTCGGAGCGACGGATTTTTTTGTAAGAGCGCCTTTCGTGCTGGAGGGAATACTTATAGGACTGATAGGATCAGTAATTCCGCTTTTACTTATCCATGAGCTTTATGATTATGTACTTAGTTATGTGACGGATCGTTTTGAGATATTGAGCAGTATGCTGAATTTTGTGTCCATTGAAGAGATATTCCATTATCTTTTGCCGGTCACACTTATTGTGGGGGTAGGCATCGGATTCATCGGAAGTTTGGCGACGGTACGCAAGCACTTGAGAGTTTAATTATGAAGAAGAATCCATTTAGAAAATTTGAAAAAGGGGGAGCCAGAGCGGTCTGTCTTTTTATGACGGCCGCTTTGGCTGTTTTGTGTATTCTGCCTGTGGCAGGAGCTCACGGAGCAACATCATACTCGGGAATAACCTCCGAGTCCATCAAGAAAAAACAGGCGGAGATAGAGCAGGCAAAGCAGGACAAGGCGGAGATCCAGAGCAAGAAGTCAGATGTCGAGAGCATCAAGAAAAACCTTGAACAGCAGAAAAATGATATTGCCGCGTATATAACGGAAATTGACGCTACCCTTGAGCAGATGAATTACAATATCATGGATCTTGAGGATCAGATAGCCATCAAGGAAGCGGATCTTGAGAGAACGCAGCAGGAATATATCGAGGCGAAATCCCAGGAAGAAGAGCATTACGAGGCCATGAAGGTCCGCATGAGAATGATGTATGAGAAGGATGACACAAGCGTCCTTACAAGCCTTCTCGGCTCGACCAGTCTGAGGGATCTTCTCAACCGTATGGATTACATTGAAGCCGTGATCGAGTATGACAAGGAATCATGGGAACAGTTAAAACGCGCGAGAGAATATGTAAATCTATGCTGGCAGGAGCTGGAACTCGCGAAGGAGTCTCTTGACGAGACAAAAAATAGCGTAGAGGAAGAAAAGGCCGGGATGGAGGAACTCCGCGAGCAAAAGAACGCCCAGCTCGAGGAGTATATGAGAAGCATTGCGGCATCCCAGGCGGAGATAGATAACCTTGAAAGCCAGATCGATGACTATGACGATGAGATAGCGGCTCTCGCTAAGGCAATCGAGGTCGAGCAGCAGCAGATATGGCTGGCGCAGCAGAACCAGGCGAGAACATACGACGGGGGAAGCTTTATATTTCCCATCGCAAGCTATAAGTATATTTCCAGCAAATATGGGTGGAGGATCCACCCCATTACCGGAAAAAACCAGTTCCACAGCGGAGTTGACCTTGCGGCACCTTACGGGACAGCCATTTATGCGGCGTATTCGGGAGTTGTGGCATCTGCCGGATATAATGCCTCGATGGGAAATTATGTCATGATAAATCATGGCGACGGATTATACACTGTGTATATGCACGCCTCATCTCTCTATGTCAAGGAAGGGGATGCGGTGGCGATTGGACAGACGATAGCCGCGGTGGGAAGCACCGGATCGTCAACGGGTAATCATCTCCACTTCAGCGTAAGACTAAACGGAGAATATGTTGATCCGAATGATTATGTTTATTTCTACGCAAGATGATCTTGCATAGAATGGCCTGTACGCGCACGCCCCTTGAGGGATTAGCGGACGACAGGCATTAAGACATGGCAGGATAAAGTAAAATGGATAATTTAAATGAAAACGGCACGCCTCTGCCTGAGGCGCATGCAGTCAAAGAAAAAAGAGACAGAACACAGTTTGCTGCCGGAATAATAACAGGCGCACTTGTAATGGCGATAGTCATGCTGATAGTCGTGCTTATGGTAATAAGGCATTATTCTTCCGCAAAGACCGCAAATACGGGATTTGTATCTACGGGGGAGAGTGTCATCGATGAGGAACTTATCACGAAGATCGATCAGATAAGGTCTATTTTGGACAGCAAATCGATCTATGATATCGACGATGAAAATTTAAAAACAGGGATCATCGACGGTATGCTTGCCGCAACGGGTGACAAATACGCGTATTATTATACTGCCGAGGAGATAGAGTCCCAGATGGAAACCTATACCGGATCCTTTTACGGTATCGGTGTGGTTCTGTTTATGGATGAGGGAAATCTCCCGACGATAACAAATGTATATGAGGATTCGCCCGCTGAAAAAGCCGGCTTTAAGTCAGGGGATATTATCCGTGAGGTTGATGGCGAGGATGTTTCGCAGCTTGATCTTGACGGGATCGTTTCAAGAGTAAGAGGTGAAAAGGGTACAAAGGTTGAGATCGTTGTATGGAGAGAGAGCGAGGGAGGAAATGTAACTCTCTATCCTGTAAGAGATGAGATTAAAGAGATCGTCGTCGAATACGAGATGAAGACGGACGACATCGGATATGTACATATCGAGGCATGGTACGATACGACTGCGGAGCAGTTTGACAATGCCATAAAGACTCTCGAATCACAGGGCATGGATAAGGGGCTTATAATCGACTTGAGGAGTAATACCGGCGGACTTCTGAACGCGGCAATAGAGTGTCTTGATGTATGCCTTCCAGAGGAGCCTGTATTATATGTCGAGGATAATACGGGAAAGAGAACTTCATATAATACATACGATCCGGACGAGGTGGATATTCCAATCGTTATATTAACCGATGGTTATACCGCCAGTGCATCTGAAATCTTTACCGGTGCGATGAAGGATTACAACAAGGCAATATCCCTCGGAACGGAAACATACGGCAAGGGAGTTGTCCAGTCCTTTTATTATCTCTACGATGAATCGGCGATGAAGCTTACCACAGAGCAGTATTTTACGCCCAACGGAACCGCGATAGACGGCGACGGGATAGACCCCGACATTGAAGTAAAGTTTGATTCGGAAAGCTATAATGATCCGGATAATCCCTCTGACAATCAGCTTGATGCGGCGATCAAATATCTTAATGAGTAAATAATTAGATATATATATCATTTATAGAATTATTGAAAGGAAGGTTATTTAAATGAAAAAATATGTAGCTGAGTTTATAGGAACAATGGTGCTCGTCATCCTCGGATGCGGAACAGCAATGCTTGTGGGATGCGATGCCGCAAACGGCAGCGGTTATCTTCTTACCGCTCTTGCTTTCGGTCTTACGATCGTGGCAATGGCATACAGCATCGGAAACATTTCAGGTTGCCACATCAATCCCGCAGTGTCTCTCGGCGTACTTATAAGCGGCGGAATGAGTGGAAAGGATTTCTGCGGATATGTTGTATCACAGTGCCTTGGCGCGTTCGCGGGCTCCGGCATCCTTGCTCTTATCTTTAAGCTTGGCGGAGTTACGGATAAGACCGGAGGCTTCGGAACCAATGGACTTGCAGGCGTGGGCGGAAGCGCTGTGGCAGGCCTTATCGTAGAAATCGTCCTTACCTGCATATTTGTACTTGCAATACTTGGCGTTACTTCTTCAAAAGCAGGACACGGCTCATTCGGCGGACTTGTCATCGGACTTACGCTTGTTGTTGTTCATATCCTCGGTATCGGGCTTACGGGAACCAGCGTTAACCCCGCAAGAAGCCTTGGTCCTGCCATCGTAGCTGCAATCAGCGGTAATACCGCGGCAATCGCACAGGTCTGGGTATTCATTGTCGGACCTCTTGTAGGTGCGGCAATCGCAGCATTTGTTTACAAGTTTTTGGAGAATTCAAAGAACTGATCTGTTAGAAGCCGATCACTGCTGATCGGATGTAAAGCATTTTTCGTTGTTACATTTATAGCTGCTTACTTTGATTCGGAAAATGGAAACAGGGAAAGAAAAGGAGGGCGCTATGAAGGGCTATAAAATGTCGATAATGGAAACAAAAAAACCGCCTCTTGCACCGATTCCCAAAGAGGATCCCGAGAAGGAGGAAGAAAAGAAAAAGCTCCTTGAGGCACTTAAGTACGATGACGGGGAGAAAACCCCTACTATCTGCAGTATATGTAAGGCAATGCTTGAGTATAACGGGCTTGGGGAATATGTCTGCCCGGATTGCGGACACAAGGAGTATGACTCCTACGGAATGGTGAGAAATTACCTTGAAAAGTATCCCGGAGCCAACATTCTTCAGGTGGAGAAGGCCACCGGGATCCCGAGGCAGAAGATCACGAAGATGATCGCGGAGGATCGGTTTCGTGTCGCGGGCGGAAATGTTTCCATGCAGTAAATAGTTTCAGATAACCGACGGTTAGAAATATGGGAATTAAAAATGGTATACTTTTAAAAGTATGCCATTTTTGCTATAGATGGAGATAAAAATGGATTTTAAACTGCACTCGGAGTATAAACCTACCGGAGATCAGCCCCGGGCGATAAAGGAGCTGGTGGATGGTTTTAAGGCGGGAAATCAGTTCGAGACCCTGCTGGGGGTTACGGGATCGGGCAAGACCTTTACCATGGCGAATGTTATACAGGCGCTGAACAAGCCCACTCTCATAATAAGCCACAATAAGACTCTTGCGGGACAGCTCTACGGCGAGATGAAGGAGTTCTTTCCGGAAAACGCGGTTGAGTACTTTGTGTCATACTACGATTATTACCAGCCTGAGGCCTATGTTCCGCAGTCGGATACATATATCGCAAAGGACTCCTCGATAAATGACGAGATAGACAAGCTTCGTCTTTCCGCGAAGGCATCGCTTTCCGAGAGAAGGGATGTTATAGTTGTCGCTTCTGTTTCCTGCATATACGGACTCGGAAGTCCGGACGAGTACAAGGGGATGATCCTTTCGCTGCGCCCGGGACAGGAGATATGGCGTGATGATGTTGTGAGGGCGCTGGTGGATATGCAGTACGAGCGCAATGATATGGAGAAAAAGCCCGGGTGCTTTACGGTACACGGGGACACAATGGAGTTTTATCCCGCGCAGGGCGGAGATTATCTTATAAGGGTTGAATGGTTCGGGGATGAGATAGACCGTATCGTTGAGGTGGAGCCGATGAACGGGCGTATGAAGGCAACCCTTGAGCATATCGCGGTTTTCCCGGCCTCCCATTATGTTGTTTCTCCCGACAGGATAAAGATCGCCTGCGGCGAGATCGAAAAGGAGCTGGAGGAGAGAGTTAAATATTTTAAGGGAGAAGACAGACTTATTGAGGCACAGCGAATCTCCGAGAGAACAAATTTTGATGTTGAGATGCTTCGCGAGACCGGTTTTTGTTCCGGAATCGAGAACTATTCGAGACATCTTTCGGGAATGAAGGCGGGGGAACCGCCTATGACTCTTATGGACTTCTTCCCGGAGGATTTCCTTATAATTATCGATGAGTCACATATGACGATCCCCCAGATCAGGGCTATGTACGCGGGGGACAGATCGAGAAAGACAACACTTGTTGATTACGGCTTCCGTCTCCCTTCCGCGCTTGACAACAGACCGCTTAATTTTGATGAATTTGAGGATCATATTAACCAGATGCTCTTTGTCTCGGCGACTCCTTCCGTGTATGAGGCGGAGCATGAGCTGCTTCGCACGGAGCAGGTAATAAGACCCACGGGACTCCTTGACCCCGAGGTGGATGTACGCCCGGTTGAAGGGCAGATAGATGACCTTCTTGGTGAGATAAGGAAGGAGACTGACAAAAAGCATAAAGTCCTTATCACAACTCTTACAAAGAAAATGGCGGAAGATTTAACGGAGTACTTAAGAGAAGCCGGTGTCCGCGTAAAATATATGCACTCGGATATAGAGGCGCTGGAGAGAGCAAAGATCATACGGGATATGCGTCTTGATGTATTTGATGTTCTTGTCGGAATAAACCTTTTAAGAGAGGGGCTTGATATCCCGGAGATCACGCTTGTTGCCATACTTGACGCAGACAAGGAGGGCTTCCTTAGAAGTGAGACCTCCCTTATCCAGACCATCGGACGCGCTGCCCGCAATTCCGAGGGACATGTCATTATGTATGCGGATATGATGACGGATTCTATGAAAAACGCCATAGATGAGACAAACCGCCGCCGGGAGATTCAGCAAGAATACAACGAGGAACACGGCATCACTCCGAAGACCATCTAAAAGTCGGTTAGGGATCTTATAAGCATCTCAAAGGAGATCGCAAAGGAAGAGGTTCGTTTCGAGAAGGATCCGGAGTCCATGAATCCTACGGAAATCAAAAAGCTTACGGAAAAGCTGGAAAAGCAGATGCGAAAGGCTGCTGCGGAGCTGGATTTCGAGAGTGCCGCCGAGCTTCGTGACAAGATAATCGATCTTAAAAAACTTCTCCGGGACGACTGAGCGGGAGCTAAATGAGAATCTGTATTGAATAACAGGCCGGCTTTACAAAAAGGTTGCTAAATGCAGCCTTTTTTTGTAAAATGGAAATGTTGTGGAAGATGATCAATATCACATAATTCGGAGGGACGAGATGGCTGACTATTTTGTTGATATGCTTTCGGAGGAGGAACAGAAGGTTATATACTATGTTCCGACATTCGCTGATTTTTTAAAGAAGGTGGAAAAGGATTTTTCCGATAAGCCCGCAACCACTGACGGGACGACCACATACACCTTTAAGGAGCTGGTATGCAGGGTGGCTAAAAGACGCGCTGTGCTTGCATCGGCAGGTGTTAAACCCGGAGATAAAGTCGGCGTTATTGCGAGAAACGATCTTGACGCTATGGAGTGGTTCCTTGCGGTCCCCTCATACGGAGCGATACTTACGATGCTTCCGGTACAGCTCGGCGCCGAAGCGATAACCGGTATATCCATGAAGTTCGGTTTTACCGCTCTTGTAGCCGCGGATGAGTTTAAGCCGCTTACGGAGAATGTGAAATGTAATGTAATTTCCGCAAAGGAGATAGCAGACAGTGAGGCTCCCTACGGGGATGTTAAAAAGGAATCCGTGGCAGCGATTTATTTCACCGGTGGAACAACAGGAGCTCCGAAGGGTGTTATCCTTACCCACGGGGCAATGATGAGAGGTACTCTGAACGGTACCTACCAGCCCGGAGGGATATTTGATCACAGAGTTATGGTAATCCTTCCCATGTCACACATCTTCGGTTCGATCATGGGATTTCTTTCCGTGCTTTATACCGGCTCGACGGTTATCGCCTGCACGGATATGAGAGCGGCTGTGGGTCAGATACCGGTTCTCCGTCCCAC
Source organism: Lachnospiraceae bacterium (assembly GCA_017479285.1). Lineage (GTDB taxonomy): Bacteria > Bacillota > Clostridia > Lachnospirales > Lachnospiraceae > AC2028. The sequence goes on from JAFVCL010000016.1 coordinate 19,411, forward strand.
CTTCCTCGTGCTTGTCCCCGGACTTGTGGAGGTTATCCTCGGGCTCGCGAAGATGAAGGGCAAGGGCTTCCTCGGGGATCTTAAGAAGATGATAGTCGGCGCTGCCCCTGTACCGCCGAGGCTTATAAAGGATGCTGCACAGTTTGATATAAAGCTTTTCCCCGGATACGGACTTACGGAGGGTGCGAATCTTACCTCCGCGAATATCGACATAGAAAGCAAGCCGGAATCAATGGGTAAGATTTATCCCGGACAGGAATACAAGGTGGTAGACGGCGAGCTTTGGATAAAGGGTGACAATGTTATGGTCGGCTACGCCGGAAATCCCGAGGAGACCGCAAAGGTTCTGGAGGACGGCTGGCTGAAGACCGGCGACCTTGTCCGCTTTGATGAGGAAGGCTTCCTGTACATTACGGGAAGGATAAAGAATCTCATCATTCTTTCAAACGGGGAGAATGTCTCCCCCGAGGAGCTGGAGGAGCTTTTCTATAAGGATGCGCGTATCAAGGACTGTCTCGTAAGGGAGATGGAGGTGGGAGGAAATACCGTTATCGGTATAGAGATACTTCCCCTTGAACCCGCTGTGGCAGGGCTTTCCGATGAAGATATAAAAAAGGCGATGGAGGAACTTGCGGAGAGTATAAACGCCGGTCTTCCAAGCTATATGCATATAGCGAAGGTTATAGTGCGAAAGGAAGATTTCCCCCGCACCGGCGCGATGAAGATAGACAGAAACAAGGTTAAGTGATCCCGGCGATGTCATGAAAGCAGAGCAGGATAATAGCTCCTGCCGCTTGCCATAACAGGAAGATCTCAGTAAAAGGATAAAAAATGGCTTCAAAAACAGGGCTTATTCTGGAGGGCGGTGCTATCCGCGGAATATTTACAGCAGGGGTGCTGGACTGCCTTCTGGATAAAAATGTATATTTCCCATATGTATCGGGAGTTTCGGTCGGTGTAAGCAATGCTTCCGGTTTTGTCTCAAGACAAAAAGGAAGGTCAAAGAAGATACTTATGCATGAGAACACAAGGAGCTTTTACGGGCTTCCGAATATTTTAAGAACGGGAAAGGTTCTCGACCTCGATGAGTGTATCATTAAATATGCTTACGATAATTTTCCCTATGATTTCGAGACCTTTCATAAATCAGAGACTCTGTGGGAGGCTGTAGTGGCAAACTGCGAGACCGGGGAGGCGGAGTATATCTCCGATTTCCAAAGTGACCGCGAGGCGCTTGATTTCTGCAAGGCTTCCTGTTCCCTTCCCTTTATCTGTAAGCCGCTTGAACTTCGGGGAAAGAAGTATCTCGACGGTTCGCTTGCCGACTCGATTCCTTTCCGGCGGGCGCTGGATATGGGATGCAACAAGATCGTCCTTATACTTACAAAGGCGGATCTCCTTGAGGCCACCGATTATAAAAAGTTAAGGTTTCTGGTGGACTTTTTCTACCGCAGAAAGTATCCGAAGCTTGCCGATACGATCCTCGGGCGAAAGGATCAGTACCTCAGGCAGATGGAGGAGATCGAGAAGATGGAGCAGGAGGGCAGGGCAATGATAATCAAGCCCGATGTTACTTCCGTCGCCCATTTTGAGACCAATAAGGAAAAGCTGGAGAAGTGTTACCAGGATGCCTACAGGCTCATGGAGAGGCGCTTTGGTGAGCTTGAGGCGTTCCTTAAGGATTGATATATCAATATAATTTGGATTAAGCCTGATCTGTATGCGGATTGGGCTTAAAGTGACTTATAAGGGGAAAAATATGGAGATAGTTACAACCGAGATAGAGAGAGCATTCAGAAGCTGGCTTAAAGCCCAGCTATACGGGGACGGTATGAGGGTTTTTACTGATAACGAGATCAGTGCCTATGCTTATGCGCTCCGGTCATCCTGCGAAAAGGTGGAGCAGCTCTCCGTAAAGAATCTGTTTTACTACCGGACGGCGGAGGATCTTGAAAGGGAGACAGGGTGGCTGAAGCTTGACCCGGTATATCAGGAAATCGACAAAGCGGGTAACGGTACGCTCAGCGCTGCCGTAAAGCTGTATGATCACTACTTGATGAACGGAAATGACAGTACTGCTCCGGAGGTTCACGCGGCTTTTTATCTTTCCGGGGATTCCGGGGATATCGCGAGGAAGGAAACTTCCCCTGTGGAGTTTTATTACCGGGAGATTCCCATGAAGCCGATCCAGAGAGTGTATTACGGAGCCCCCGGAACCGGTAAATCCTATTCCGTAAGAAAGCTTTTGGAAGCGGAGTATCCGGATAATGCCGAGCTTCGCACCCATATAAAAAGAGTCATTTTTCATCCCGCATACACATACGGAGATTTTGTCGGAGCAATAAAGCCGCTTATCTCCCTTGAGAGACCTCTCGATTATGTGTTTGTGGCAGGACCCTTTGCGGAACTGTTAAAGGCGGCGTTTCTTAATCCGGAGGAGAAATATTATCTTATAATCGAGGAGATAAACAGAGGTTACGCGCCGGCGATCTTCGGAGATATTTTCCAGCTTCTCGACAGAGGCCCCGGGGGTAAATCGGAATATGCGATAGTAAACAGGGATCTTGGAGCGTATTTTTCAAGGGATCCCTGGATGAAGAATATTTTTTATGACGGAATGGTCTGGCTTCCCTCCAACTTTAATATTATCGCCACAATGAACACCGCGGACGAGAACATCTTCGTAATGGATACCGCATTCAAGAGAAGATTTGAGCTTGTATATGTGCCGATCGATTTCGAGATACTGCCGGAGGATATGAAAAAGGAAAGAGCCGTATTTTACGGGGCAAGACCACTTACGGAGGTTTTTGAAAACTCAGGGATAAACGGGGAATTTGCCCGAAGGCTTGCTGCCCGGGGGATGCTTAAGCGCAACTGGGGAACCTTTGCCTCACTGGTAAACAATGCGATCGACGCTGAAAATCTCGAGGGAAAGAAAATGGGTAAGCCGCATAACGCGCTTATCGCGGAAAATAAAAAACTCGGGCCTTTCTTTGTGAGACCGGAGGAGCTTGATAACGCGGATGTATTCTTTAACAAGGTTATTTTTTACCTTAAGCAGGATGTTTTCTGCGATTCACCCGGACTTTTTACCGGATCCTTTGAGGATATCTACGAGAAGTACGGGAAAGGCGGCAGCGATATTTTTGAGCTGCTGGTGTAAATGTATTGAACGGAGTTGAAATGCGCCGTTTCTTGACTAAGAACCGGGCGTAAACTATAATCAGACCTATGGAAAAATTGAAGATGCGCCCTACGGGAACTATCCGTGTCCGTGGGGCAAAGGAAAATAACTTAAAAAATATTGATGTGGAGATACCGAGAGATTCGCTTGTGGTTATGACAGGCGTGTCGGGAAGCGGAAAATCCTCGCTTGCCTTTGACACAATATATGCCGAGGGACAGAGAAGATATATGGAGTCCCTCTCGTCATACGCAAGGCAGTTTCTCGGACAGATGGAAAAGCCGAATGTGGAAAGCATCGAGGGGCTTTCTCCGGCTATATCCATCGACCAGAAATCCACCAACAGAAATCCCCGTTCAACGGTGGGAACGGTTACCGAGATATACGATTATTTCAGGCTCCTCTATGCGAGGATCGGAATACCGCATTGTCCCAACTGCGGACGGGCAATTGAGCGCCAGACCGTAGACCAGATGGTGGACAGGATACTTTCTCTGCCCGAGGGGACAAAGATACAGGTACTTTCGCCGGTTGTCCGGGGAAAAAAAGGAAGGCATGAGAAGGTCATCGAGAGAGCAAGGAGGGGAGGCTATGCGCGAGCCCGTATCGACGGTATTCAGTATGATCTCTCCGAGGATATCGAGCTCGAAAAGAACAACAAACATAATATCGAGATAATCATCGACAGACTTGTCGTGAAGGACGGAATACAGACCAGGCTTGCGGATTCTATCGAGAATGCGGTCAAGCTGGCCGAGGGACTTCTTTATGTAGATGTTATAGACGGTGAGATGCTTACATTTTCCACCAGCTATGCATGCCCCGACTGCGGGATAAGTATACCCGAAGTAGAGCCGAGAAGCTTTTCCTTCAACAACCCCTTCGGTGCCTGCCCTGTATGTGCGGGACTTGGCTACAAGATGGAGTTTGATGCCGATTTAATGATACCGGATCAGTCTCTGTCGATAAATGACGGGGCGATAACCGTTATGGGCTGGCAGAGTGCAAACAGCAAGGGAAGCTTTACAAACGCAGTACTTGAAGCTTTATGTAAAGAGTTTAAATTTGATCTGGATACTCCCTTTGAAAAGTATCCAGATAAGATCAAGGATATTCTTATAAACGGAACGGACAAAGAAGTGTCTGTTCACTATACCGGGCAACGGGGAAGCGGAGTATATCCCGTCACATTCGAGGGACTTATCAAAAATGTCGAAAGAAGATACAGGGAGACTTTCTCCGAAACCTCAAAGGCTGAATACGAGACCTTTATGCGGATAACTCCCTGCTCGGAATGCGGAGGCAAAAGACTTAAGAAAGAGTCTCTTGCGGTAACCGTTGGTGATAAGAATATTTATGATGTTACTACACTCTCCGTGCTGGATCTGGCAGGTTTTTTAGACGGTCTTTCTCTGTCAAGTCAGCAGTCTCTTATCGGAGAGCAGATTCTTAAGGAGATTAAAGCAAGGGTCGGATTCCTTATAAATGTGGGACTTGATTATCTTTCCCTGGCGAGGGCTACTGCAACTCTCTCAGGCGGAGAAGCACAGAGAATAAGACTTGCGACCCAGATAGGCTCCGGGCTTGTGGGAGTTTGCTATATTCTTGATGAGCCATCTATCGGTCTCCACCAGAGGGATAATGATAAGCTCCTCGCGACCTTAAAGAATTTGAGAGACCTTGGCAATACTCTTATCGTTGTGGAGCATGATGAGGATACCATGCTTGCAGCGGACTATATCGTGGATATTGGACCGGGAGCGGGCTCTCACGGTGGAGAGGTGATAGCGACGGGAACCGCAGAGGATATTATGAAGGTTCCGGAGTCCATAACCGGACAGTACCTTTCCGGGAAAAAGAAGATACCCGTACCTGCAAGCCGGAGAAAGCCCACGGGCTGGCTTACGGTAAAGGGGGCGCAGGAAAATAACCTGAAAAACATTGATGTGAAGTTTCCTCTCGGAGTCTTTTGCTGCGTAACCGGGGTATCGGGAAGCGGAAAATCCTCTCTCGTTAATGAGATACTTTATAACCAGCTTGCAAAGAAGCTTAACCGTGCCCGCACGATCCCCGGAAAATTTAAATCCATTACCGGGATCGATAAGCTTGACAAGGTTATCTGCATAGACCAGAGCCCTATCGGAAGGACGCCGAGGTCCAACCCCGCTACTTACACCGGCGCCTTTGATCTTATAAGAGATCTTTTTGCTTCCACCGTTGACGCAAAGGCAAGGGGATACAGCAAGGGAAGATTTTCCTTTAATGTAAAGGGCGGAAGATGCGAGGCTTGCTCCGGAGACGGAATCGTAAAGATAGAGATGCATTTCCTTCCCGATGTTTATGTGCCCTGCGAGGTCTGCGAGGGTAAGAGATATAACAGGGAGACTCTTGATGTAAAGTACAAGGGAAAGAGTATATTTGATGTTCTTGATATGAGAGTGGAGGAGGCTCTCGGCTTTTTCGAGAATGTGCCTTCGATAAGAAACAAGATACAGACACTTTATGATGTGGGACTCGGGTATATTAAGCTGGGACAGCCCTCCACTGAACTGTCGGGAGGAGAGGCGCAGCGAATAAAGCTTGCTACGGAGCTTTCGAGACGCTCTACCGGAAAGACGATATATATTCTCGATGAGCCGACCACAGGACTTCACTTTGCGGATGTACACAAGCTTGTGGAAATCCTGCACAGGCTTGCGGATGGCGGAAATTCCGTAGTCGTTATCGAGCATAATCTTGATGTTATCAAGTGCGCGGATTATATAATCGATATGGGACCCGAGGGCGGTGACCGGGGAGGGACCGTCGTAGCGGAAGGAACGCCGGAGGAGATAGCAAAGAATAAAAAATCATATACCGGAATGTATGTTAAAAAGATGCTTGAGAGATAGTATACCTGTTTAACAAAATGATTTTCCGATACAAAAAACATAACCAATGGTTAATCATGCGGAGAAGGAAAAATGACACTGCAGCTTCTTGTGTCCTGTGTGGGACAGGATGTACACGCACTTTGCAAAAAAATGAATATCGGCAGTGATGCTATAATAATAAATCAGAAGGCGGAGTTTGCAGAGGAGGTCTTTAACCATAACGGACATGTTATAAGAGCTCTTTCTATGGATGAAAAGGGAGTCGGTCTGTCGCGTACAACAGCGCTTCAAAGGGCAACCTCGGATATCGTTCTATTTTCCGATGAGGATATAGTTTATGACGATGACTGCGAGAAGCGCGTCCTTGAGCAGTTTAAGAAAAATCCGGGAATCGATATGATCTTTTTTAATGTAAAGGTTGTGAAAGAAAGACGGACATACTGGACTGAGACTCCCCACAGGGTGCATTTCTGGAATTGCGGGAGATATCCGGCGTACAGTATAGCCGTAAGGACAAAGAGGCTTCATGAGCTTGGCCTTACATATCACCTGTGGTTCGGGGGAGGTGCGATATACTCAAACGGTGAGGACAGCCTTTTTATAAATGAGGCGCTTAAAAGGGGTATGAAGCTTCTTGCTGTGCCGGTCTGCATCGGTGAGGAAAAGCCCCGCGAGGACGGGCAGGGCTCCACATGGTTTAACGGATATGATGAAAAGTTTTTCTATGACAGAGGGGTTTTGTACCATTATCTCTACGGCATCCTTGCGCCGGTTATGACATACAGATTTTTAAAGAAAAACAAAAGCATTATGTGCGGAACAGTTCCTTATGAGAGAGCAAGGCTGCTTATGAGGTATGGTTCACATGAAAGACGGCCATGGGAGGAAGTTACCGCGGAGGTGGATGACTGAAGCCCTGCGCCGGGAAACGGTATCGCAAAGCTGTAAGATGAAACTGAGGATGAAGATATGTGGGAAACGGATTATGCCCGTGAGCCGGTGGATTACCGGCTGTTCTTTTTAAGACTGTTAAAAAAAATATGGATAATTCCATTGGCGGCGGTCCTGGGCTCGCTGATAGTCGGCGGTATCTACTGCCTTGTGAATTTCGGCATAAAGGGGGGATATAATTACCGGGCGAGAACGATCTATTATGTGACTTACGCCTCAGATGCCGACGGTACGGAGTTTGAGTATTATAATTACTATACCTGGCAGGAGCTTATACATACCGATTATTTCGTTGAGGGGTTGGAGAATGCCCTCGGAGGTAAGCTTGGCAGGGAGGAAATAATTGAGAACACCACGGCGACGATAGATTCCGATTACCGCTATCTTTACACCCGCTCGACCTCCCGGGATCCGGAGATGGCGATAGAGATTGAAAAAAAGGTGTCGGAGCTTGTACTGGAATTTCCGAAGATGCATAAGGAAATTGAGTCAATAACAGTTATAGACGAGCCGGATATGGGGGACATAGAGGATATCTCTCTTATTTTCGTAAAGAGGGCCTTCATCTTAGGAGGCGTTATCGGACTCCTTGCGGTATGTGTGCTGTCGGTATTTTACGCCTGCACGGATACTTCGGTCTATCTTCCGTCCACGCTTGAAAAGAGATTTCATATTCCCTGCCTCGGCGCGGCTTCAATGAATGAGTTTGAAGAAAACTGCAGGCACTTTCTTGGGGGTAAAAGAAAGGTGGGATTTATCTTTGCCGATGATACTCCGGGAAATATAAGGGAGGTATTCTCCGGAAATGAGGGAGAGGTATCCCTTGATATAAGGAGCATGAAGGAATTAAACCGAAAGGTGGATTCCGATTTTGCCATTGAGAATATGCCCGGAGATTTTGAGAGCGTTTTTATCACGGAACCGTTTTGCGATACGCTTGAAAAGACCGGCGGATGTGACGGTCTTGTGGTCGTTGTAAAGGCCGGGGCTCATAACGGGAAGAGAGTCGAGCGTATACTTGACGAGCTGAAAAGACTTGGAATAGATGTGACGGCATTTATGCTTACCTGCGAGGATGAGTGGCTTATCCGCAGGTATTACGGGTAGTCCAAAGGGGCATTCCCGGGCGGAGCCCAAAGAGATGTGGCGGTAAAAAGAGATGATAATGTACATCCTTCTGACTGCGGTATGTGTGGCACTTGCTTTTTTTGTAAACGGGACTTATCGCAGAGAACTGAATACCGTAGCCGGAAAGCAGGTAAATACCGCGCTCCCGACAAGGCAGGAAACCATAAACCGGGCTATGCTGACCGGAATCTTTCTTGTGCTGTTTTTGCTCTCCGCACTGAGAGTCGGAATAGGAAACGATTACTGGACATACAGGTACGAATTTCTCGATATCAACCGTGGGGATACAAAGATATCCTTCGAGATAGGCTTTCAGCTTTTTGTCCGTGTAATGCAGTTCATTGTCGGGCTGGATAATTATGTCCCGATATTTGCGGTTATCGCATTTTTTACATGTCTGTTTTTTCTTAAGGGTATTTACGATACCTCCGACTGGTTTGTAATATCGCTGTTTTTATACATGGCGAACGGCTTTTATTTCATGAGCTTTAGCAATGTGAGATATTACTTTGTTCTCGCGCTTGTAATCTACTCGATGAAATATCTGTTTAAAAGGAGATTCGTTCCTTTTTGCCTTATTATAATTTTCGCGGCATTTTTCCATATGACGGCGCTCCTTGTGATACCCGCGTATTTTGTCGCGTATTTTCTTAAGTGGTCGAAAAAGACGATATGGCTTATTCCCACAGCGGCGGCGGCACTTATCTTCGGAAAAATCCCGATAAGATGGGTGCTGTTTAAATTCTATCCCTACTATGAAGGAGATGCCATTCTCGATGTAACCAACATATCTGTTGTCAACATTGCAAAGTGCGCTGCCATACTTGTGCTTGGGCTTGTTTTATACAAAAGGGCGGTCAAAGGCAATGCAAAGGCAGAAACATTTTTTAACCTGAATCTTTTTGCTTTGCTTTTATACAGCTTTGCCACATACATTCCGGAGCTCTCAAGGGTTTGTTATTACCTCATAATCTCCCAGGTATTTCTCATACCCATTGTTTTAAAGAGCATAGAAAACAAAAGGCTTAAGGTATTTTTGACCTCCGGGGTCATTGCGGCATATATCGCATATTTTATGGTTTTCTTACGCCAGGGTTATGATCCCGTTATCCAGATACTTCCGTATTTTTCGTGGGCATTTACTTAGGAGGTCTGTATCCGGCAGGGTTTTTAAGGAACGGTGATTAAAAGACATAGAGAATGAGAATAGCTTTTACATTCGGAAAAATTAATGCGAATTAAGATGAAAAAGGACTAAAGAATACCGGAACATATACCGATATATGTATTGGGGGTACATTATACCCTCCGGTACAAACGGATTTGAACCGGAAAAGAGAGCAGGGACGCAATAAAAGGGTGAATACGGTCATCCTTTTTATGCGGCCTTATTTTTTACCATTTACACGAAAAAAGCTGATTCGGTTTCAGGAAATTTAAATAATTTTCCCCTATGAAAAGAAGCGGGTATGGATTATAATGATAGATGCGCTAACTTTACCCGAAGCGCCTTAATATAATTATAATTTACATAGATCAAGGGGATAATAAAATGCAGGCAACAGACATCGGAATCGATTTAGGAACAGCAAGTATTCTTGTATATATCAAGGGAAGAGGGGTCGTCCTTAAGGAGCCCTCGGTGGTGGCCTTTGATAAGGCGAAAAAGCAGGTTAAAGCTATCGGGGAGGACGCGAGGCTGATGCTCGGTCGTACTCCCGGAAATATAGAGGCTGTCCGCCCGATAAAGGACGGAGTTATCTCCGACTATGACGCTACGGAGAGGATGTTAAAATATTTCCTCCAGAAGGCGGTCGGACATAAGATATTCAAGCGCCCCCGTATAGCAGTATGCGTTCCCAGTCGTGTAACAGAGGTTGAGAAAAAGGCGGTTGAGGATGCTACCTACCAGGCAGGCGCAAGAGAGGTAATAATAATCGAGGAGCCCATCGCCGCCGCAATCGGAGCAGGCATCGATATCGGAAAGCCCTGCGGAAATATGATCGTTGATATCGGCGGAGGAACAACCGATGTAGCCGTTATCTCCCTCGGAGGAACGGTGGAAAGCACTTCGATAAAATATGCCGGAAACTCATTCGACAATGCCATCATCAACCATATGAAGAATAAGCACAAGCTTGTCATCGGTGAGAGAACGGCAGAGGAAGTAAAGATAAGAGTCGGATGCTGCTATAAGCCTGACAAGGAATCGATTATGGAGGTCAGCGGCAGAAGCACCGATCCCGCGCATTACGGACTTCCCATTACGGTAAAGGTTACTGCGGAGGAGACCGAGGAGGCTTTAAAGGAATCGACATCAAAGATCGTTGAAGCCATAAAGAGCGTACTTGAGGTTACGCCTCCCGAGCTTGCTGCCGATATAAAGGACAGAGGTATCGTGCTCACGGGAGGAGGAAGTCTTCTTCACGGGCTCGAGGAGCTTATAAGCAGCAGTACCGGAATTACCACGATGACAGCAGAGGATCCAATGACGGCAGTTGCTATCGGAACCGGAAAGTATGTGGAATTCATCGCCGGATACAGGGGATAGCAAACCGGTCTGAGACAGGAGAGTATACACTATGGTCAAAGGATTATACACCGCGTACACGGGTATGTTAAATGAACAGCACAGAATGGATACATTGTCAAACAATATGGCAAATGTAACCACTGTGGGCTTCAAAAAAGAGGGTACGACAAGCCAGTCATTTGATGATGTGCTTGCGGTTAAGATAAAGGACTCCACGGTTGGATACAATCTTGTTACGAGAGAGGGTAATATGCAGCCCGGGGTAAAGATCGGAGAAAACTATATCGACTGGTCAGAGGGCTCCTTCAGAGTTACCGGAAATACCTATGATATCGCTATTGGAGGCGACGGTTTCTTTGCGGTCGAGTTTACGAACAAGGCGGGGGAAACCAGCACAATGTACACGAGGAATGGCGAGTTCAAGCTGAACACCGATGGTTACCTTGTAAACTGTGACGGAGATTATGTTCTGGACAAGAACAGTCAGAGGATAAAGATAGATACTACGACAGACTCATACATCGACAATAACGGTAATACATTTCAGAACGATACGCAGGTGGCAACGATCGGATTGACCGATTTTGCGGATTATAATTATCTCGCAAGGTACGGAGAAAACTATTATACTCCTGTTGAAGGAGCCCAGACCACTGAAGCCACAGGAAAGATGTACAGCGGGTATCTTGAGATGGCTAATGTTTCCGTAGTTCAGGAGATGGTCAATCTTATTTCAATCTCAAGACAGTATGAGAGTAATCAGAAAATAATCCAGACGATAGACGGTTCGCTTGATATCGCCGCAAACCAGATAGGTAAAGTATAAAGGGGTAATCAGGTATGGTTAGAAGCTTATGGACAGGTGCGACAGGAATGATCGCCCAGCAGACAAATCTTGATACTATAGCAAACAATCTTGCTAGCGTTAATACCACAGGCTACAAGACTCAGACAAACGAGTTTAAGAGTCTTTTGTACCAGACGATCCAGACTGAGACCACCTCGGCAAACGGAGAGACAAAGCCTACCAGTGCGCAGGTCGGACTCGGTGTAAGAAATGCTTCGATAAACACGGTTTTTACACAGGGATCACTTCTCTCATCCGAGAAGGATACTGATTTTGCGATCAACGGAAAGGGCTTCTTTGCGGTACAGGGCGACGACGGTAACACATATTACACCAGAAACGGTACATTCCAATGGAGCGTCGCTTCCACGGGTCACATGCTCTGTGATTCACAGGGAAATCCTGTTATCGATACAAACGGAAAGCCGATAGTTTTGGGAAACCAGTATACTATGAGCAAGGTGACCGTCGGGAGGGACGGCTCGGTTCTCTATCCGGATGAACAGAATAATCCCCAGCCGATTGGATTTACCATCGGACTCTTTCAGTTCAATAATCCCGGCGGATTAAAGAGAGAGGGAGACAACCTGTACAGCCAGACCGCCGCAAGCGGGCAGCCTTTAAATGAAGCAACCAACAATAACCTTGACAAGAGCAGCGTTATTCAATACTACCTTGAGGGCTCAAATGTAAATGTTGCTGACGAGATGGTCAATATGATCACCACCCAGAGAGCGTACGAGTTCAATTCCAAGGTAATAACCACTTCCGACACCATGCTCGAAGAAGCTAACAACTTGAGACGATAAAGTTTAAGGCAGTCGGCTTAAGAAAATGACAAAGCGGCGTACTGCCGTGCTTGCACGGGCAGACGCAGATTTGGCATTTTCTTATAGTTTCCGACAAAGTCGGAAACTAACGAGACATGAGCAAGCTATGCTTGCGAATGAATCGAAGCCGAAGGTAAAGGTGACAAAGCGGCGTACTGCCGTGCTTGCACGGGCAGACGCAGATTTGCAAGAGAGGTACCCCTATGGATATTTCCACTTCAGTAAATATAAATGATTACTACAAGCAGCTTGCGTCCTCCTCAAACGCATCTGCGCTCTCCTCAAAGCTAAATTCCACCGACGCAAAGACTGCCTCCGAGGACGAGCTCATGGATGTCTGCAAGCAGTTTGAGAGCTATATGCTCGAGCAGGTCTACAAAAACATGGAGAAGACCGCAAACTGGATGAATAAGGATGAGCAGGACAATCAGCTTGTGGATTACTTCAAGGATCTTACCATCCAGGATATAGCGAAGCAGGCGACAGATCAAAAGTCTATCGGTCTTGCGCAGATGCTTTATGACCAGATGAAGGTAAATATGGGCATCTCTGCAGAACAACTGGAACAGAATATGGCAGAAAGCGGAACAGTAACGGCTGAGACGGAAAGCGTATAAAACTTAGAAAAAGATAATATCTCAGTTTGGATGAAGGGATTCATGCACTGGCTATAAAATATTATGAGGAAGCATTTCTTTTATTTCAAAGATGAAATGCTTCCTTTTTTGTTGTTCAGAGCGCATTTATTCAAATTGTGCGAAAACAGCTAAAAACTATTACAAAAAAGTGTGAATTTACTTGTATTATACTTGAATTTGATATAAACTGAATATGTAACTGTGCGTAGGTGAATTATGCGCAAAAACAGGCACACGGATGTGCCGAAAAGAATTCAGGAAAGGAGTCCAAAGGTATGAGTTTAGAAATCAGTTCAGCAATTGAAAACATCAGTTATTCCGCGCCTTCAGCCGTTAAGCCGAAGAATGCGGAAAGCAAAGCCGGTGCAGAGGTAAAGCAGGTCGAAGAGGTATCTGCCGGAGCTGTTTATGAAAAGAGCGAAGGAACCGGGAAGGCGACATACTCGATAAACAAGATGAGCTCTGAGGACAGGGCGGCGCTTGTGGATCAGCTTAAGGCGGATCAGGCTGCCAGAGAGTCACAGTTTACCCAGCTTGTCACCAAAATGATGAACGGGCAGGTGGGGGCTTTCGGCAAGGCAAACAATATCTGGGAGTTTCTTGCAAGCGGTGACTTTGAAGTTGATCCTGCGACCAAAGCCCAGGCACAGGAGGATATCTCCGAGGACGGATATTGGGGAGTAAAGCAGACCTCCCAGAGGCTTTTTGATTTTGCCTCTGCGCTTGCGGGCGATGATGTTGACAAGATGAAAGAAATGCAGGATGCAATGATGAAGGGCTATAAGATGGCTGAAGGAACCTGGGGAAGAGAACTTCCCGATATCAGTAAGCAGACCATCGATGCCGCAAACAAACTTTTTGATGATTATTATGCTTCCAAAAGCACGGTAATCGAATGATCCTGGTGATTTCCGCGGAGTTTTTAAATGAAAGATTTCATTAAAAATTTAAAGTGGATAAGTAAGATCGGAATAAGGGGCGCTGTCTTTCTCGGGATAATGCTGACCGTATTTACGGTTTTCATTATTGTAGACACAGAGCTTCTCTCAAAGGCTGTAAGAGACGGTATGAGGGATAAGGGCGCTCTGATAACGGATGAGGCGGAGACGGAATTTGATCGGTATCTGAGTACCTGCGTTAATGCGATCACCATATCCGCGCACGGAGTTGAGCGGATGCTTGACTCCGGAGCGGAGACTTCTGAAATCGCGGAGTTTCTTACCGGACAGACCGAGAATTATGTACCTCTCGCTGCTACAGACTTTACCGGCATTTACGGATGTATTAAGGGCGAGTATGTGGATGGATCCGGGTGGGTACCGGATGAGGGTTACGACCCTGTCAGCCGTCCCTGGTATATAGATGCCATCGAAGGAAACGGAGATATCCAGCTGGTCGATCCTTATATGGATCAGCAGACTAAAAAGATAACCTTCAGTATATGCAAGATGCTCAGTGACGGAGAGAGCGTTCTTTCCATGGATGTTACTCTTCAGAGCGCACAGGCATCCGCGGAAAGCCTGTCAGCGAAGAACGGCAAAGCCGAGATAATGATCATAAGCAACGACGGTGTTATCGTTGTTCATTCAACGCAGTCAAGAACCCTCGGGAATATATTCGGAAAGACAGAGGTTTTACACAGCCACAGCCTGCAGGAACTGACAAGTGAAGAAAACGGCGTCTTCAAGGTCGGGTTTAAGGGAAAGCAGTACTATGTTTATTTCCGCGAGCTTTATGATGACTGGTATGTTATTACCGCAGTAAATATTGCGGGTGCAGTAAAACAAAGAGGAGCTATATTTGCTACCCATATCATAATGCTTGTCCTTCTCTGGGGCGGTATGATAGGGCTGTTTATGAACATTGGAAAGAAGAGGGCGGAATCTTCGGAAAACTACTCCCAGATGTATTCCATCTCAGGAATATATACGACAATGGATCTTATAAATCTTGAGGATGATACCTTTGAGATGATAAGATGCGATGGACAGGAGATGCGTAATTCACAGGAGGGTATGACCGTGGGAGCCCACAGGATCCTAAGGGAGACCCTGTGGGCCTGCACTTCAGAGTCCTCCCAGAACAAGGTGTTTAATTTTATCGATTTTGAAACCCTTGACGAGAGGCTAAGCGATTCCGAAACAATAAGCATAGAGTATCTTGACAATAATAATGAATGGTGCCGCGGAAGATTCACGGTTGTCGAGAGAAAGAAGAACGGCAGACTGAAAAGCGTTCTTTGGATGATCGAACCCATCGATAAGGAAAAGAGAGAAAGAGAGCATCTTGAGTGGCTGTCCGAGACTGACCGTCTTACCGGTATCATGAACAGAGGCGGCGGTGAGGAAAAGATCCGCCAGATAATAGAGACCGGCGGTATCGGTATGCTTGCTATCCTTGATGCAGACCACTTTAAGTCGATTAACGATACCTTCGGACATCAGGTGGGCGATGCTGTAATTATCGCAATCGCAAACTGTATGAAGAAGTCCTTCCGCGATGTGGATGTTGTTATGAGGCTCGGCGGAGATGAATTCTCGGTATTCCTCTCGGATATGAGGGATAAAAAGGTTGCGGAGCAGGCGCTTGAGAGATTTATAGAAAATGTCCGTGGAATCAGTATTCCGCAGATTACCGACCGGAAGATCGAGGTAAGTATCGGAGCTGCTTTCCTTGACCAGCAGGAGATAAAGGACTTCGAGAGCCTTTACAAGAAAGCGGACAGCGGTGTTTATGAGAGTAAGAAGGTAGTGGGAAGTTACATTACTTTCGTAGAATGACAGGACTGAATAAAGACCAAGTACGATAAACGACAGGTTGTATTTTGAACCGACAGTTATAGGGAAAAAATATGATCTGTCTTTTTTTATATATTTTGATATAGGCAAAAACTATAACCAACTAAAACTTTGCGGTATTAGACGATAACAAAAAGCTGTGATATCCTTGACTCATAACAAAGAAAACACGCAGCTCCTAAGCATTTGCAGGCATTCGGAATTGCGGAAACAGAATTGGGATGAACCGGGAGGATACAGGTTATGGGAAAGAAAACAAGAGCAGAAAGAGAGTTTAAATTTGAGACAAAGCAGCTTCATGTGGGACAGGAGAGCGCCGATCCGGTAACGGACGCGAGAGCGGTTCCGATATACCTTACCAGCTCGTATGTGTTCCACAACAGTCAGCATGCGGCAGACAGGTTCGGATTAAGGGATGCCGGAAATATATACGGAAGACTTACAAACCCCACTCAGGGAGTTTTTGAAGCCAGAGTGGCTGCGCTGGAGGGCGGAGTCGCGGCACTGGGAGTAAGCTCCGGAGCGGCTGCACTTACATACGCGCTTCAGACCGCGGCACACGCCGGAGATCATATCGTAGCAGCCAAGAATATTTACGGCGGAACATACAATCTGCTGGCGCACACCCTTCCTGCATACGGTATAGAGACGACCTTCGTGGATCCCTTTGATTATGAAGGCATAGAAGCAGCCATCAGGGACAACACCAAGGCAATCGAGATAGAGACGCTGGGCAACCCGAACTCGGAGGTTGTTGATATAGAGAGAATCGCGAATATTGCACATGCTCACAAGATTCCTCTTATAGTGGACAACACATTCGCAACGCCTTATCTCGTAAGACCGATAGAGTACGGCGCGGATATAGTTGTACACAGCGCGACCAAGTTCATCGGGGGTCACGGAACAACCATCGGAGGCGTGATAGTTGACGGAGGAAAGTTCGACTGGACCGCATCCGGAAAGTTCCCCTGGCTGGTAGAGCCCAATGTTTCCTACCACGGAGTAAGCTTTGCAAGGGATACGGCTCCTGCGGCCTTTGTCACCTATATCCGCGCAATACTCCTCCGTGACGAGGGAGCAACGCTCTCGCCCGTACATGCCTTTATATTCCTCCAGGGTCTTGAGACACTTTCACTGAGGGTGGAGAGACATGTGGAGAATGCGCTTAAGGTAGTGGATTTTCTCAAGAACCATCCGAAGGTTGAGAAGGTAAACCACCCCAGCATAAGCACTGATCCGGAGCAGCAGGCTCTCTATAAGAAGTACTTCCCGAAGGGTGGCGGCTCTATCTTTACCTTTGAGATCAAGGGCGGCGCTAAGGAGGCACAGGAATTTATAGATAATCTTGAGCTCTTCTCGCTCCTTGCAAATGTGGCCGATGTTAAATCCCTTGCCATACACCCTGCTTCAACCACCCATTCGGAGTGCAATGAGGCAGAGCTTCTTGACCAGGGGATCAAGCCCAACACAATAAGGCTTTCTATCGGAACCGAGAATATTGACGATATAATCGAGGATCTTGACGAGGCGTTCAAGGCACTTGCATAGGTAGCAAAGAAATATTATTGTATTCCTGTTAAAAAAATAGTAGTATAATTATTTTCGGATAAATGTTTTGCAGGATTTGACGGAAGAATCCACAGGACAAATCAAATACCTGCAGGTCAATTTAAATAAAGATAAAGTGAGGTAATAAGATAATGGGAGATATCAGGAAAAGCGCAGCGGAACTAATCGGAAACACACCCCTTTTAGAGGCATCAAAGTATGCGGCAAAGGCCGGTGTCAAGGATGCAACGATACTTGCAAAGCTTGAGTATCTTAATCCCGCAGGCTCGGTAAAGGACAGAGTGGCGCTTGCCATGATCGAGGATGCGGAGAAGAAGGGACTGTTGAAGCCGGGAGCAACGATTATCGAGCCCACCAGCGGAAATACCGGAATCGGACTTGCTTCGGTTGCGGCTGCAAAAGGATATAAAGCGATACTCACTCTTCCCGAGACCATGAGCGTTGAGCGGAGAACCTTCCTCAAGGCGTACGGCGCGGAGATCGTTCTTACCGAGGGCGCAAAGGGAATGAAGGGCGCTATCGCAAAGGCAGAGGAGCTAAAGGAGTCTATCCCCGGCTCTGTCATTCTCGGACAGTTTGTAAACCCTGCAAATCCCGCCGCACACAGGGCAACCACCGGACCTGAGATCTGGGAACAGACAGACGGTAAGGTAGATATCTTTGTTGCCGGAGTGGGAACCGGAGGAACAGTTACCGGAGTCGGAGAGTTTTTAAAGTCAAAGAATCCCGATATCAAGATCGTTGCCGTTGAGCCCTCATCAAGCCCCGTTCTTTCAAAGGGAGAGGCGGGACCTCATAAGATTCAGGGAATTGGCGCGGGCTTTGTTCCGGATACATTAAATACAAAGATATACGATGAGGTGATCGCGATAGATAACGATGATGCCTTTGCGGAGGGAGCAGCCTTCGGACATGCGGAGGGCGTGCTTGTCGGAATATCCTCCGGCGCGGCTTTAAAGGCTGCCGTTATTCTCGCAAACCGCCCGGAGAACAAGGGAAAGAATATTGTGGTGCTGCTTCCTGATTCCGGTGACAGATACCTTTCCACACCTCTCTATAACCGTGATTGATATCAGTTGATAAGGAAACCGCTTATATATGACATTAAATCAGCTTAAATACATAATACAGATAGCGGATTCGTCTTCCATGAATGAGGCTGCGAAAGCTCTCTTCATTTCCCAGCCCAGTCTTTCGGCATCGGTAAGAGAACTTGAGGATGAGATAGGGCTTGAGATATTCGTCCGCTCCAACCGGGGTATCTCCCTTACTCCGGAGGGAAAGGAGTTTCTCGGATACGCGAGGCAGGTAGTTCAGCAGTATGAACTGATAGAAAACCGTTATATCGCCGGCAGGCAGATAAAAAAGAGATTCAGCGTCTCAATGCAGCACTACACATTTGCGGTAAATGCCTTTATCGAGGTGGTGCGGCAGTACGGGATAGACGAATATGATTTCTCGGTTTATGAGACAAGAACCAATGATGTAATACAGAATGTAAAGAATTTCAAAAGCGAAGTCGGTATTTTATATATCAATGAATTTAACCGGAAGGTACTCGGAAAGATCTTTTCCGAGAATGACCTTTCCTTCCACCGGTTATTTGACTGCCATATCTATGCTTACGTGGCGAAGACTCATCCGATAGCGAAGAAGAGGAAGGTATCGCTTGAGGAGCTTTCAGAGTATCCCTGCATTGCCTTTGACCAGGGTGAGAATAATTCCTTTTACTTTGCGGAGGAGCTTTTCAGTACCTATGATTACAAGAGGATAATCCATGCGAGCGACAGAGCCACCAGCCTTAATCTTTTTGTAGGCATGAACGGCTTTACGCTGTGCTCGGGAATAATCTGCGAGGACCTGAACGGTGAGGAATATACGGCGGTAAGACTTGACAGCGATGAGCTTATGACTATAGGATATATCAAGAGAAAAGGTATACCGCTGTCCCCCATCGGAGAGCTTTATATCGCAGAGGTTGAAAAATATAAGGAAAAGGTACTGGACTGAGCTTCGTATATTATGAATATTGTAAAGATATGCGGTCTTAAAACTGACGAAGAGATAAAACAGACCGCCGAGGCCGGAGCCGACCTCGGCGGTATTGTTGTGTTTTATCCGAAGAGCAAGAGAAATATAGAGATAGGCGATGCGGCGGAACTGGTCAGATACGCAAAGGAGAATACACAGCTTAAAATGGTGGCGGTGACCGTATCTCCGGATCTATTTCAGGTAAGTGAGATTGAAAGATGCGGATTTGATTATATCCAGATACACGGTGAGATAGCCGGGGAAGTGCTTGAAAGAACGGATATCCCGATAATAAAGGCATTCAATGTAAGAGATATGAATGAGCTGGATAAATATAAGGATAATCCCCGGGTATGCGGATTTGTTTTTGACGCAAGCCTGCCGGGAAGCGGACTGAGCTTTGATTATTCTCTTTTGCCGGATCTGAGGGATTTAACGAATACCGGCAAGATGATCCTCCTGGCGGGAGGACTTAATCCCGGAAATGTAAAGGAGGCGCTTGAGAGAACAGGGCTTTCGGGAGCGGATACCTCCTCTGGGGTGGAAAACGACGAGGGGACGGGAAAGAGCGCGGAAAAGATATTCCGGTTTGTAAAAAATGCAAAGAACTGAATAAACGGTAACAATCGGGCATAAAGCGTATAGCTGAATGCTCGATTTTTTAGCTTTTTTTTCTTTATATTTTTCGACTTGTGGGTCGGACTTTTTTTAAAAAAATTAAAAAAGTGTCCGCGGAGAAAAAAAAGGACAGCTTTGTACCACTAAGTCGGCAAAAAAGGACACCAGTGCGGACACTTTTTGTAGTTTAATTAGAATATAGGAGGAAGCACCGATGAAGAAAAAGATTAAAAAGCTATCCGATCTGTCTGATTTTCCGGAGAGAGTGGAGTATCTGCTCGAAGAAAGGTGGGGTGGAACCAAAAGAGGTTTCTGTAACAGATATAACATCAGTAAGACAACTCTGTATTTGATATTAAAAAAACAGCGGACGGAATTTTCCGATTATGTTATTGATAGATTTGCCAGAGCTTTTGATGTAGACTTTAACTTCCTGAAATTCGGTGGTGATGATGAGGGGTATTATAAGCCTCAAAACCACGGAATACCCGCGTTGAAAGAAGGGGGCTCCGCATACGGCAAGAATATGGGGAGGCCGCCGAGATACACAACCGTGGCTGTATCAAAGGCAGAAGCGGAGTTTAGACTGGATGAACCGGATGGATTGATGGAAATTCTTCTTAGAATAAAGTACGGGGATATCCTTTTTTGATCATAAGAGACATCTGAAATATCATGGACCGTTCGGCCCACATTTCAATTGCTTTTTTTCGGGGAAATAAAATGTTTAAAGATGAATATCTGGTCAGGCTTGTTCCGGAAAAGAACTGCGAGCTTTTGTGCAGGGAATACGGAAGGACGATGCTGAGCCGCGGTATTGGGGATATGCGGCTTGTTGCGGTTCTGAAATATGAGTCTCTTTTACCGGAGGAGCTTTACGGAATCTCACTCAGGAACACGGACTTTGAGGTACCGGTTCTGACGGAAGAAAAGGAAAAACTGCTGGAGAAAGCGATACATAAATCGAGCCTTCTTATGCCGCCGAGAATATTTTTTACCGACGAGATAAACGGAAAAGATATGTACCGATGCGGAGTATTCATGGAAGAGGATGCCTCCGTAAGATACGGAAATTTAATGGCTTCCTCCGACAGGGCGAGGAAGGGCATACGGCTGACCACCACCTGCTGGTTCGGGGGAGCGATTGCTGTTTTTTACCCGGAGGTAGCAAAAAAAATCGGGGATATGCTTGCGTCGGATTATTTTGTGACATTTCCCACCGTTCATGAGGCCAGGATTCATTCCTGCCGCTGGTGCAACGCGCAGGAAATCCACTATGCGCTTGAATGCTGGAACAGGGGAATCTGCGGCATGGCTGTCGGGGAAAGACTGAGCAGAATGGTGTACAGGTATTGCAGGACAAGGGATGAGCTGCAGCCTGTAGAGTACTATGACTGGAACAGTTCTCCGGATTATGATATACTGTTTTGGTAGGTCGCACACAGCTAAAGGGAGGAATAATGATGATACCTGAAAATGTTAAGGAAAAACTTGAAAAGTACGGACAGGAGCATGTTCTTAAGTATTATGACGAACTTGATGAGGAATCAAAAAAAGCTCTTGTTTCCCAGATAGAAGAGACTGACATGAGCATTCTCGCGGCGGCGCTCAATCCGGAAAAGGGGGCTGAAAAGGGAAAGATATCTCCCCTTCCCTGTATGGAGCTTGATGAGATAGAGGCCGGCAGAGAGGTCTTTGAAAGGACGGGAACAGAGGCTATAAAGGCAGGTAAGGTGGCTGCGGTTCTTCTTGCGGGAGGAATGGGAACACGCCTCGGCTCCGATGATCCAAAGGGTATGTACAATGTGGGCCTTACAAAAAAACTCTATATTTTTGAGTGCCTTATAAATAAGATGCTGGATGTTGTAAAGCAGACCGGTACATATATCCATCTTTTCGTTATGACGAGCGAGAAGAATAATGAAGCCACGATAGGATTCCTTAAGGAGAAGTCATTCTTCGGATATCCGGAGGAATATGTACATTTCTTTAAGCAGGAGATGGCACCCGCAACGGATTATAACGGAAAGATATATCTTGAGGAGAAGGGACGCATGGCTACTTCTCCCAACGGAAACGGCGGATGGTTTATATCGCTCATGAGGGCTGGGCTCCTTGAGAAGGCGAAAGAATGGGGCATAGAGTGGTTTAACATATTCGCTGTGGACAATGTTCTCCAGAGGATAGCGGATCCGGTATTTGTCGGAGCCACAATAGAAAAGAAATGCGTTGTAGGTGCAAAGGTGGTAAGGAAAAATGCACCGGATGAGAAGGTGGGGGTAATGTGTCTTGAGGATGGCAGACCTTCCATCGTTGAATATTATGAGCTTACGGACGAGCTTATGAACGCTAAGGATGAGAAGGGAAATCCCGCATATAATTTCGGTGTGATACTGAATTATCTTTTCTATGTGGATGAGCTTGAAAGAATCGTAAGAGAGGAGCTTCCTCTCCATGTGGTAAAAAAGAAGATACCCTTCTTAAACGAAAACGGAGAGCTTGTAAAGCCGGAGGAACCCAACGGATATAAATTTGAGAATCTTGTGCTCGACATGATACACCAGATGAGCAGCTGCCTTCCTTTTGAGGTGGTAAGAGAAAAGGAATTTGCTCCGATCAAAAACAAGACAGGAGTGGATTCCGTGGAGAGCGCCAGGGAGCTGCTTAAGAAAAACGGCGTGGAGCTGTAGAAATGTCAGGTTAACATTTTGACAGATTATTCAAACAATAAAGTATGGAAAGATGCCGCCCGGGTCGTTTATAGTATTCCATAGGCTGGAAGGGCTGAAGCCCGCTTCGCTGATAGGAGGTAAATATGAGTAAGATACTTGTAACCGGAGGAGCCGGTTTCATAGGAAGCCACACCGTGGTTGAGCTTCAGGAAGCCGGATATGATGTTGTAGTGCTTGATAATCTCTGCAATTCGAGCGAGAAGTCGCTGGAGAGAGTCGCTAAGATCACGGGGAAGGAGGTTCCCTTTTATAAGGCTGATATTCTGGACAGAGATGCGCTTGAGGATATCTTTTCCAAAGAGGATATAAGCGCGGTTATCCACTTCGCGGGTCTTAAGGCTGTGGGAGAATCTGTACAGAAGCCATGGGAGTACTACGAGAATAATATAGCGGGAACTCTGACCCTGGTGGATGTTATGAGAAAGCATAACTGCAAGAATATAATCTTCTCTTCCAGCGCTACTGTGTACGGAAATCCCGCATTTATTCCGATTACCGAGGAATGTCCCAAGGGGCAGTGTACAAATCCCTATGGCTGGACAAAGTCAATGCTTGAGCAGATCCTCTCGGATATCCAGAAGGCGGACAATGAATGGAATGTAATACTGCTCCGTTACTTCAATCCCATCGGAGCGCATAAGTCGGGAACCATCGGTGAGAACCCCAGCGGTATCCCTAACAATCTTATGCCTTACATTACCCAGGTGGCTGTGGGAAAGAGAGATCATCTTAATGTATTCGGGAACGATTACGATACCCATGACGGAACCGGCGTAAGAGATTATATCCATGTTGTGGATCTTGCCCTCGGACATGTCAAGGCGCTTAAGAAGATCGAGGAAAATGCCGGACTTAAGATATACAATCTCGGAACAGGTCAGGGATACAGTGTGCTTGATATAGTAAAGAACTTCGAGGAAGCAAACGGCGTTAAGATTCCCTATGAGATAGAGGGACGCCGCCCCGGAGATATTGCCACCTGTTATGCGGATCCTTCTCTTGCTAAGAAGGAACTCGGGTGGGAGGCACAGTATGGAATAAAGGAAATGTGCCGTGACTCATGGAACTGGCAGCGTAACAATCCGAACGGATATGATGATTGACGCAGCCTGCGTCGCTTTTAGTATTCTATAGAGCGACTTACCGCGTGCGCCGGCATTTGCCGCCGAGACGCGGCGCGATGCTTCGCATGGCAAGCGCGTAAGGGCGTTCGCACTTGCCACGCGGCTGCAAAGGACGCAGCTCGCGTCGCTTTTAGTCCTCTTCGATGACGCGGATCTCGAGGTAATCGAAGGGGACTTCTTCTATGAAGGAGTCTTTTTCAAAGCGGACTACGGAGTTTTGTTTGAATGATTTAATGTTGCGCTCGAGCCATATCGGCTGGGGGAGGTCCATATTTTTACTGATCTTTTCTATGGCGTTGAATACCTTGTGGGTTCGTGTCTCGGTGCTGTTATCGACGACGAGTTCGTCACAGAGCATTCGGGTATCTTTAAATTGTCTTGCCCAGATTCTCATATTATCCCTGTTTGATCGTAATCTGAAAATTTTTTCGTTTACTATAACTAATAAAAAACGGTTTTTTAGTCAATATTTACAAAAAATCAACTTAAACGATTAAAAAAATGTAAAATTTTGTTTAAAATGTCAAATCTATGATATTATTATAAAGGAATAATGATTTTCGGGCAATATCCCCGGAAACGGAAATAAAGGCTAAAAGGATTTAGATTATGGATTTAGTAGGAGATAACGACGGCATAGAAACCTGGCAGGAGGTAAGCCTCCTGTATAACGCGGCACTTCAGCAGATGCGCACCAAGATGGAGATCCTTAACGAGGAATTCCAGCATGTTCATCAGTACAACCCCATAGAACACATAAAGGCAAGGATAAAAACCCCCGAGAGTATAGTAAAGAAGCTAAAGAGAAACGGTCTCGATTCCACCATAGAGAATATGGTTAATCATGTAAATGACATAGCGGGCATCCGGATCATCTGCTCCTTTACCTCGGATATCTACCGCATTGCCGAGATGATAAAACACCAGCAGGACATCGAAGTGATAAAGGTGAAGGATTATATTACCTTCCCCAAGGCCAGCGGCTATAAGAGCTAACATATGATAATCACGATACCGGTATACCTTTCCGACAGGAAGGTGGATACAAAGGTAGAGATCCAGATAAGAACGGTAGCCATGGACTTTTGGGCAAGTCTTGAGCACAAGATAAATTACAAATTCGAGGGTGCCGTCCCGGCCCATATTACGCAGGAGCTGGTGGATTGTGCCAAGATGGTTTCGGATCTCGACGACAAGATGCTGCTCCTCAATGACGAGATAATGGAGCTGAGCAAACAGTAAACGCAGGCGGCCTGCAATCGCAGACCGCCTTTTTAAATGCCCTTAAGAAAAAATACCATAAAATGAGGAGTGCCCGGGTTCCATCAGAAACCCGGGCGATTATGAAAAAATGATCGAATAACACTTTGCTTTGTTCTTGAATAAACTATACCAATCAAATGTTAATAAAATATGAACACGCTGTAAAAACTTGGTAAATATTTATCAACAAATAAAAAAAATCGAAAGAAAATTGTGCATATTGCACAAAACATTATATTGCAGTTCATCCGGCAGGCGGAATCAGGGTCTGTACCGGCAGCTGCGGAGGAAAGTTTCTTATTGTAAAGAACAGGCAAAGATGTTAAAATCATAGGATGTGAACTTTCAAAGACATGGAGATGTCGGTCATAGGAGGATTCCAATGGATACACTGATGGACAAGCTTGCACAGAAGCTTAACGCGCAGGAAATGATAAGAGCAAACGGAGAAGCCGAGGCTGAACAGATGAATTATCTCAAGGCCCAGGTTGGCGAATATCAGGGATGCCTTGACAGGCTCGCGAAGGTATGTGACGAGCTCGGAAATCTTGAGACCCGCATAGGGAACCTGAGTCTTCCGCAAAACGGCGCTGGTGATGAAGCGGTTGCGGAGATAAAGAGCCAGCTTCAAACCCTTGCGCAGTCCACCGACTCCCAGCTTAAGGAACTTTCGAACAGTACCGGGAAAAAACTCGATGCAATGAGTGAGGCTACCGAGAATCAGATAAAGAATTTCTCGGAGTCCACGAACAGGAAACTTGAGAATATGCAGGGCGAACTCCTTGAAAAGGTGGGTTCCGAGGAGAATCTCCACAAGGAAGGCGTCAGGATATATAAGAACATTCAGGCATCAATGGTAAATGAGCTTGAGCCTCTTGAGGAAACCGTGAAGGATTCCAACAAGCAGGTTATTTCTTCCGTTAAGGGAGTAAAGATCCTTGCGATCGTTGCGGTCGTTTTGTCCGCGCTTACGCTTATCATACAGATAGCCGGTCTGCTCGGAATAGTTTAGACAATCATTTCCCATACAATATGATCAGACAAAGAAAGATTAGAAGAACTCATAAAAGAATAGAACTCGGTTTTGTGCTGTCTTCTCTGCTTGCATTGTTCGTCTTTTTGATTTTCTGGGGAGGAATCCCAAAATTTGAACATACGGGAGATAATACTTTCCATATATATGTGAACGGCAGTGAGGTGGGCACGATAGATGACGATTCGAGGGCTGAGCATCTGCTTATAGAGTCAAGACGGAGAGTTGCGTCAGCAAGTAAATCCCTCATGTTCATGACCGGAGATATCAGCATCCGCGGTGAAGAACAGCTTTTCGGCAAGGTTGATTCCGACGAGTATGTAATGGAAAAGATGCAGGAAGTCCTTAAAAAGACGGTGGATGAAAACATTCAGAGAACCTGCACGGTAAAGATACAGGAGTATATGGTTACCCTGCGGAATCTTGATGATGCGAGAAAGCTTCTTCAGGCTGCGCTCGACCTCTATGATGATTCAGGAAGATTTGTTGTGGAGCTTTCAAATTCCGGAGACAGGGATTTTAATGTCATCACTCCTAAAGTAATCAATACGGAAGACGGCAAGGAGGAGGAACCCGAAGAACAGCTTGAACTTCCGGTGGGCGGTGTTTCCGCGTATATCTCGGACTGGGGACTGAGCGAGGTTGTCGATGAGGATTCGATGAGCTTTGTGGATTACAAGCTTGGAGTTCTTGCGATGAACTTTATCGAGGAAGTCGAGATAAGCCAGGGATATCTTCCGAATTCCCAGGTGACCGATCTTGAGACCGCCATTGAGAATGTGACCAAGGAACAGGAAACTCCGGGAGAATACGAGATCAAATCGGGAGATACCCTGTCGGCTATTTCGCTGGCGGTCAATATCCCGATGGAGACGCTTGTCGCCCTGAACCCGGAGAAGCTTGAGACGGTCAATTCCACGCTTCACATCGGAGACATACTTACTATCACCGTACCCGAGCCCGAACTTTCGGTTGAAAGGATCGAGAGGATATATGTCGAGGAAGTGTACGATGAGGAAGTCATATATATAGATAACGATGAATGGTACACCACACAGACACAGGTGCTCCAGCAGCCTTCGTCGGGCTACAGGAAAGCAATCCTTGATGTGCATTATACCAACGATAAAGAGATCGGCAAGGAAGTGGTCAAGGAGCAGATATTGCTCGAAGCGGTTCCAAAGATAGTGGAGAGAGGAACCAAGATACCTCCTACTTATGTAAAGCCTATCTACGGAGGAAGGATAAGCTCCTACTTCGGATACAGGTCTTCACCCGGAGGAATCGGAAGCACCAACCACAGGGGTGTCGACTGGGCTGTTCCTTACGGAAGCAGTGTCTACGCATCGAGCGGTGGTGTTGTAAGCTTCTCAGGATGGGGCGGAAGCTACGGATATGTCGTTTATATAGACCACCCTGACGGACGCCAGACAAGATACGCCCACAACAGCCGGCTGGTTGTTTCGGTCGGCCAGTATGTAAACCAGGGAGATCTCATCGCATACAGCGGAAGCACCGGAGCATCCACAGGCCCCCATGTACACTTTGAGATGAGGATAAACGGCGTTGCGGTCAACCCCCTCGACTACTTGTAATTTTATGATGAAATAAAAATTTTCTTGACTCGCTCGTTTTACTGTGTTATAGTAATCGGGCGAGTCAGGTTTCGACTCTTTTTTTAGTGCGTGTAAATTTAGTAACGAAATAAATGATTTGGAGGAAAGACGATGCGTACCAAGATCACTCTTGCCTGCACCGAGTGCAAGCAGCGCAACTACAATACTACAAAGGAAAAGAAGAATATGCCCGATCGTTTCGAGATCAAGAAGTATTGCCGTTTTTGCAAGAAGCATACCCTTCACAAAGAGACAAAGTAATAGTTTTTGATTTGATCGGAGGTCAATAATGGAGAATTCCGCTAAGAGTAAAGGCCCCGGATTTTTCAGTGGGGTTAAGGCTGAGTTTGGAAAAATAACATGGCCCAACAGAAAGACGACCTTGAAGCAGTCAGTCGCAGTCGTACTGATTTCCGTAGTTGTAGGACTCATTATCGCAGTTCTGGATTTTGGCGCTCAGAATGGTGTCAACTTCCTTACAAAGCTGTAAGGAGGTAGAAAATGGCAGAAGCAAAATGGTATGTCGTACATACATATTCGGGCTACGAGAACAAGGTCAAGGCTGACATAGAGAAAACCATCGAAAACAACAAGGCTCTTGCAGAGCAGATCCTTGAGGTGCGTGTGCCTGTTGAGGATGTTGTCGAGATAAAAAACGGCAACAAAAAAACCGTCCAGAGAAAGCTTTTTCCCGGATATGTCCTTGTCAATATGGACATGAACGACGAGACCTGGTATGTTGTCCGCAACACCAGAGGCGTTACGGGATTTGCTGGACCGGGAAGCAAGGCTGTTCCGCTTACGGACGCCGAGATGAAGCCTCTCGGAATACATACGGACAATATAAGCATAGATTTCGCTGAGGGCGATACTATCGCTGTTGTCACAGGAGTTTGGAAGGATACTGTCGGAGTTGTTCGCAAGATCGACTTTAACAAACAGACAGTTACCATAAGAGTTGAGCTCTTCCAGGGCAGTGAAACACCTGTTGAGCTTAGCTTTGCCGAGGTAAGAAAGCTCGGCTGATGTTTTGACGTGGGAGTGTATTAACATACACGCCTAACCACATTTTTTTTAGGAGGTGCCAATCATGGCAAAGAAAGTAGAAGGCTACATTAAGTTACAGATTCCCGCCGGTAAAGCAACACCTGCTCCCCCGGTCGGACCCGCACTTGGTCAGCATGGTGTGAACATCGTTGAGTTCACCAAGCAGTTCAATGCGAAGACAGCAGATAAGGGAGATACCATTATCCCCGTTATCATCACTGTTTACTCAGACAGAAGTTTCAGCTTCGTAACCAAGACTCCCCCTGCAGCAGTTCTTCTTAAGAAGGCCTGCAACATTAAGAGCGGATCAGGAGTACCCAACAAGACCAAGGTTGCTACGATCTCAAAGGCAAAGGTTAAAGAGATCGCAGAGCTCAAGATGCCCGATCTCAATGCAGCATCGGTTGAGGCAGCTATGAGCATGATAGCAGGAACCGCCCGTTCAATGGGTATCGTTGTTGAGGACTGATAAACTACAATTTGGGAGGCATTAATTTGCCGTTTGAACCTTAGGAGGAAATTATAATGAAGCATGGAAAGAAGTATGCTGAGGCAGCTAAGCTTGTTGACCGCAGCGTAGCATATGAACCCGCAGATGCGATCGCTCTTGTAAAGAAGACCGCAACCGCAAAATTTGATGAAACAGTAGAAGTACATATCAGAACCGGATGTGACGGTCGTCACGCTGACCAGCAGATTCGTGGCGCAGTAGTTCTCCCCAACGGAACCGGTAAGACCGTAAGAGTACTGGTTATCGCAAAGGGCGATAAGCTGGCAGAAGCTCAGGCAGCAGGTGCTGATTTTGTAGGTGGCGAGGAGCTCATTCCCAAGATCCAGAACGACGGATGGCTTGACTTTGATGTAGTTGTAGCTACTCCCGATATGATGGGTGTTGTAGGTCGTCTCGGTAAGGTGCTCGGACCTAAGGGTCTCATGCCCAACCCCAAGGCCGGAACCGTTACCATGGATGTAACAAAGGCCGTTAACGATATCAAAGCAGGTAAGATCGAGTACAGACTCGACAAGAGCAATATCGTTCATGTTCCCGTAGGAAAGGCTTCTTTCACCGAGGAGCAGCTTCAGCAGAACTTTGACGCTCTTATGGATGCCATCGTAAAGGCTAAGCCCAGCGTTCTTAAGGGACAGTACTTAAGAAGCATTACCCTTACAAGCACCATGGGACCCGGCGTAAAGGTAAACACTGCGAAGTATTAATAAAGGGTATTGATCAAATAAATGCTTGACACAATATTGATATTGTGATATTTTAGCAAAGGTTTAATACAGAGCCGAAGACAGCAGGTGTGCGAAAGCACATAAATCCCGCCGAGGTAAATTTGAGTAATTCATATTGATTACGAATGATTATCTCCTGTGCTGTCTGCAAAGACGGCACAGGATTTTCGTTTTCGGCTGTCTTTAATCTATAAGGAGGTAGAAAAGAAAATGGCTAAGGTTGAAATTAAAGCCCCCATTGTGGAAGAAATTTCAGAGTGCATCAAAGATGCGCAGTCCATGGTTGTCGTTGATTACCGCGGACTTACCGTAGAGCAGGATACCCAGCTCTGTAAAAGCCTTCGTGAAGCAGGTGTGACATACAAGGTATACAAGAACACCTTCATCACAAGAGCAATAAAGGGGACTGATTTCGAGTCTCTCACCCAGTATCTGGAAGGACCTACCGCAATCGCCGTTTCCAAGGATGATGCAACTGCACCTGCGAGAGTTATCGCAAATTTCGCAAAGACCGCGGAAGCCCTGGAGATCAAAGGCGGCGTCGTAGAGGGAGTACTTTATGACGCAAAGGGAATGGGAACCATCGCAAGCATCCCCTCAAGAGAGGAGCTCCTCTCAAGATTGCTCGGAAGCTTCAAGAGCCCCATCACCAATTTTGCGCGCGTTATCAATCAGGTTGCCGAGAAGGGCGGCGCAGCGGCTTGCGAGTCCGCAGCTCCCGCAAATGAAGAGGCACCTGCAGCAGAAGCACCTGCTGAGACACCTGCAGAATAATCTGCACTCAAAACTAACACTAATTTTTGAATTTTAATGGAGGATTTTAAAATGGCTAAGTTATCCACTCAGGAAATTTTAGATGCGATCAAAGAGCTTTCAGTTCTTGAGCTCAACGATCTTGTAAAGGCAGCAGAGGAAGAGTTCGGCGTATCTGCAGCAGCAGGCGTTGTTATGGCAGCTCCCGGAGCAGCAGCAGGCGCAGCAGCTGAGGAGAAGACCGAGTTTGATGTAGAGCTTACCGAGGTAGGCGCTGAGAAGGTTAAGGTTATCAAGGTTGTTCGTGAGATAACCGGTCTCGGACTTAAGGAAGCTAAGGATCTTGTTGAGGCAGCTCCCAAGGTTGGTAAGGAAGCAGCTTCCAAGGACGATGCTGAGAACATCAAGAAGTCTCTTGAAGAGGTTGGCGCAAAGGTTACTCTTAAGTAATTCAGCCGATATATCCGGTTTTGACCGGAATACATATAAAGCGAGGATCGGGAGCTTTTGCCCCGGTCCTCGAATTCATTTTTATTCTTAAACTCCCTTCCGGGGAATTCGATTTATATTATCAATTACATCAGGAAATATTTCCGAATTTAAGAAAAATATTTATTGACTTATATCTTTACTTTGTGATATTATGGATAGTGCGCTATTGTGTGGTGCTATGCGCAAATTAAGCGAAAGAATGAGGTGTTAGGTCAATGGAAAAGAACAGAATCCGTCCCGCCAGCGGCACCAAGGTCACGCGAATGAGTTACGCGAGACAGAAGGAAGTGCTGGAGATGCCTAATCTGGTAGAAGTTCAGAAGAATTCATACCGGTGGTTTCTCGATGAGGGATTACAGGAAGTCTTTGACGATATTTCGCCAATCTCCGACTACAGCGATTCACTGAGCCTTGAGTTTGTCAGCTATGAGCTTAAGGAAGAGGACAAGAAGTACACTATCGAAGAGTGTAAAGAGCGTGATGCCACATATTCTGCTCCGCTTTTTGTGAAGGTTCGTCTCCGCAATAAGGAAGACATCAAGAACATTCAGGAGCATGACATCTTTATGGGCGATCTCCCTCTGATGACAGAGACCGGTACCTTCGTTATAAACGGAGCCGAAAGAGTTATCGTTAGCCAGCTGGTCCGTTCCCCCGGAATCTACTACGGTATCGGACACGATAAGCTCGGCAAGGAGCTCTTCTCATGCACGGTAATTCCAAACCGTGGTGCATGGCTCGAGTATGAGACCGACCCCAATAATGTATTCTATGTAAGAGTAGACCGTACGAGAAAGGTTCCCGTAACGGTTCTTCTTCGCGCGCTCGGACTTGGCACAAACCAGGAGATCAGAGATATGTTCGGCGAGGAGGAAAAGATCGAGGCCAGCATAGGCAAGGATCCTTCCGTAACCGAGAAGTGCCCCGAGGGAAGCTATGAGAACGGACTTCTTGAGCTCTACCGCAAGATCCGTCCCGGCGAGCCCCTTACCGTTGAGAGTGCCCAGAGCCTTATAACCGCAATGTTCTTCGATCCCCGCAGGTATGATCTTGCGAAGGTCGGACGCTATAAATTCAATAAGAAGCTTTCATTCAAAAATCGTATCCGCGGAAAGGTTCTCGCAGCAGATGTAGTGGATCCCCTGACCGGTGAGGTTATCGCCGCAGCAGGAACAAAGGCGGACGCAAAGCTTGCCGAAGAGATCCAGAATGCGGCAGTTCCCTTCGTTCTTATCCAGACCGAGGAGAAGAATGAGAAGGTTATCTCAAATATGATGGTTGACCTTACCCATTTCGTGGACTGCGACCCCGCTGATTTCGGAATTCATGAGAAGGTATATTATCCTGTGCTCAAGGCAATCCTTGATGAATTCGCAGAGGATTCGGAGGCTCTCGGAGAGGCTTTAAAGCGCAATGCCCATGAGCTTGTTCCCAAGCATATTACAAAGGATGATATTTTCGCATCCATCAACTACAATATGCACCTTGAGTACGGCATCGGAAACGATGACGATATCGACCACCTCGGAAACAGGCGTATCCGTGCGGTCGGCGAGCTCCTTCAGAATCAGTACCGCATCGGTCTTTCCCGTATGGAGCGTGTCGTACGCGAGCGTATGAGTACACACGACGCTGAGGATGTAACTCCCCAGAGTCTTATCAATATCAAGCCCGTAACTGCTGCTGTCAAGGAATTCTTCGGTTCCTCACAGCTCTCGCAGTTCATGGACCAGAACAATCCTTTAGGCGAGCTTACTCACAAGAGGCGTCTCTCCGCGCTCGGCCCCGGTGGTCTTTCCCGTGACCGTGCAGGATTCGAGGTCCGCGATGTACATTACTCCCACTACGGAAGAATGTGCCCCATCGAGACTCCCGAAGGTCCCAACATCGGACTTATCAACTCACTTGCAAGCTATGCACGTATCAACGAGTATGGCTTTATTGAGGCACCCTATCGCGTTATCGACAAGTCGGATCCGGCCAATCCCCGTGTTACCGATGAGGTTGTGTATATGACCGCTGACGAAGAGGACAATTATCATGTAGCTCAGGCAAACGAGCAGCTTGATGAGGAAGGACATTTTGTAAGAAAGTCCGTATCCGGCCGTTTCCGCGACGATACACAGGAGTATCCCAAGTCCATGTTCGACTATATGGATGTATCTCCCAAGATGGTATTCTCCGTTGCTACCGCGCTCATTCCTTTCCTTCAGAACGACGATGCAAACCGTGCGCTGATGGGATCGAACATGCAGCGTCAGGCGGTTCCTCTTATGCTTACAGAGGCTCCCGTGGTAGGAACAGGCATGGAAGTAAAGACCGCCGTTGACTCCGGTGTCTGCGTTGTTGCGAAGGAAGACGGTGAGATCACCTATGTATCCGCAGACATTATCCGTGAGAAAGTCTCGGGCGGAAATGAAATCGAATATAAGCTCAGCAAGTTTACCCGTTCAAACCAGGGCAACTGCTATAATCAGAGACCTATCGTAAACAAGGGCGATAAGGTAAAGAAGGGCGAGGTTATTGCCGACGGTCCTTCAACCTCACAGGGAGAGTTGGGTCTCGGTAAGAACCCTCTTATCGGATTCATGACCTGGGAGGGTTACAACTACGAGGACGCAGTACTTCTCTCAGAGCGTCTCGTTAGAGATGATGTTTATACTTCGCTTCACATTGAGGAATATGAGGCAGAGGCCCGCGACACCAAGCTCGGTGCCGAGGAGATAACCCGCGATGTCCCCAATGTCGGCGAGGAGGCTTTAAAGAACCTTGACGACAGAGGAATAATCCGTATCGGTGCAGAGGTTCGTGCCGGTGATATTCTTGTAGGTAAGGTTACCCCCAAGGGAGAGACCGAGCTTACCGCAGAGGAGAGACTTCTCCATGCGATCTTCGGTGAGAAGGCAAGAGAGGTACGCGATACTTCCCTTAAGGTTCCTCACGGAGAGTACGGAACTATCGTTGACGCAAAGGTATTTACAAGAGAGAACAGCGACGAGCTCTCACCCGGAGTTAATATGTCGGTCCGCATCTATATCGCGCAGAAGAGAAAGATCTCCGTAGG
This sequence comes from Lachnospiraceae bacterium, assembly GCA_017479285.1. Classification (GTDB taxonomy): domain Bacteria; phylum Bacillota; class Clostridia; order Lachnospirales; family Lachnospiraceae; genus AC2028. Next base: position 53,777 of record JAFVCL010000016.1, read on the forward strand.
TGATAAGATGGCAGGTCGTCACGGAAACAAGGGTGTCGTTTCCCGTGTGCTTCCCGTTGAGGATATGCCTTTCCTTCCCAACGGACGACCTCTGGATATCGTGCTTAATCCTCTGGGCGTACCTTCGCGTATGAATATCGGACAGGTGCTTGAGATTCACCTTTCACTTGCCGCAAAAGCTCTGGGCTTCAATGTTGCAACCCCTATCTTTGACGGCGCTAACGAGAAGGATATCCAGGACACCCTGCTCCTTGCAAATGACTATGTAAATCTTCCTTTTGATGACAAGGAAGCAAAGGAAAAGGCTGAAAAGGCCGGCGAGAAATTCGACAAGAAGAGCGCCGTTACCTTCACAAGCCTTCATAAGGACGAGCTCCTTCCCGAGGTATATGATTATCTCTCGGAGAATCGTGAGCACAGAAAGCTCTGGGAGGGCGTTCCCATTTCCGCAGACGGTAAGGTTCAGCTTCGCGACGGACGCACAGGAGAGCCCTTCGACGGTCCCACGACCATCGGACACATGCATTACCTTAAGCTCCACCACCTGGTTGACGATAAGATCCACGCCCGTTCAACCGGACCGTACTCCCTCGTTACCCAGCAGCCTCTCGGCGGTAAAGCCCAGTTCGGCGGACAGCGTTTCGGAGAGATGGAGGTTTGGGCTCTGGAGGCATACGGCGCATCCTATACTCTCCAGGAGATCCTTACAGTTAAGTCCGATGATATCATCGGCCGTGTGAAGACCTATGAGGCGATCATCAAGGGTGAGAACATTCCGGATGCCGGAATACCCGAGTCCTTCAAGGTACTCCTGAAAGAACTTCAGGCTCTCGGTCTTGATGTAAGAGTTCTTGACGAGAACAGACAGGAAGTAGAGCTTAAAGAGAATATTGACTATGGCGAGCCTTCCGATACCCGCTTTGACAGTGATTTCGACAGCAAGTATGACACAGATTCCGAGTCACTTGCACGCGGCGGATACCAGACACAGGAATTTGATGACGGTGAGCTCGTTCCTGTAGAGGATGACGGTTATGACGACGGTTTTGACGGAGACGACGATTTCTCCGACGAAGATTAATAGCTGTGAATCCTTTGGTTCAATGTTAGGTTATAGAAGGAGATAAAAAAATGCCCGAAGCAAATTATCAGCCTATTACGTTTGATGCAATAAAGATCGGCCTTGCTTCCCCGGAGAAGATCCTTGAGTGGTCTCACGGTGAGGTAACAAAGCCCGAAACCATCAATTACCGTACACTTAAGCCGGAGCGTGACGGCCTCTTCTGTGAGAGGATCTTTGGACCCAGCAAGGACTGGGAGTGCCACTGCGGTAAGTACAAGAAGATCCGCTATAAGGGCAAGGTCTGCGACAAGTGCGGAGTTGAGGTTACGAAATCAAGCGTGCGCCGTGAGCGTATGGGACATATAAAGCTTGCCGCACCCGTTTCCCATATCTGGTATTTTAAGGGAATCCCTACCCGTATGGGACTGATCCTCGAGCTCACACCCAAGGATCTTGAGAGAGTGCTTTACTTTGCAAACTATATCGTTCTTGATCCCGGAAATGTAGATGATCCCGATATCAAGAAAAAGAAGATACTCACTGAGGCAGAGTATCAGGCAAAGAGAGAACAGTACGGAAATGAATTCCGTGTCGGAATGGGAGCTGAGGCCATAAAGGAGCTCCTTTCCGAAATAAACCTTGAGGAGGAGAGGAGGATTCTCCACGAGGAGCTTGAAAACGGTTCAGGCTCAACCCAGAAGCGCGCAAAGACCATCAAGAGACTTGAGGTCGTAGAGGCTTTCTGCGAGTCCGGAAACAAGCCCGAATGGATGATCCTTGATGTACTTCCGGTAATCCCTCCCGATCTTCGTGCGATGGTACAGCTTGACGGAGGAAGATTTGCTACTTCCGACCTCAATGACCTTTACCGCAGGATCATAAACAGAAACAACAGACTTAAGAGACTCCTTGAGCTCGGCGCTCCTGACATCATTGTCAGAAACGAGAAGAGAATGCTCCAGGAGGCTGTAGACGCACTTATCGATAACGGACGCAGAGGACGCGCGGTTACCGGCCCCGGAAACAGACCCCTCAAGTCACTTTCCGATATGCTTAAGGGTAAGTCGGGTCGTTTCCGTCAGAACCTTCTCGGAAAGCGTGTTGACTACTCAGGACGCTCGGTTATCGTCGTAGGACCCGAGCTTAAGATCTATCAGTGCGGACTTCCGAAGGAGATGGCTCTCGAGCTCTTCAAGCCCTTCGTTATGAAGGAGCTTGTCTTCCGCGGAATAAGCCAGAATATAAAGAACGCAAAGAAGCTTGTTGAGCATTGGGATAACCAGATCTGGGATGTACTCGAGGATGTTATCCGTGAGCATCCCGTAATGCTTAACCGCGCTCCTACATTGCACAGACTTGGAATACAGGCGTTTGAGCCCATCCTTGTTGAAGGTAAGGCTATAAAGCTTCATCCCCTTGTTTGTACCGCGTTTAACGCAGACTTCGACGGAGACCAGATGGCGGTTCACCTTCCTCTTTCCGTTGAGGCACAGGCAGAGTGCAGATTCCTTCTGCTCTCTCCCAACAACCTCCTTAAGCCTTCAGACGGTGGCCCTGTTGCCGTTCCTTCACAGGATATGGTACTCGGTATCTACTATCTGACCCAGGAGAGAGGCACCTCCGTAGGAGATACCAGACCCGAGCCCGGTGAGGGAAGCTACTTCAAGGATATGAACGAGGCTATACTCGCATACGAGAACGGATACATTACCCTTCATTCAAGAGTCAATGTAAGAGTGAGCAAGGTGAATGCGAAGGGTGAGAAGATCACCGGAACCATATCCACCACACTCGGCCGTCTCTTCTTCAACGAGATCCTTCCCCAGGATCTTGGATATGTAGACAGAAGCAATCCTGAGGACTTCTTAAAGCCCGAGGTTGATTTCCTTGTCGGTAAGAAGCAGCTCAAGCAGATACTTGAGAGAGTCATCAACAATCATGGCGCGTTCAAGACTGCAGAGGTTCTCGACGATGTTAAGGCTATCGGTTATAAGTACTCCACGAGAGCAGCCATGACCGTTTCCATTTCCGACATGACCGTGCCCGCAAGTAAGCCCGAGCTTCTTGCACAGGCTCAGAATACGGTTGATGAGATCTCCCATCGTTACCACCGCGGACTTTCCACCGAGGAGGAGCGTTACAGACTCGTTATCGAGACATGGAACAAGACTGACGCAGAGCTTACTAAGAGACTTATCGACGGTCTCGATAAATACAACAACATATTCATGATGGCAGACTCCGGAGCCCGTGGTTCAAACCAGCAGATCAAGCAGCTTGCAGGTATGCGTGGACTTATGGCAGATACATCCGGACATACTATCGAACTTCCCATCAAGTCAAACTTCCGTGAGGGACTTGATGTACTCGAGTACTTCCTTTCCGCACACGGCGCCCGTAAGGGACTTTCCGATACAGCGCTCCGTACTGCAGACTCCGGATACCTCACCCGTCGAATGGTCGATGTATCCCAGCAGCTTGTTATCCATGACGAGGATTGTGCCGTAGGAAGAGACGAGATCCCCGGAATGACCGTAAAGGCATTCATGGACGGCAAGGAGACTATCGAGAGCTTAAAGGACCGTATCACCGGAAGAACCTCCTGTGAGGAGATCCATGATAAGGACGGAAATATTCTTGTCAAGAAGAATCAGATGATAACACCCGCCCGTGCCAAGGCCATTATCGAAAAGGGTATTGACAGTGACGGAAATCCTATGGGCAAGGTAAACGACGAGGGTACTCTTGTGGGAGTAGGTAAGATGAAGATCAGAACCATCCTTACCTGCCGTTCAAAGAACGGAATCTGCTCCAAGTGCTATGGCGCGAACATGGCTACCGGTGAGCCCGTACAGGTCGGTGAGGCTGTAGGTATCATCGCAGCCCAGTCCATCGGTGAGCCCGGTACACAGCTTACCATGAGAACCTTCCATACCGGAGGTGTCGCAGGAGATAACATCACACAGGGTCTTCCCCGTGTTGAGGAGCTTTTCGAGGCAAGAAAACCCAAGGGACTTGCCATAATCTGTGATTTCGGCGGAACTGCCACGATCAAGGATACAAAGAAAAAGCGTGAGGTTATCGTCTCCGGCGTTGACGAGGAGGGACAGCCCAGAAGCAAGGCATACCTTATCCCTTACGGATCGAGGATCAAGGTTATTGACGGACAGCAGCTTGAGGCAGGCGACGAGCTTACCGAGGGTTCCGTATATCCTCATGATCTCATGAATATTAAGGGAATCAGAGCGGTACAGGATTATCTCTTGAGAGAGGTTCAGAGAGTTTACCGTCTCCAGGGTGTTGATATCGCGGATAAGCATATCGAGGTGCTTGTGCGCCAGATGCTTAGAAAGGTTCGCGTTGACGAGAGCGGAGATTCAGACTATCTGCCCGGTTCACAGGTTGACTTCGTGGAGTTTGAGGATGTCAATGAACAGCTCATTGCCCAGGGCAAGAGACCTGCAGAGGGTAAGAGAGTTATCCTCGGTATCACCAAGGCAGCCCTCGCCACCGACTCCTTCATGTCGGCCGCATCCTTCCAGGAGACCACAAAGGTTCTCACGGATGCAGCGATCAAGGGGCGTATTGATCCTCTTATCGGACTCAAGGAGAATGTTATCATCGGTAAGCTGATCCCCGCAGGTACGGGACTCAGGAGATATCGCAACACCGCGCTTTCAACGGACGGAAATCTCGATGTGATCAACACCGATGAATTTGAGGAGATCGAGAGCGATATGCCTAAGGATACGGATGCTGAGGATGAAGTAATGGCAGTAACCGACGGTGATTCCGAAGAATAATATTATAAATTTGATCGCCTTATGCGATTTCAAGGGACAGGGAGAGTGATCTTCCTGTCCTTTAGGTTGGAAAAGTATATTTTTATTATTATTTAATTGTTCAATTGAAACAGCAGATGGAATTTGGAACAAAGCAATGAAAACGAATATATTCCGCAAAAAAATAAACAGCAGAGCAGTTTCACTGACAGCCGCAGCGGTGGTTTTATTTGTTATGTTCTTTTCCGTATTTTTTATCGCAAGTGAGGCTCATCATGAATGTTCCGGTGAGGACTGTGCGATCTGTGATGTGATCGCTGTCTGTGAGAGCACCATAAGACAGATCGGTGGAGCCCGCGTGTTTGCGATAACCGCATTATTTGCAGCTGTTACCGCTTTACTCTCTATTGGTAGAAGCGTCGATAGATTTGTATTTTCAACACCTGTATCCGTAAAGGTGCGTCTTAACAATTGATCTTAGCCTCTGTGGGAAGTCTGAAATTCCCGGAAAATTACTAAGCTCCCGGTAAATATAAGAACGCGGGAGCGTAAATATACGGAGGTAAATTCAAATTGAAAAGAATAATTGCTTTGTTATGCAGCGTTTTCTGCGCTGTATTTATGTTTGGTGGGTGCGGACAGGCTTCGTCCGTATCGGAAAGCGACAGGCTTGATATTGTGGTTACTATCTTTCCCGAGTATGACTGGGTAAAGAATATACTCGGAGACAGCGCAGGGGAGGCAGATGTAACGCTTCTTTTGGACAACGGGGTTGATCTTCACAGCTTTCAGCCTACTGCCATCGATATAGCCAAAATCGCCGGATGCGATCTTTTTGTATATGTCGGAGGCGAATCCGATGAGTGGGTGGAGGATGCTCTTGCAGAGGCTACAAATAAGGATATGCAGGTTATAAATCTGCTTGAGGTTCTCGGCGATTCCGTAAAGGAAGAGGAAGTAAAAGAAGGTATGCAGGCAGACCACGACCACGACCATGACCATGAAGAGGATGCAGACCATGACGAGCATGTATGGCTCTCACTTCGCAATGCCGCAGTTTGCTGTGAAGCAATAGAAAGCGCTCTCGAAAAGATAGATCCCGCCGGTGCTGATGATTATAAAAAGAATTTAGATAATTATAAGACAAAGTTAAATGAGCTTGACACGGAATATGCGCAGGTGACTGCCGCCGGACAGAGCAAGGTGCTGCTCTTCGGGGACAGGTTTCCCTTCAGATATATGACAGATGATTACGGGATCGATTATTACGCTGCGTTTGTAGGCTGCTCTGCGGAGACTGAGGCGAGCTTCGAGACGGTGGTATTTTTAGCCGGAAAGGTGGATGAACTCGGCCTTAAGCATGTTATGACGATAGAGGGAAGCGACGGAAAGATAGCGCAGACCATAATAGAGAACACCTCTTCGAAGGATCAGGATGTGCTTGTACTTGATTCGATGCAATCGGTAACATCAAAGGATGTGGAGGCCGGAAGGAGTTATCTGAAAATAATGCAGGATAATCTTGAGGTGCTTAGAAAGGCACTTGATTAGGCCGGAAAAAGGAGTTTAAAATGGCGCTCTTAAGGGCAGAAAACCTTACACTTGGGTATGAAAAAAACATAATAGTCCGCGATCTTGCTTTTGAGGTCAACAGCGGGGATTATCTGTGCATCGTCGGAGAAAACGGCTCGGGTAAATCTACGCTTATGAAGACACTGCTCGGACTTCAAAACCCCATAAGCGGAAGAGTAGTGTTCGGAGACGGACTTACAAAAAAAGAAATCGGTTATCTGCCCCAGCAGACCGTGATACAAAAGGATTTTCCCGCTTCAGTGAGAGAAATCGTTTTATCCGGCTGCCAGGCAAGGTCCGGTCTTCGACCTTTTTACAATGAGGAGGAGAAGGCACTTGCCGGTGAAAATATGAAGAGGATGGGCATAGCCCATCTTGAAAAAAGATGCTACAGGGATCTTTCGGGGGGACAACAACAGAGAGTGCTTCTCGCAAGGGCTCTCTGCGCCACCCGCAAGATACTTCTCTTAGACGAGCCGGTTGCCGGACTTGACCCGAAAGTAACCATGGAAATGTATGAACTTATAGAGGGACTTAACCGGGAGGGAGTCACGATAATAATGATATCCCACGATATAGCGGCGGCTGTTAAATATGCGACCCATATACTCCACATTGGGGAAAGTATTTTCTTCGGAAATAAAGCAGAGTACGAGAACAGCAGCATCGGGATGCATTTTCTGGGAGGGCTTGAATAATGATCGAAAAACTTGTAATGTATCTTGGATATCCCTTTGTAAGGTATGCGATCATAGTCGGAGTGCTCATCGCTCTTTGTTCATCGCTTTTGGGGGTGACGCTTGTTTTAAAGAGGTTTTCCTTTATCGGGGACGGACTCTCGCATGTGGCATTCGGGGCGATGGCTATAGCGTCTGTGCTCGGTATTACAAACAATATGTTGATAATAATGCCAATCACGATCCTTTCCGCCATACTGCTACTCAAGAGAGGGAATAACGCGAAGATAAAGGGAGATGCGGCGATAGCCATGATATCAGTCGGAGCGCTTGCATTCGGATATCTTATCATGAACATATTTTCCACATCCTCTAATTTAAGCGGAGATGTGTGCAGCACTCTTTTCGGATCGACTTCTATCCTTACGCTGAGAAAGTGGGAGGTGATCGTCTGCATAGTTTTATCGGTACTTGTAACGGCAGTATTCATACTCTTTTACAATAAAATTTTCGCGGTCACCTTTGACGAGGATTTTTCAAAGGCAAGCGGAATGAATTCCGGAGCGGTCAATTATCTTATAGCGGTGGTTATAGCTGTCATAATCGTGCTTGCGATGAACCTTGTAGGCTCGCTTCTAATATCCGCGCTTGTGATTTTTCCGGCTCTGTCAGCCATGAGATTGTTTGGAAGCTTCAGGGCTGTCACGATCTTTTCCGCATGTATATCTGTTGTCTGTGCGCTTTTGGGACTTTTAATATCCATACTTGCCGGAACCCCTATCGGTTCAACGATAGTGGCAGTCGATGTCGCAGCGTTTTTTGTATGCTGGATCGCCGGAAGGATAAAAGGAAATGCTTCGGCGTAAAAAGGGACGCCGGTAAGGAAGGTGAAGCTGATGAAAAACAGAAAATATGTTATAGCAATAGTTCTTGGGCTGTCGATGTTATGTATAACGGCATGTGGGCAGCAGGGGGCATCTTCACACAATAATACGGCCGCCCAGAGCATCGCCCAGGTTCTTGAGACCGAGATGGCGAAAGAGGATGAAAAGGCTGAAAAGAGTGGTGAGACGGAAAATGAGGAAGGGCAACAGGCTGAAGACGATAGTAAGGAAGACGCAGATAACAGCGCCGGGACAGATTATAGCATAGATATCGATCTTACGGTTCTTTCCTCGGATCTTGTGTATGCCGAGGTTTACAATATGATGGCAAGACCGGACGATTATGTGGGAAAGGTGGTTAAGATGACGGGAGCCTACAGCTACTATCATGATGATGCCACGGGAAATGATTACCATGCCTGCATAATACAGGACGCAACCGCCTGCTGTGCGCAGGGTATCGAATTTGTGCCGACGGCGGAATATTCGTTTCCGGAGGACTATCCGGCTGACGGAGAAGATGTTACGGTGGTAGGGATATTTGATGTATACCTTGAGGCGGATTTTGCGTTTTTAACTCTTCGGGAGGCAGATATACTCTGATATATATAACATATTACTCTATCGTTACAGTACCGGAATCTCCGGAGCTCCCCGAGCCGACCTTCCAGGAGGTTATGTGATAAAGATACGGAGAAGTCTCTCCTCCGGCGGGATCGGGGTAGTCTATCGAAAGCTCTACATAAAGCTTCTGGGATGAATCAATATTAATTACGAAGGAGCGTGAATTTCCGCCGACGGAATCGTAATAAGCCTTGCTGCTGCCTTCTGAGAGGTTATAAGCGGTGAAGAGTTCTTCGTCTATCTGGGCGATGAGCTCCTGTGCTTTGTTACATGCGGCGTAATACTCGCTTGTCCTTGTGATTACCTTGTTTCCGAGCTTTCGGTCGGAATTTGAGCTGACAACGGAGAGAACCGCGAAAGCCACAAGGCAGAGCGTGACAAATATAAGAAGTATGGATGTGGAACCCGGGTTTAGCTTAAACTCGGGTGAATTTTTAGGTATATCGTTTAATCCGGTTGTTTTATCTGACATATCAGTTGTCCTTCATAGTTCTTTCATCGGGGAACTTGTGGGGGTCATCAACAGTTACGCTAAGCGAGTAGATAAGCCGGGTTCCATCGGCTGTAAACTCATAAAAGGAGATCACACCGTCCTTCATCCCGACGGTCTCCGAGTCAGTGACGCTCAGCTGGGCCTCGTAGCGGACAGACTCGCTTGACGGAGAAACCTGATTGAAATTCTCGTCGAAGTAAACACCGAGAAGATCACGGGCAAGAAGAGTGTTGTCTTCGTAAAGCTTATGGGAGATCGTGTTTACATTTCCGTGCTCCGCGTAAAAGCACTCCGCAAGGTTATTAACTTCTATTACTGCGTGGTTTTCCTGGATGGCGGTCTTGCTTATCGTATGGGACTTTGCAAACATCTGGGCACACACGGCGGCGCTCAGTGAAAAAAAGAGCAGACATACGATCATTTCCATCAGGAAAAGACCTGATTTTGAATGTTTCATTTAAAAATCTCCGTTTAAGGTTCCTTCCGGTAATCAGACAGGATCAGTCTGTTTGTTTCTCCGCTTTTGTGATAAAGTCCGATCTCTATAAGATTGTCGGACAGTGTTTCCTTTGCGGAAAGCTCATCAAGCTCGGTTATCTTTTGCCCTGCCGCCAGGAGCCCAGGTGTAAGCTCATTAACTACAGGCGAATACAGCTCGCAGAGATATCCGTTCCTGCAATAAAGGTAAGTCGCAAATTCTCTGTCGCCGGATTTCATGCGTATCTCAAGCACATCCCCGTCACCGGTGTGATTTATACCGATTTCTCCGCCCTGTCTGAGCTTTTCGCTGATATATGAGGAAGCGGTCCGGGTCTCAAAGTTTGACTGCATATTGCTTATCGTGTTGCGATAGATGGAGGAACCTGCGATTATAAGCATTACCGCAGAAAAAGCAAAGGCTCCGAAGAGTGCAAGCACGAATATGACATCGATTATGTGTGGCTGCTGTTTTTTCTGTTGCATATCTGTTTCCTTTAAAGGAGCGGGTGGAACCGGCTCTTAAAAAGCGGTTTAGTAGAATCTTATGCCGGATCTTTTTGTAACGACATAGTCCGGATAGAGGTTCTCGCCGTAAAAGGTATACTGAACGACAAAGCTGTCGTGGTCGTAAGTAAGCCCGTAATGATCCTCAAGATAACCGACATTTTCCGGGTATTTACCCTCGAGAGCGTAGCACTGGGCGATATCATGCTCAAGCGCGGTCTCAAGGCTCTGTTTCTGCCTCGCGGCGGTATCTTCGGATACATTCCCCAAAAGGATAAAGAAAACAATGAGTACCACGATAAAAAACACGATCGGCAGATATCTTGCGACATATTTAATTGGAGCAGGAGAAGCCTGTTCAAATCTGTTCATTTTTGTATTTCCTTGTAAATATAGATCCTTTATGGCTTAAAACCATACGGGCCGTTTCCAAAGCCGGTTCTCAATGCAGAGCAAAGCCTTATCCGATGCTCGACATGATACCCATAAGAGGAAGTATTACCGAGAGAAGGATCATTCCGACTATGAGCGAAAGTATGATAACAAGTGTGGGCTCAAGTACGGAAAGGATGGATTGTATCTTCTTGGTGGACTGTTTTTCGTAGGAATCCGCGATCTGGATAAGCACGGTGTCCGGATTACCGCTCGTAAATCCTACGGAGACCATCTGCGAGTAAAGATTACTGAAGATCTCGGAGGAGGAAAGTGCCTCTGAGAAATTTGAACCCTCACGGATGAGCTGTTTACAGTGATCTATCTTTGCGGACATCTTTGGATGCTCAACCATTTTTTTAGCCATATCAAGACCTGCGTAAGTGTCCATGCCGCTTGAGATGGAGATGGCAAGTGAGCTGGCAAATCTTTCGCACGCCACGCTGTCATAGAAGCCTTTTGTCAAAGGGAAGTGGATCAGGAAGTTGTGGCTCAATTTGCGGCCCGAGGCGGTGTGGTTGGCAAATATATAGAAAAGCACAAGTACTCCGAGTATGCAGAGGAACACGATAGAGTAATTGTTGAGCGCCTGGCCGATCTTCAGCATCGAGCCGGCGATACCGGTCATATCGGTTCCGAGCTCGTTAAATACCTGCTGGAATATAGGCATGACCTTTCCGACGAGAACTATGATAACGACAAGCATCATTACGAGCATGACCATGGGGTAGGTAAGGGCTCCACGGAGACTCTCGGAGATAGCCTGCTCTTTTTCGTAAAATTCCGCAAGGGCGTTCATACAGGTATCGGTCTTACCGGACTGTTCACCGAGGGTTATCATATTGATAACATAATCGGGAAATACACCTGTCTCGGACAGAGCGGTGGCAAAGGTTTCTCCCTTTCTGCAGGTATCTCTTATCTGGGTGATAAGCTCTTTACCCTTTTCATTCTTGCTGTCATTAAGAAGGATCTGCATCGCATCTCTCGGGCCGATACCCGCGGTAAACAGCATCGAAGTCTGTCTGAAAAGGATGCAATTTCTTCGTTTGATAGGTTCTTTTGTTTCGCCATTTTTCTTTCCTCAATATCAATATATTTTCTGGAGTGTATAATTGGTGCCGTCACCGATGAATTTTTTAAGAGCGTCGTCGTTTGTGCTTGCTCCGAAGGTCGGATCCATGAGCTGCCAGGTCGTTCCGGTGAATTCTATTATACCGTTCACCCAGCCGATATCGTCGATATGAACGCTGATCCAGGCGTGGTATGCATCGGCGGCATAGCCTATTTCAAGGCGTGTCGGTATTCCCTGACTTCTCAGCATCGAGCACATGAGAGAAGCATAGTCAAGGCAGATTCCCTTTTTTATATCAAGTATCTCATCGATATCCGGAACATAGTTTGTTGGCTTGCTCTCTGCCTTTGCGGTATCGTAAGTAATGTTTTTGATAATGTAATCATATACAAGCTCTACCGCCTCTATATCGGAGTTTGCGCTGTAGACGATCTCGGATGCGAGCTTAACCGATTCGCTGTCCTTTGTAAAATTGACATACTGGTTCGGGTAAAGATAAGGAGTAAGCTCATCCGCTATTTCGACATTTATTATCTCGGACATGGCAACCGCGTACTGGGTATCCTCGATATTCTCATAAACCGCCACGGTGTAATCCCCGTTTCCGCCGGTTAAGGGAAATACCTCGAAATCGTTGGTCTTAAGATCGTAGGTGTAGACAACCTCGTCCGGTCCGGTGATCCTGAGCTTTATGATCGGAACCTCGCCGAAGTATTTAACACTTACATATCCGTCCTCACAGTGGGAATAATCGATCTCGGCGACCTCATTTGAGAGTACAAGAGTACCGTCCGCAGCCGGTACAAGACAGCGGATGGAATTATCGCGGCTTCCTTTAACGGGCTCGGCAGACGGAGCGGCTTCTTTTCCGGGGTCGGCAGACGCATTCCCCTGATCGGTTCCGGCAGGGCTGCCGGCATTCCCGGAGGTTCCCTGATCGGTCAGCGTGCCGGACATTTGTGAAGGCGTGGGCGCAGAACTGCCGCATCCCGATAAAAATGTCCCGGTTAAAAGGAAAGAAAGACAATATGCAATTACTTTTGATCCATGTATACGCATATTATTAATGTATATAAAACGAGTTTATTCGATGGGTTTACTATAACATATTTGGGCTGAGATTTTAATACCCGGAGCGTTATTTTTATACAGATTTCCCAAAAAACATAAGAGGGTTTATGGGCAGAGGCGGAAAAGCTGAAGAATTAATCAAAACTTAACCAAATCTTAACCGGTTACCTACTATAATCTTAACCTGTTTTTATTTTATTATTGTATGGAAGACTTTATAAACGGTAATACGGATATTTCACAGTATTTTACAGGAAAAGGTATTGAATAAAGGAGCGGAGAGAAAAATGGCAAAGACGGGTAAATGGTTTTTGGGAGCGGCACTATGCATATCATTTCTTATAGTCCTTGTACTGTTTATTACGGGCTGTGGTTCTAAGGGGAGAGTCGGTACGGATACGGGAGAGGAGTGTCTAAACAAATACGGTGCTTTTTTTGGAATACCCGGGAACAAGGTATTTCTTAAGGAATATATGGATTGCCTTAAGATTGATGGAGGTATGGGCGGACATACACAGCCTGACTTTTGGAAGGAAGAAAACCCGGATATCTATATTCAAGAGCCGCTTTCCGATGAAGAAACGGGCAAATTTTATAAGCTTATTGAAGAGGCTGAAGCGACTGATAGCCGCAATAAGCTGATTTTCTCAATAATTGAGGAAGAAGCGGAAGGGTATTTCGCAGGGCAAAAAAGCCTTGATGAGGTTATAAAGGTTATACAGAGCAGGGTGTCATTGTACCTGAATGAGAGAAGATGATACAGCTTCCTCACTTATCGAAGGTATTGAATAAAGGAGCGGAGAGAAATATGACAAAGACGGGTAAATGTTTTTTTGGAGCGGTAGTGAGTTTTTCTTTTCTGATGGTTATGGCGTTTCTTATAATGGGCTGCGGCAGGACAGGAGGCCGCACAGGCGCGAGCGAAACCGTGGATGAAGCCGCTCTCGTGCTTCCTGCAAACGGGGAATATGTTTATGTTGCCGAAAATGTGACACAGAATTTTAAGGACAGCTTTGGAGTATTTGTTAAGGGAGTCTTACCGGACGGGAGCGTTTGGGGGATAGACGAGGAAGGGAATATAGTCGGTGCGGAGAACGAAATAAGCGCCCTCACGGAAAACGAAACGGAGGACCTTGACCGGTGCGAGATATGGATAGGCGAAGATACTATCGTGGCAGCAAGGGATGATACCGTTTCATTCTTTGACAAAGACGGAAGGAATAAAGGAAACGCCATAATAGCAGATGGTTATATAGAGGATATAGCTGATGGCTGGATACTATACCATACAACCGGTAATGAACGCGTATATACGGAAGTATGCCGCCTTGATGTCCCGAGACAGAAGGTGGGAGAAAAACCCGGGGATATTTCAGGAAATATAAACGGACTTTTTGAGAGCGGGAGCGATGAGAATTTTCTGTATTATTATGACAGTAATGGAGCATATCTTTACTCGGTAAAGGAAGATAAATCATACACAATTTTTTTATGGATTGATTTAGGCGTTGATAATATAACGGAATGCTGGAAAACAGGAGATGATTTTTTTGCTGCCTGTTTTAAAACTGATAAAGGAGGAGAAGATATATACAGAATAACACTGCGGAGAAAGGATGAATTGCCGGAGAGAAAAGAAATAGTAATAGCTTCCCCCGGGGTTGCGCTTAGTGTAAAGGCGACCGTGACAGACTTTAATAACTCACAGGATAAGATAAGGGTTACTATAAAAGATTATAGTAATAATTCCGACATTGAGGCTGCCGGGTTAAGACTTCAGGCGGATGTTCTTTCAGAAAATGCACCGGACATTTTGTCGGTATACAACAATGAAAGCTTAATGATAAGTCTTGCAAGGCAGGGAGGCTTTGTAAATCTCAGAACTTTCCTTGATGCTGATGATGAAATGTCTGAGGATGATTATTACCCGGAGGTGCTTAAAATGGGAACATACAAGGATACCCTGTATATGATCCCCAAAACCTTTGCATTACATTCGCTGATAATCCCGGGAGATGAAAGACCTGCGGACGGAGAGTGGACTATGGATAGTCTTCTGGATTATATTGACAAATATCCGGAGGCAACCTTTTGGTGCAGACATAGTGCAGATGATATTTTTTACTGGAGTTATTTTTTCTTCAGAAACATTACAGATTACTTCGTCAATGAAGAAACGGGAGATTGTCACTTTGAATCGGAAGAATTCAAAAGGCTTTTGACAAAGGTAAAAGAGATGTCAATGAAGGATAACAGCGAGGATATGAGTTTATACAATTCATTTGAGGTATATGACGATGACGGAAGGCGGGCTTTTTGTCGGGAGATGTTTGAAAACCATAAATGGCTTGCAGAGTGGGGCAGTGTTTTTTCGTTGAATGAAATATATGATTTAAGACAGAGCCTGGGTGAGGATATTTGTTTTGGCTATTTTCCGACCGGGGATGGAACAGGAAAGACGGTAATAGACTGGGGGTGGGACCCCGATGGTCTTGCGATCCTTGAATCCTCGGATAATAAAGAAGAAGCATGGGAATTTATAAGGTATTTTCTAATGCTTGAACCAAAGTGGAGTGATTTTGAGCTGCACTCAAATAAAAAGCATATATCTTCTTGAACAAAGTGATGTAAATTCGGACATTGACAGGGATATTTATGATATTTTGTATTGGGAGACAGAGGATTATTTCTCCGGGAAGAAGGAGCTTGATGAAGTCTGCAAGGTTATCCAGAGCAGGGTATCACTGTGCCTGAATGAGAGAAGATGATACAGCTTCCTCACTCATAATATAAATTATGAGTGAGGGTTTTGCCTATGATCGTTTAGCCTGAGATTTTATAATCTCCTTTGCTTTTGTCAGCTCATCAGGTGTCGCATCAAGAAATGTTATAGCCTGTTCTTCAGTGCCTCCACGGGTAAGGAGAGATACAATGTTGTTTAATCGCTCATCGGCACGACCCTCATTCCAGCCTTCTCTTTTAACTCGTTCAGACCATAACTCTAATACCTGTCCGCCCATAGCAGATACCTCCTTCTTTGTTTCTTCATCCGGACTGATGTGTTCAGCAATCTGTCTGATGAAATCAAGAATATCATTTTCCGAAAGACTTGTGATGTCACCGGAGACTCTTTCAAGGAGTTCCCGGTATTCCTCTAAAAAAATGTCTGATGGACTGTGTTCGAATCGGAGCATATAGTACGGGAGAAAAAGCAACAGCCTCTTTGAGAATAACTGATCTAAAGAGTAGTTTTTTATCCTTATGACCTTTGAAGCGTATGGCACTATACTGTCGCCTATATGTACCGTTACATTGAGGTTATCAGGGGTGTTTTTTGTCTCTCGTATGTAGATTACACAAGACTCCGGAAGCTTAACCTCATAAGGGGTGCCATTCTTCAATGACTTTTCCAATGCGATTGCGAAGTCGTACTCAAACATCCTTATAGCCATAGTACTGTCATCATAGATCGTTTCCAAACAAACACATCCTCCTTACTCTGAGGAAGATGACGCAGGAAGCAATCCGGATAATCTTCTCCTCAGATAACTTTAACATAATTGAATACGGGATACAATGTTGTTTCCACCAAATAATTAATGATTCCTTTAAGAGTATTATAAAGGAGAAAGTGTCCGCGCATGTGTCCTTTTTCGCGACTTAGTGGTACAAAGCTGTCCTTTTGTGTCCTTTTGATGGGCAAAAAGCCACGCAACCCCAGTAAAATCAAGTACTTGACAAAAATGGCTCGGGGGGGGGTACAATGACCATAATTCATGTTTGAACATGAATATAATCAAATTCTCAGGAGGAAAAAAGGGTGAAAGGAAATCTAAAAAAGCTTCTCGGTGTGGTGCTTTCTGCCGGAATCATGTTCTCTTCAGTAGGTTCACTGCCGACATATGCAGCTGATGAGAATTCAACATACAAAAAAGCATCAGCCATTGAAGCAAATAAGGAGTACGAAGTAAGTTTTGAAAAGGATGAGAAAGGAAGCAAGTGGTATAAGCTTGAACTGGCTAAAGACGGATATGTCACCATAGATAGCGAAGGCGTGAATCCTTATTATGACAGGCTTACATTGTATGATTCTGATCTGAATTCATTTTATTCGGAGTATATGGGTGATGCATATTCTTCAAATAAATATGGCGTAGCCGCAGGCACATATTATGCGGAAATAAAGGCAGAGTACGGTGCAAAAAGCGATAACAAATTTACATATGCTATAAATTATAAGGAGGATGACAGCTGGGAAAAGGAGGACAACGCCACTCCCGTTAATGCAACTGTTATTCCTTTAAATAAGACAATAAAAGGAAACCTGTATAAGGATGCGGATGTGGATTACTATAAATTCACACTTGAGAAGAATGGTACGGTTTCTGTAGATTTCTTCCATGATTATATCGACAGCGGCAATCATTATTGGGGATTACAGCTTCTTGATGTAAATAATAGGGCATACCTTGATTATTGGTATGTAGGTAATATGCTTAAAGAGGATAACTCAAGAGTAAATGGATTATCCGCAGGAGATTATTATATTAAAATATATAAGAATGACCATTATTCATCGAAGAACTATGAATTTAAGATTAACTATACTGCCAACGCAGATTGGGAAGCAGAGCCTAATGGTGCTACAACCAGTGCTGATAAACTCGAAATGGGTAAGTCCATATCCGGATGTTTGTATGTGGAAGATGATGTAGATTATTATGAGTTTACTGTTGAAAAGAGAGGTATTGTCAACATAGCTATCGAAACGGAGTTTATTGATTCCGGCTCTCAGTATTGGTGGATATACTGCTATGATAAAGCAGGAAATACTAAACTGGGCCATCGCTATGGAGGATGGTTTGGTACGGATAAATATGACGAAGCATATGGGATTGCTGGCAATAGGTCAGGAAAATCTAATTTGGGTACATTAGATACGATTGATGGGAAATGTGGTATTGGTTTCCTCGAACCTGGAACCTATTATCTAAAAATCCAAAAAGGCGAGAGTTTCTCAAGAAACAAATATACTCTTACAATGAACTCCGCTGAGGAATTATGGGCACCCAAGACCGATATGGGATGGTTCGAACGCGGAAACTGGTCATTCTGGTATGAAAACGGTGTGCGTCAGGGAACCTATGACGATCCTCAGGGTGTACTTGGTGACGGAACTGTACGCGGCCGTGAGATCTGCGACAACAGCATTTTAGATGCAAACGGAAACGGAACATGGTTCTGGCTTGATTCCGTATATGACGGAGCAAAGGCTGTCGGCAAGGAAGTTTGGATGCCTTACATCTACCAGGATGAAGCAAACTGGGATGATGCAACAAAGGCTAATATTGCAGCAGAATCCGATTACGGTATGGATGGCATGGGACGCTGCGTGCTTGATGCTATCAACAATAAGGCAGGTAAGTGGGTACGCTACGACAATGAAGGTAAGATGCTCAAAGGCTGGGTTGAGATCAAGGGTGATCTTGCAGAAGCATACCCCGATCAGGTAGGCAATAAGTATTACTATGATACCCGCACCGGTCTTATGGCAAAAGGCTGGGTAAAGATCGATGGTGTGGATTATTACTTTGATGAGACCAGCGGTGTTCTTCAGTAGTAAAGAACTGATGTAAGGTAACATGGTTTGAGATAAGGTTTATAAAAAGCAAAAAACCAGGCAGCAGGTCAATTCCCACTGCCTGTTTTTTTATGTATTCATATGGTAAAAGGCTGGGTAAAATCGTTACCGATTCTTGACCTATCACCCGAAACAGACGATGGACTATTGATACGCAGAAACGGTCTTTATTGAAAATTTGACTGTTTCATGATAGTATTTTACATGGATTGATATGAAAAAAATCGAGTCGAAATATAATACATATCGGTGCTGACGAGAAATTGATGTATCCTTCGGGAGGAGGGTGTTGTATGGATTTTAAGGTGGGTGTAGGAAAATCTGATTTTGAAGAGCTCAGAGAATCAGGTAATTACTATGTTGATAAGACGGAACTGATTTATGAACTTGTTAACGATACAGATAACAAGGTTACTCTTTTTACCAGACCACGCAGGTTTGGAAAAACGCTTATGATGAGTATGATGGAGAATTTCTTTAGCATACGCAAAGATAGTGATAGCATATTTGAAGGGCTTGCTATAACAGAACATGGTAATTTCTGCAAGGAATGGATGAATCAGTATCCGGTATTATTTGTTTCGTTTAAGGATGTTGAAGCAGAAGATTATATCGGTGCATATGAAATGCTTAAGGTACGGCTCGCAGATATCAGTAAAGATTTGTCCGATCTGGTAAATGCCGACCCTGTAAACAAGTATGATTGCGAAACCTTAGACAGGTTACAATCTGAGAAAAGCACACCTGCAGATGTTAAGAATTCGCTTAAAACAATTATGAGAATGATGAACGCTGTTTATGGCAAGAAAGTTATTCTCCTGATTGATGAATACGATGTTCCCCTTGCAAAGGCGAGTGAAAAGGATACATCAAAAAACGGGTACTATTCCAAGATGCTTGATGTCATCAAGGGGATTATGAGCACCGCCCTTAAAGATAATGAGTTCCTTCAGTTCGCAGTGATCACGGGGTGCCTTCGGATTGCAAAGGAAAGCATCTTTACAGGTACCAATAATTTTGCCTCATACTCTGTTCTGGACGAAAGGTTCAGCCGGTATTTCGGATTCCTTGAAGATGAAGTAGATACCATGCTTGAGGTTGCAGATAGAAAAGAAGCGGCAGGGGAAATTAAGGAGTGGTATGACGGATATGTATTTGGAAACTCATATGTATACTGCCCTTGGGATGTTATCAATCATATATCGGCACTCCGATATAAGAGGACTGCAAAGCCAAAGAATTACTGGAAGAATACCAGCCATAACGGCATCTTGCTGACCTTCGTTAAGAGTACTGATTTTGATGTTGCGGATAAGTTTGAAACGCTCTTGAATGGAGGTATGATCAAGCAGACAATTTCGGATGAACTGACATATGATAGGCTGCATTCATCAGAGGACAATCTATGGAGCGTTCTCCTGATGACGGGATATATTACCAAGGCGAATCCTGAAGAAGATGGTGATACGGTTTCCCTTAAAATTCCGAATAAAGAGATATCATCAATATTCGAGGATACAGTGGTTAAATATTTCAATGAAACTGTCAATACAGATTCGATCAATGAACTTCTAAATTCTTTATGGGATAGTGATGAAGAGCGCGCTACTGAGATACTGTCAGAACTATTGTGGAATACAATCAGTTACAACGACTATCATGAGGATTATTACCATGCATTTCTTGCCGGAGTTTTTGTGGGAAGAGGTTATAGTGTTGAGTCAAATAAGGAAAAAGGCCTTGGGAGACCGGATATATTCTTAAAGGATAGAAGAAACCGAAGAGCTCTCATCATTGAGGCAAAGAAATCCGATAAGGAATCCGATCTGGATAAGGACTCAGATAAAGCAATAAAACAGATTGCAGATGAAAAGTATGCAGAAGGCACCCCCGGTTACGAACAGATTCTTTGCTATGGCGTGGCGTTCTTTCAAAAACAGGCAAAGGTAAAACTTATGAGAGCATAACTGGAACAGAGGAGTTTTTTAATAATTGAATATCGTTACCGCAGACGGAGGCGATTGATCGTTACGGATTTATCGTCACCGTCTTTTTTTATCTGTAAAAGCCAGAAACGGCAAAACCGGAGAATGAAAACAATAATCAGGAGCAGCTTTTGTGTCCTTTCTTTGATGAGCATAATAAGCTTAATCAAATCTTAACCGGTTAGCTACTATAATCTTAACCGGACTATATTATATAATTGCGGTGAAAACATCGTAAGCAATCATACAGAGTGTTCTGATATCGAAGGTATTGAATAAAGGAGCGGAGAGAAATATGACAAAGACGGGTAAATGTTTTTTTGGAGCGGTAGTGAGTTTTTCTTTTCTGATCCCCAAAACCTTTGTATTACATTCGCTGATAATCCCGGGAGATGTTTGAAAACCATAAATGGCTTGCAGAGTGGGGCAGTGTTTTTTCGTTGAATGAAATATATGATTTAAGACAGAATTTTGGTGAGGATATTTGTTTTGCTTATTTTCCGACTAAGGATGGTACAGGCAAGACTGTAATAGACTGGGGAATCGACCCCGATGGTCTTGCGATCCTTGAATCCTCGGATAATAAAGAAGAAGCATGGGAATTTATAAGGTATTTTCTAATGCTTGAACCAAAGTGGAGTGATTTTGAACTGCACTCAAATAAAAAACATATATCTTCTTGAACAAAGTGATGTAAATTCGGACATTGACAGGGATATTTATGATATTTTGTATTGGGAGACAGAGGATTATTTCTCCGGGAAAAAGGAGCTTGATGAAGTCTGCAGGATCATCCAAAGCAGGGTATCACTGTGCCTGAATGAGAGAAGATGATACAGCTTCCTCACTCATAATATAAATTATGAGTGAGGCTTAATCTTGAAACGATAAAAGCAGATTCACCCTCTCTCATCAAGGTAAAGCTGAATGCGGTTCTGGATAACTTTCGCAGTCTCGTATTCATCCTTTGCGCCGCTTCCGTATGCTCCGGATTCCTCGAAAATAATGTCGTGTATCACCGTAAGAGAGGATATCGGAACGGCGTGATCCATAAGATAAATATATTCATCGGCGTAGGAGGAGCCGTCCTTTCTCCCGTAAAGCGGCATATAGCCGGATGCGGATATTCTTATGACAGGACCATCTTCATTATAATCCACATGCTCTTTTACATTTTTTTGTATGACATCCCGTCTTACATATCCTGTGGTGTATTTAAGCTGGCTTTTTTCGCTTAGCATGAAATTAATAAAATCCCCTGCCACATCGTAATCATCTGTAAGCTTATTTACCGCAACACCCCAGTATACTTCTATTCCTGCCTTTGTACCGTCAGCAGAGGGCAGATAGACATTGGCAAACTCATCCCCCAGCTTGCTGCTTATCCTTGAATAGTCGGAAAAACTTCCGGAGGCAGAAATCATAAAGGATTCCCCATTCTGAAGCTGCTCAACAAGCTCGTCTTCACTGAAATAACGGCTGACCGGCTGCTCCTTGTTTTCTTTGCAGAACCTGAGGAGTCTGTAAAAATTTTCCGTCTCGAAATTGCATTTATTGTTCTCAAGATCTACGAACTCGCTGTTCTCTATATTTCTTATACACATATCGTAGATGAGCTGCTCAAAATCCGTCGGATAGCTGAATCCGTCAACCCTTTTCATAGTGGGGTTATCAGATGCCGCTTTATCGAAAGTGTCCATGAGCTCTGTGACGCTGAAGCTACCCGTATCCCGGATAGAGGAGCTTATTTTATAAATATTAAGATATGCGTCAAGAGGAACCGCATAATGAAGCTCCCCGTACTCCCCGAATTTATATGCGCCGGCAAAGATGTTCTCTTTTATATCATCCGAAAGAAGAGAATCCAGCGGGCATAGCACATCCGCACCCACGAGGATATCAAGCTGTCTCCTGCTAAGCATTATGATATCGGGTCCAACTCCGTCCTTAATATTCTCAGCAAGTAAATTCCATTCCAGTCCTCCCCTGAAGTCCGTGTTCTCCATGTGGTCTATGGATATTTTTACTCCCGGGTGGGTGATCATATAATATGACGCGCAGCTTTCTATATAGGAACTATTAATAGGGAGTAAAACTGATATCTCTTTGACCTCAATTTCAGAATCCCGGGCAATACTATATGCAAATACTTCATCATGATTACCATATATCGTTACTATTTTGCCCTCTGAGTCCGACATGATCTCAATACAGGAATATGTATCCAATCCGGAAAAGCGGTAAATGCTCTTTACCTGCTCCTCGGGAATATTCCAAACGATAAGTTCTGTATCTGTGATCATTAGGAGATTCCCATATCTGTCAATTCTGTATTTATAGGGTGAAAGTGCCCCCTCGTATAAGGTCCTCACAGTACCGTCCGACACACAGAAAAAGGTTTTGTTTTCGCCTTTTCCCTTTCCATAAAAAATCGGAGTGTTATCCGTTCCGTTACCGGCAAGGGCTAAAGATTGCGCTGTAAATGTATAGGGCAGATCGATTTTTGTTATGTGGCAACCGTTTTCCGCATCCAGACTGTATATATCACAATTCAGTGTATCGTAAAAATATATCTCGCCGTTTGCTCCATGAACGACCTCGGATATGGTACAGACTCCGTTAACATCTGCCTTATCCGCAATATCAGGAATTTCCATAACGGCAGTTATAACTCCGTTTAAGTCAAAATCAACAAGAAAAGCTGTTTTTGGAATTTTGTCTTCATGCTGGATAAACAGTATGCTTAAAACATCCCCATATATATCCATTGAATATGCATTAATCCGTCCAGTATGTATCTTGTCTGTTATATCACTGAATTCAATACTGTCCTGATTCGAGTTATCGCCGCATATTGTCTGTAGACTTTCCTCCATTGTCAAGATATTGGTTTCCTTAAGTATAAGTTGTTTTGATGTGTTTTCAGCTTCGTGACTGCCTTCTTCATCATGCATCATGAGAAGCGTATACAATGTATCGCCGTATGTATCCGTAAAATAAGCTTCCACATGTTTTTCATCGAAGTCATCAAACCTTATCAAGGGATGGTATGATACTATTTCCCATCCCGGTACGAAGCTTATCTCTTCTGTTTTACTCCACTTTTCACTTAAAATGTCCTTTAACTCCGTTTCCGCGTGAATCACCGGTTCCGTCTCAGCACTCTCTTCCGCATTTTTATTCCCGCATCCGCTAAGACTGATGCATAAAGCAAGTACACAAATAAAAGCAAACAATTTTTTCATATCACATTCTCCGATTTGAGTATGTATTTATTTCAGGTAGAATCATTAATATTGCACAGATTATATCAAAGACGCAGGAGAGGTGAAAGCTGATTGAAAATAACTTAGTTAAATCTTAGTTAAATCTTAGTTAAATCTTAATCAGATCTTAACCGGTAACACACGGTGCCGTTAACAGGACTGACCTTTTGAAGGGAACTGATCGGGCGGTCGGATAAGAATGGATGGATCGACCTTATTTTAATTGAATTTGCGGTAAATTTATGGTAGCATTTACTGGAAGCAGTGTGAATGATCCGCCGTTCGACCGATATATGCGTAACGACGGACAGACATACTTATAGTGAACGAATTTAATCCGTTCACTTTCAGAGGAGTCATAAAGCATGAAAATACTTGTTACAGGAGTAGCCGGTCAGCTGGGCCACGATGTTATGAACGAGCTGGCAAAAAGAGGGATAGAGGGAATAGGCAGTGACCTTGCGCCTGAGTACTCGGGAGAAGCGGACGGATCGCCGGTTACAAAGATGCCTTATTTCGGCCTTGATATAACCGATGAGGCTGCCGTAAAAAAGCTTATATCGGATATAAAGCCGGATGCTGTTATCCACTGCGCAGCGTGGACGGCTGTGGACCTGGCCGAGGACGAGGATAAAAAAGAAAAGGTCAGGGCAATAAATGCGAAGGGAACGGGATATATTGCCGGAGCGGTGGCAGATATCGGGGCAAAGATGCTCTATATCTCCACAGACTATGTATTCGGGGGACAGGGGGATGAGCCCTGGGATCCGGATTGCAGGGATTACGCTCCGATAAATTTCTACGGACAGACCAAATTAGAGGGTGAACTCGCGGTGGCGAAGGCTCTCGATAAGTTCTTTATAGTCCGTATTGCATGGGTTTTCGGAAAGAACGGGAAGAATTTTGTAAAGACGATGCTTAATGTCGGAAAGACCCACGAGGAGGTCAGAGTCGTAAACGACCAGATCGGAACGCCGACTTACACACTTGATCTTGCAAGATTGCTTGTCGATATGATACAGACGGAAAAGTACGGTTATTACCATGCGACAAACGAGGGTGGGTACATTTCCTGGTATGATTTTACCCGGGAGATATACCGCATCGCGGGTCTTAATACAAAGGTTACGCCCGTGACTACCGCGGAATACGGGCTTTCAAAGGCGGCAAGACCTTTCAACAGCCGACTTGATAAGGGTAAGCTCGTAAAGATGGGATTTGAGCCCCTGCCAACCTGGCAGGATGCGCTTGAGAGATATATCCCGCTGGTGGAGGAAATATAGTGCGTTAACGCATTTTGCTAAATTCTGCGCTGTAAAAGATGCAGCGCGGTCAGCTATAGAAAGGAAGCGGTTTTAAACCGCAGGTAAAGAAATGAGTGAAAGTTATGTAGAGTGTCTTGTTAAGGCACGACAGAATGTTATGGCAAAGGCTCTTATGATACTTCTTATAGTTCTGGGCGTGGCAGCGCTTATCGCCGCGTTCCTGTTTGGACTGTTCTGGCTTATCATATTCGCGATCGGCTTCGGGATCGGTGCTTATTTTGCTGCGAGATATATAAATGTCGAGTATGAGTATCTTTACATAGACAAGGAGCTTGTCATCGACAAGATCTACAATCAGGAAAAGAGAAAGAGAATTGCCACCTACAGCTTTGACAAGATTCAGGTTATCGCGCCGGTAAAGTCATATCATCTTGCTAATTTCGGAAAGCTTTCGGATAAGCCGAAGGATTACAGCATAGGCTATGAGGAACAGCCGGATCTTCGCTATGTGCTTTTCTACGAGGGGCAGGAGCAGGTTCTTTTCTCGCCCAACGAGGAACTGGTAAAGATAATGAAGAATGCAGCGCCGAGAAAGGTTTTCAGCGATTGAACTTCTTTGCCGCTTTACCATGCTACCGCACTAACAAAAATTCCCGTTGAAAAATTTCTTGAAATGTTTTATAGTATTAAAAATTTATTTTCAGGCAATCGTTTTAAAATTTTAGAGGAGTAAAAAGATGGCACAGATTATTGGTGACGGCATCACATTCGATGATGTCCTACTCGTTCCCGCATTCTCACAGGTAATCCCAAATCAGGTCGATGTTTCCACATGGCTTACCAAAAAGATACGACTCAACATACCGCTTATGAGTGCAGGTATGGATACCGTAACCGAACACCGCATGGCTATCGCCATGGCAAGACAGGGTGGTATCGGTATCATCCATAAGAATATGTCGATAAAGGAGCAGGCTGATGAGGTCGATAAGGTTAAGCGTTCAGAGAACGGCGTAATAACCGATCCTTTCTCCCTTTCTCCCGAGCATACACTGGCTGACGCGGATTCCTTAATGGCAAAGTTCCGCATCTCGGGCGTTCCGATCACCGAGGGCAAAAAGCTTGTAGGTATTATCACCAATCGTGACCTTAAGTTTGAGACGGATTTTTCAAAGAAGATAAAGGAGTGCATGACAAGCGAGAACCTTGTTACCGCTAAAGAAGGCATTACTCTTGAGGAAGCAAAGCAGATCCTTGGAAAAGCAAGAAAAGAAAAGCTTCCCATTGTTGATGACGAATATAATCTGAAAGGTCTTATAACGATAAAGGACATCGAGAAGGCTATCAAGTATCCTCTCGCCGCAAAGGATTCACAGGGCAGACTGCTCTGCGGAGCCGGTGTCGGAATAACCGCAAATGTTCTTGAGAGAGTTGAGGCGCTTGTGAATGCCCATGTGGATGTGGTGGTTCTCGACTCCGCCCACGGTCATTCCCAGAATGTTATCAACTGCGTAAAGATGATCAAGGAAAAATATCCCGAGCTTCAGGTTATCGCAGGTAATGTAGCTACTTATGAAGGAACCAAGGCTCTTATCGAGGCCGGCGCCGATGCCGTAAAGGTAGGTATCGGACCCGGATCCATCTGCACGACGCGAGTTGTTGCGGGTATCGGTGTTCCCCAGATTACTGCGATCATGGATGCGTACAGAGCATCAAAGGAATACGGGGTTCCGATCATCGCAGACGGCGGTATCAAGTACTCCGGTGATATTACAAAGGCTATCGCTGCCGGCGGAAGCTGCTGTATGATGGGTTCAATGTTTGCCGGATGCGAGGAGAGCCCCGGAGACTTCGAACTCTATCAGGGAAGAAAATACAAGGTATACCGCGGAATGGGCTCCATCGCCGCTATGGAAAACGGCTCCAAGGACCGTTATTTCCAGGAGAACGCGAAAAAGCTCGTACCCGAAGGCGTTGAGGGACGGGTCGCTTACAAGGGAAGCGTAGAGGACACGATATTCCAGCTCCTCGGCGGACTCCGCTCGGGTATGGGATACTGCGGCGCAGCCAATATCCCCGAGCTTACCGAGAAGGGAAGATTCGTAAAGATATCTGCTGCATCCTTAAAGGAGAGCCATCCTCATGATATACATATCACAAAGGAAGCTCCCAACTACAGCATAGAGACAAATTAGGATACAGAGCGCCCCCGGAAGACCGGTCCGGTTTCCGGGAAGACGCGAAGCTATCCGGCATATCCGAATATTATTACCGGGCAGGAAAGAAATAGTTTCCTGCCCGATTTTTATGTTTAAAATCAGCTCATGTTATGATACAATATTGAAGAAAATGACTATGTATTCAAAGAAAGTACCGACCATGCAAAAGAAAGAATACAACGAAGTAATAAATCTTAGTTCCTTAAAGAAAATACAGGGCGAGTATTCCCGTGTTGCAGGGGTGGCTACCGTTTGCTGCAACATCGAGGGAGAGGTAATAGGCTTTGACGGGGAATTACCCGGGATAACGGATGATGATAACTGGGCCGTGCAGTTTACGGAGCTGGATGTTGCAAAGGAGCTTTTAAGGGCAGTGGGGGAGGATTCCATCGAGGATGTCTCCTTTATGCGTCTACCCGGAGAGAAGGATGGTGAAGGCTGCTGGCTGGCGGCGGTGGCGATAAGAATCGAGGGACATATCGTCTCTATCTGGCTGATCGCGGCACCGGGAAGTTTTACCGAAAGGCAGCTTATCGACAGGACGGATATGCTCCGGGATACCTGCAGTATGGTATATGCCGGAAGACTTAACCTAATTGATGCAGAGATAAAGAATATAAAACGCAGGGATGCCGAGGGCGAGCAGAGAATGCTCAGCAAGGCATATAAGGCCAATTCCAATCTTTTTAATCTCCTCGGGAGCAAAGCCGCTACGGAGACCATCTTTCAACTGTGGCTTGAGACTGCGGCGGGGTATCTTGAGTCGGACGGAGCCGCAATATACAGGTTCGAGGGCAAGGGCAACGGATACGATATACTCGCGGAGTACGTGAGAAAAGGATATATGCCCCCCTTTGTTCCGGATGAGAAGAAGGAAAAAGGCATAGAGGCTCTTAACAGAGAGACTCCCGTAATACTTTCATCGGATGCCTTAAACCGCGAGGAGAACAGAGTTCTCTCCGAGGCAGGCATTAAGGCAATTATCACGATGCCGATAATAATGAAGAGCGATGGCTCCGGAAATATGCTGGCGGTGTTCCGCGTTTATGATAACGAAAGGCAGTGGTCCTCGGAGGATGTAAGGTTTATTTCCGATGCGGTAAAGCTTATACAGAGCATAATCGTAACGAGAATAAACAGAAACTCCCTTGCCGGATCCTTCCAGGCTCTCGAGGACATCCTTAACAATATCGGAGTTTCATTCTATCTTACCTCAAAGGACGGCAAAAAGATCATCTTTGTAAACAAGATGCTTATAGAAACCTTTGAGACTGAGTGGAAGGGCGGAAAGCTGCACTCGCAGGTTATCGACGGCATAAGCAATCTTAAATACGAACAGAACCTTGAGATATATAATTCAAGACTCGACAGGTGGTATGAGGTGAGCTCAAAGGAGATCGAGTGGGTGGACGGCTCGGCGGCTATCCTTTATACACTCTACGATGTGACTGACAGAAAGCTGCACCAGAGCAAGATAGAGCAGCAGGCCTTTACCGATTTCCTTACCGGCCTTTACAATCGTATGTGCTGCGAGAGAGATCTTGCGAGACTAATAGATGAGGTTGAAAGGGACGGGACACAGGGGGCTCTTATATATCTCGACCTTGACGACTTTAAACATATAAATGACGGACTTGGACATCAATACGGTGATGTGCTTTTGAAATCAATATCCAACGCCATGAGGTCGGTTCACGGTGTGGAGAATAACTGTTACCGCATGGGTGGAGACGAGTTTGTAATACTTATTCCCCCTTCGTCCTTTGACAGATTTGAGGCGATCCTTACGGAAATCAAGGATCTTTTCAGCAAGCCGTTTTATCTCAAGGATTCGGACTATTACTGCACCTCGAGTATCGGAGTGGTAACCTTCCCCGACAACGGAAATACCGTGCAGGGACTTATCCGCAAGGCGGATGTCGCCATGTATGAGGCGAAAAAGAGCGGTAAAAACCGTATGGCCCGCTACAGCTCGGACCAGGATTCCGAAGCCGGAAGGCGCCTCGACATGGAAAAGAACATGCGAGATGCGGAGGATACGGATTACAAGGAATTCCGGGTATACTACCAGCCCATCATCGATGTGGAGGACGGTCTTGAGGAATGTGTCGGAGCAGAGGCGCTTGTCCGCTGGGATTCCAAGCAGCTTGGATTTGTATCCCCTGTGGATTTCATTCCCCTGGCGGAGTATCTCGGACTTATCAACCCCATCGGCGACCATGTGCTCAAGGAGGCCTGCAGGACAGTAAAATCGTGGAATGACAGAGGCTACGATTATATGAAGGTCAATGTCAACCTTTCCGTAGTCCAGCTCCTCCAGAACAATATCGTGGAAATAGTGGAACAGACGATAAAGGAGACTGGGCTTGAGCCCAGGAACCTGACCCTTGAAGTTACCGAGAGCCTTGCGATAAATGATATGCAGAGGATGATAGGGATCCTTTCAAAGATAAAGGCACTGGGCGTGTCGATAGCGCTTGACGATTTCGGAACAGGTTATTCCTCCCTCAACCATATAAGGGAGATACCTTTTGATATTATAAAGGTTGACCAGAGCTTTGTCAGGGACCTTGCCGAGGATGCGTATTCACAGGCCTTCGTAAAGATGGTCGCGGAGCTTGCCGAGACCCGGGGAGTCAAGATATGCGTGGAAGGAATCGAAACGCCCGAGCAGTATAATGTGGTAAAGAATTTCAAGGTCAAGTACATCCAGGGCTTTTATTTCGACAAACCGCTGCCGAGGGAAATATTTGAGGACAAGTACCTCAGGTAGTACCGCGGAAAGGCTCCGGGACTCAAAAAGGCTCGGAATACCGGCAGAAACACTGAAAACAGTACGCATAAATAGTGTACACGGATATAAGGAGAAATGAAAAATGACATCCATGAAGCAGGAACTATCCACCAACGCTTATCCCGGAAGGGGAATCGTCGTAGGAGTTACTCCGGACGGAAAGCAGGCTGTTACCGCATATTTCATTATGGGAAGAAGCTCGAACAGCCGTAACAGGGTATTTGTAGAGGACGGAAGAGGCATAAGGACACAGGCCTTTGACCCCTCAAAGCTGGAGGACCCCAGCCTTATAATTTACGCGCCTGTAAGAGTTCTGGGTACGGATACGATAGTAACCAACGGTGATCAGACGGACACGATCTACGAGGGAATGGAGAGGGGAGAGACCTTTGAGCAGTCGTTAAGATGCAGAGAGTTTGAACCCGACGCCCCCAACTACACACCCCGGATCTCGGCGGTAATGCATCTTGCGGACTCTAAGTTTTCCTATGAGATGTCGATATTAAAAAGCAACAACGGAGACCCCTCATCCTGCAGACGATTTACATACAGCTATGAGAATCCCAAGGCCGGGGAGGGTCATTTCATCCACACATACCAGCATGACGGAAACCCGCTTCCGAGCTACGAAGGAGAGCCCACATCCGTCGAGATAGGCAGTGATATCGATGAGTTTACCGAGCTTCTCTGGAGTAATCTTAATGAGGAGAATAAGGTTTCCCTTTTTGTAAGATATATTGATATCGTCGACGGAAGCGAGACGACAAGAATCGTAAACAAGAACAGATAACAGATATATACATTTACTTATACGAGGTATATTTTCATGAGTGAGATACAGTTAAAGTACGGATGTAATCCGAACCAGAAGCCTTCAAGAATCTATATGGAGGACGGGAGTGAGCTTCCGGTAAAGGTGTTAAACGGAAAGCCCGGTTATATCAATTTTCTTGATGCATTTAACGGTTGGCAGCTTGTAAAGGAATTAAAGGAGGCAACGGGTCTTCCCGCAGCAACCTCCTTTAAGCACGTTTCACCTGCGGGCGCTGCCGTGGGACTTCCGCTTTCCGATACTCTTGCAAAGATCTACTGGGTGGACGATCTCGGAGAACTCAGCCCCCTTGCGTGTGCTTATGCGAGGGCAAGAGGCGCTGACAGAATGTCCTCCTTCGGTGATTTTATCGCTCTTTCGGATGTGTGCGATGCGGATACCGCGCGTCTTATCAAAAGAGAGGTTTCCGACGGAGTTATCGCTCCCGGGTATACGGAGGAAGCAATGGAGCTTCTTACGCAGAAGAAAAAGGGTAATTACAATATCCTTGAGATCGATCCCTCCTACAAGCCCGCACCCATCGAGAAGAAGCAGGTATACGGAGTTACCTTTGAGCAGGGAAGAAACGAGTTGGATGTAAACAGCGGCCTTCTTGACAATATCGTTACGGAGAATAAGACCATCCCTGAAAAGGCTCTTATCGATATGAAGATTTCACTTATCGTTCTTAAGTATACCCAGTCAAACTCCGTATGCTATGTAAAGGACGGGCAGGCGATCGGTATCGGCGCGGGGCAGCAGTCCAGGATCCACTGCACAAGACTTGCCGGAAGCAAGGCTGATAACTGGTATCTCCGTCAGTCGCCGCGTGTTATGGGACTTCAGTTTGTGGACGGACTCGGACGCGCTGACAGAGATAATGCGATCGATGTTTATATAGGTGATGAATATGAGGATATTCTCGCGGAGGGAGTATGGCAGAAAACCTTTAAGGTAAAGCCGGAGGTATTTACGCGCGAGGAGAAAAAGGAGTGGCTGAAGGGACTTAGTGATGTAACCGTTGGTTCGGACGCCTTCTTCCCCTTCTCCGACAATATCGAGAGAGCGAGAAAGAGCGGTGTAAAGTATATCGCCCAGCCCGGAGGCTCGGTAAGAGATGATGCGGTTATCGACTGCTGCAATAAGTACGACATGGTAATGGCATTTACCGGGATAAGACTCTTCCATCATTGATGGGAATGATTTATGAAATTAAGTGATCTGCTTGTATACAAAGAAATATGGATCCAGTGCCATGACAATCCGGATCCGGACACGATAGGCGCAGGTTTTGCGCTCTACTCCTTCTACAAAGAAAAGGGAGTTCCGGTAAGACTGTTTTACAGCGGGGCAAACAGGATTTCAAAGAGTAATCTCCTTATCATGACGGAGCTGCTTGGAATCCCGCTTGAATATATCCCGCCGGAGGAGGCTCTTTCGTTTCGGACGGAAGGACTTTTGCTTACCGTGGATTGTCAGTATGGTGCGGGAAATGTGACAAATATAAGCGCAAAGAATATAGCGACCATCGATCATCATCCGATGGAGTCCGGAATCGTCTCCAACATAAGGATAAGGCCGGAGCTCGGAAGCTGTTCGACACTGGTCTGGGAGATGCTCCGGGAGGAGAAATATCCTGTGGACGACAATAAGTTTATCGGAACGGCGCTGTATTATGGACTTTATACCGATACCAACCAGTTTTCGGAGCTTTTCGGGGCGGAAGACCTTGATATGAGGGATGCGCTGACGGTTGACGCCCGGATAATGCAAAAGCTTAGAAAGACAAACCTATCCCTCAGGGAGCTTGAGGTGGCGGGCATAGCGATGAAGAATTATTATTATGATCCCGTGGACCGCTATGCGCTTATAAAGACGCTTCCCTGTGATTCAAATGTTCTCGGCCTGATAGCGGATTTTCTTATGCAGGTTGGAGAGATCGATATCTGCGTTGTGTATAACGAGGTGGATGACGGCTTTAAGCTTTCCGTAAGAAGCTGTATCCGGGAGGTAAACGCAAATGAGCTTGCGGTTTATCTTACGAGAGAGATCGGAACCGGAGGCGGTCACTACGAAAAGGCCGGTGGTTTTATAAGCCGGAAGCTGTACAGCGAAAGATATTCCGATATGGATACCGAGAGGTATTTTAAGATATGTCTTTCCGAGTATTGCCAGTCCTTTGAACTCATAATGGGTGCCGATTACAGCTTCCCGAAGGGAAAGATCGTCAAGAAATACATCCGCAATGACAGACCGGTTATGATGGTACGGCCGGAAAGTTTTCTTACCCCGGGAAGTAAAGTGACCTTCAGATGGGGAAAGACATCCTTTGATATCGAGGTCGCCCATGATGAATATTGGGCTATAGAAAAGGAAGGCTATATACAGCGCCTTTCAAGAAAAGTTTTCGCAGAGAACTTTGAGCCTGTGGATGAGGAGATACCTACGGGATATGGCGGTGAAAGGGGGCTTCCGACTGTCAGGAACTGGCAGGATGGAAGGGTTTATTCGATTGTCGGGTATGCCGTGCTTTGCAGACCAAAGGATGAGCTTCGTGCCAGAGGGTACAGGCTTACGAAAAATGTAAAGCTTTTTCCGGAGTGGAGCGACAGCAGATACATTACGGGGTACACCGGAGATTATCTGCTTGAGAGTGAAAAAGGAAATACGATTTTTATAGAGCCGGGTGATTTTTTTGAGGATTATTACCGGCCGGAAAAATGATCTATATAAAGACTAAGGAGCGAAACATGGAGAATTCCAAGCATTTTATTGAAAATTTTATCGATGAGGATTTAAAGGAGGGCGTTTACGATCATGTACAGACCCGTTTTCCTCCGGAGCCTAACGGCTATCTTCACATCGGACACGCAAAGAGTATAATCCTTAACAGCAATATGGCCAAGGAGTACGGCGGCAAGTTCAACTTAAGATTCGACGATACGAACCCTACCAAGGAAAAGAGCGAATTTGTGGAGTCCATTAAGGAGGATGTCAAGTGGCTCGGTGCGGACTGGGAGGACAGGCTTTTCTTCGCGTCCGACTATTTCGATAAGATGTATGAGGCGGCGGAAAAGCTGATCCTTAAAGGTAAGGCCTATGTTTCGGATCTGTCCGCAGACGAGATAAAGGAGTACAGAGGCTCATTTACGGAGCCCGGAAAGAACGACCCCTCAAGGGAGAGGAGCATCGAAGAGAATCTGCAGCTCTTCAGGGATATGAAGGCAGGAAAGTACGGGGACGGGGAGAAGGTGCTCCGTGCGAAGATAGATATGGCCGCACCGAATATCAATATGAGAGACCCGGTTATCTACCGTGTTGCACACATGACACATCACAATACCGGTGATAAGTGGTGTATCTACCCTATGTACGATTTTGCACATCCTCTTGAGGATGCTTTCGAGGGAATAACCCATTCGCTCTGTACACTTGAGTTCGAGGATCACAGACCGCTCTACGACTGGTTTGTGAGGGAGGTCGGATTTGAGATGCCTCCGAGACAGATCGAGTTTGCGAAGCTATATCTCAATAATGTTGTCACCGGTAAAAGATATATTAAGAAGCTGGTGGAAACCGGAGTTGTTGACGGATGGGACGATCCGAGACTTGTCTCCATCGCAGCCCTTCGCCGCCGTGGATTTACGCCGGAGTCGATCCGCAAATTTGTGGAGATGTCCGGTATCTCAAAGGCACAGTCGGTTGCGGATTATGCGGCTCTGGAGTATTGCATAAGAGAGGATCTTAAGCCCTCCGTAAGCCGGATGATGGTGGTTCTCGATCCCGTCAAACTCGTTATCGACAATTATCCCGAGGGAAAGACAGAGATGCTGACAGTTCCCAATAACCAGGAGAATGAAGCACTCGGAAGCCGGGAGATATCCTTTGGCAGAGAGCTTTATATAGAGCGGGATGACTTTATGGAGGAGCCTCCGAAGAAGTACTTCAGACTCTTCCCCGGAAATGAAGTAAGACTTATGAATGCGTATTTTGTGACCGCTACCTCATTCGAAAAGGATGAAAACGGGAATATTACTGTCGTGCATTGTACCTACGACCCGGAGTCAAGAGGAGGAAACAGCCCCGACGGAAGGAAAGTAAAGGGAACTATCCACTGGGTGGATGCCTCAAGCGCGGTACCTGTTACCGTAAGACTTTACGAGAACCTTATAGACGAGGAGAAGGCTAACGAAAAGGGCTCAATTTATGACGAGAACGGAGAGCTTTACTTAAATCCGAATTCGCTTCAGGTCTGCAACGCGTTTGCCGAGGCTTCTCTTAAGGATTCAAAGGCGTTTGACAGATTCCAGTTTGTAAGGCAGGGATTCTTCTGTACCGACTGTAAGGATTCAAAGGAAGGGGCTCCTGTGTTTAACAGGATAGTCTCTCTTAAGAGTTCCTTTGTACTGCCGAAGACAGAGTAACTAAAGCCTACAGGGTAGAACTCATAGCATAAAAACAACAGACGGGAATTTTTTGTTCTGACTGTAAAAATAAAGTAAAGAGGTATTTAAAATGGCAGGATTATTGGACGGACTTGAGAGCCTGGGACTTGGAAAGCTTGAAAATGTTGATATTTTTGCGGAGGAGAAAAAGGAGAGTGCCGCTTCCGCACCCGGAAAGGCTGTAGAAGTAAAGGGACCGAGCGAGGATGAGCTTATTTATGACAAGGAATTTGACTGCCCTGTCTGCAACAGGAAGTTTAACGCTAAGGTTATGAAGACAGGTAAGGCAAAGCTGATCGGGACTGACAGCGATATGAGACCCAAATATGAAGGGATAGATTCAAATAAGTACGATGTTCTGCTCTGCCCTTATTGCGGGTATGCCTCACTTATCAGGTATCATGGTAATCTTCTTCCAACCCAGATAAAGCTTATCCGGGAAAATATCAGCCAGAATATCAAGCTTACGAGATATACAGAGAATGTCTATTCCTACGACCAGGCTATGGAGAGGTATAAGATAGCGCTCGCAAACGCCGTGGTAAAAAAGGCAAAGATAAGCGAGAAGGCATTTATCTGCTTAAAGACAGCATGGCTTATCCGTGGAAAACGGGAGGAGCTTATCGCTTTAAACAAGGCAACGCAGGATGTAGCGGAGAGCCTGGAAAACCAGGAGAGGGAATACCTTAAGAATGCCTACGAGGGCTTCTATGAGGCAAGATCGAAGGAAAACCCGCCCATAGCAGGTATGGACAATGCGACTCTTGATTATCTTCTTGCGCAGCTTGCATTCAGATTCGGAGATTACGGAACATCGCTTAAGATGGTCGAGGCACTTCTGACATCAAGAGAGAGCGCTCGTATCAAGAACAAGGCGCTTGAATTAAAGGAGGCCATCAAGGCCGCAAAGGCGAGGGAAGCGTAAGATATTTCCGGGGCAAGGCCGGATGGGCACCTGCCGGAGTACATACAAAGAAAGTGTGAGACAAAGAAAAGGAGCGTTTCCGTTAAGGAAGGCTCCTTTTAAAGTTCAAAAATTTTGATTTGTCCTTTAATGTAATGCCATAGCCTGAAAGGGCTTATGAATTGGCATCGCTCTCGTCGAAGAACTCCTCAACATTATCGGCAGCATCCTCCGCTGCGTCCACAGCAGCGTCCTTTGCCTTGCCCACACCCTCTTTTACCTTGTCTGCGGCATCCTTTACCGCATCCTTTAAGGGAGTAAAAGCCTCGCTTGCCTTCTCCGCAGCATTCTGAAAACCCTCTTTAACATTGTTAAGGGTAACATAGTTGCGATCTTCCTCTTCGTCATCGTCGTCGTCAAACTCGTCGATGGTGATGGAAGCCTTCTTGTTCTGGCTGTAGAAATATGCAACTGCTGCTGCGATTCCGCCGACAATAGCGGTAGCGATAAGTACCTTACCGAATTTCTTCATAATGAAACTCCTTTCATATCTCAAAATAATTTCAGCTTTAAGCACCTTAAAAACACCGGCGCAAATTATATTATAATAAAAAAAGCAACAAAAGAAAAGGATAAAAACTAAAATCCAGGCTATTTATTTATGGCATTTGTTTACAGTTGATGCGTCTATTTATTTGCTCTGTAAGGAGCGTCGGCGGGATATCCCCCCTTAAGCTTCTGCATACCGCGCTGGACCGCGTCCTTTGAATTCTTCCAGTCCGCGTCCTGATTCTGGTAATCGAATTTCTCAACCAGCCATGATACATCCTCCTGCAGTCTGTCAAAATTCTCACGCATAAGCCTCGTTACGCAGCTGTAGAACTCATCCTTTTTATTTCCGTTTAACTTGTTATCCGCAGCTTCGCAGAGATCCCCGAAGTGGGGGATACAAAAGCCCTTGCTCCTTCCGACTTTTTCCGCAAAGTCGGGGTCATTTTCCCAGAGGTAAAAGAAGGTATCGAGGTATCTTTTGTAGGTCTTCTCGAACTGACCGCAGATATAACAGCTCTTTGAAGTCTCTCTTGCCCAGTTGACAAGGGAATTGCTGCTCTCCGCCTTTTTTAACCTGTCCATAAGGGAGACCTTACCCGGTCTGAAGGACTTGAATTCCCTGTCCATATCCTTACGGATCTTCATGTAGTGGGTCTTTAATATCCATCCGTTTCCGAGGGTATTTCCGTAGGAGAACATCTTTTTAAAATGATCCCAGCAAACGCCTTCCTCGTCTGGAATGGCGCGCATATCGGCCTCCATGTACGAGGATCCGCTTCCGAGCACATAGTCCAGAAGATCCTGCTCCACATTTCGCTCTATATAGCAGAAAGGGCATTCATCATTCGCATTAACCGCATCGTTTAACGGAATTGTATATAACTGTTCCTTCATTTTTCCTCCTTTTACCCCCTCGGGATGAGGGACATTTTTTTTATTTTCTCCTTTTTAAGAGAATGTGTCAAGGGATGGAAGGGATACTCCTGCCGGGAATGGAGGGCTGGTTTTGACGGATTAAAAAATTGCTTGCGAATCCGTTGTGTGAGAGCCTGAATAAATGCTATATTTATGACGGGGGATAAAAGAGGTTGCCGGTAAATATTTTTAACATTTTCGCAGGTATTTTGTACTGAGAGGCATTAATCACTCTCAAAACGAGTATAATTAAAAACATGGGAAATCTAAGATTCATATTCGGACCTTCCGGGTCGGGAAAAACTTTTAAAATATATAACGAGATCCTTGAAAGAGCGGCAAAGGAGCCTGAAAGAAGCTTTCTTATAATCGTTCCGGATCAGTTCACGATGCAGACACAGAGAGATCTCTCCGGGAAAAGCGCTGCGGGGGGGATACTTAATATCGATGTGCTCAGCTTCGGAAGACTTACCCACCGGATCATGACAGAGGTGGGCTGGAAGGAGCTTCCGGTGCTTGATGATACCGGGAAAAGCCTTGTGCTCCAGCGTGTTGCGGGGAGGATATCCGATAAGCTTCCGGTTCTCGGACGGAGAATCCACAGACAGGGCTATATAAGCGAAGTAAAGAGCATTATATCCGAGTTCATGCAGTACGGTCTTTCTCCGGAGGATATAGACAATCTTACCGGGTCCCTTAAAGGAAAGGGGGCGCTGGGCTGTAAGCTCGCGGATCTAAGGCTTATATACAAGGAATTCAGAGAGTATATCGCGGAAAACTATATTACACGGGAGGAAAAACTGAGTATCCTCAGGGAGCTGCTGCCCAAGAGCGGTATCCTTCCGGGAAGCTGCGTAGTCTATGACGGGTTTACCGGTTTTACACCTATCCAGCTTGATGTTATAGAGGATATTATGGCAATCGCCGACGAAACGGTCGTTTCTCTTGAGCTTGGAGCCGGGGAGAATATCTCCGAGTGTACCGGGATGCAGAATCTTTTTTATTTGAGCGGGAAAACCTATGCCGCACTTACAAAGAGGGCAAGGGACAGGGGAATAGAGCTTGCACAAAACGATTACTGTACATATACGGGAAGAAAAAATGAGATTGAGTTCCTTGAAAAAAGGCTTTTCCGTGTCGGCAGACATTTAAAGTACGGAGTGGAAAGTACGGCGGACGGAGCTGCGATGCAGGGAGCCGTGTGCGGGGCAGACCCGTCGGAAAAAAACTGTATACAGGGGAGCTCTGACAGCGCGATTAGGATGTATACAGCTTCGAACCCCGCGGAGGAGGTACGGCAGGCGGGACTGGAGATATTCAGATTACTTCAAGCTAATGCAGATTTACAGTTCCGGGATATCTCAGTGGTATCCGGTGACCTTGAAGGCTACGCTCCCTATTTTGAGAGGGAGTTTTCAAAGATGGGGATTCCCTTTTATATAGACAGGACAAACGGAATCAGACTCGGACCCCTAACGGAGGGAGTAAGAAGCATCCTCGGACTATTTATCAGGGGCTTTTCGGCGGAGGCGGTTTTCCATTATATCCGCTGCGGTATTTCCGGGATAGAACCCGATGAGGCTGACAGGCTCGAGGTTTATATCCGAAGAACGGGAATACGCGGACACAAGGCGTGGAGCCGCAGGTTTGCCCGTAAAACGGATGATATGTGCGAGTCTGATGAAACCGGACTTGAAGAGCTCAATAAAACAAGGGAAAAATTTATTGAGGAGATACAGTTATTTTGCAAAGGTGAGGTTGGAAATCTGACAGCAAACACCAAAGAGACTGTAAGCAGCTTTGTG
The DNA here is from genome assembly GCA_017479285.1 of Lachnospiraceae bacterium. Taxonomy (GTDB): domain Bacteria; phylum Bacillota; class Clostridia; order Lachnospirales; family Lachnospiraceae; genus AC2028. The sequence goes on from JAFVCL010000016.1 coordinate 93,036, forward strand.
GGAAGGTTATATGATTTCCTTGTGGGAATCGGGGCAGCCGAAAAAATGAATAAATACGCCGAGGAGTTTGCCGCCGGGGGCGACCTTGTAAGGGAAAAGGAATACAGCCTGATCTATCGAAAGATAATGGAGCTCCTTGAACAGGTGAATTCTCTCATGGGGGATGATGTGATATCCCTCGGAGAGTTCTATGAGATACTCGATGCGGGCTTCGGAGAGATAAGAGTCGGAACCATACCACAGACGGTTGACAAGATCCTTGTGGGAGATATTGAAAGGACAAGAGTTCCTAATGTTAGATATCTCTTCTTCATGGGGGTAAACGATGGTAATATCCCTAAAAATACGGATAAGGGCGGAATAATCTCCGACCTTGAAAGAGAGGATATCCGTGAAAAGGGGATTGAACTGGCACCGACACCGCGGGAGGAGATGTATATACAGCGCTTATATCTTTACATGAACATGACTAAGCCATCGGATGGACTTTATATCTCCTGGGCTCAGCTGGATTCTGCCGGAAGGAGTCTCCGTCCCTCATATTTGTGTGAGGTCATAAAAAGGATGTTCCCGGCGATAAAGGTGGAAGTGCCGGAGGATGCGCCGGGCAGTACTCAGATCGTCACGCATAAAGAGGGTCTTATATTTCTCGGGGAGGATCTTCGCCGTTACGCAGAGGGGGGAAGTACCGGAGAGAGCGAGATATATACCCTTTACAGTGCGTATGGCGACGAGAAGACCATAGAGAAAAGAAGGATGCTGGAGGATGCAGCTTTCGCAAGGTATTCACCCGAAAAGCTCTCCGAGGAATTATCGGAAAAGCTGTACTGCGATGCGAGTGAGGGGGATGAGGCAATCCTCAGGAGCAGTATAAGCCGGTTGGAAACCTATGCCTCCTGTCCCTATAAATTTTTCCTGACATACGGACTTGCGCTTAGGGAGGATAATGAATTCGGAATAGACCAAAGGGATACGGGTAATGTTTTCCATGAGGTTCTGGATCTTTTTTCCAAAAGGCTAAAGAAGGACGGCAAGACCTGGAAGGATTTTGATGATGAATACGCGCAGGAGACTATATCTGCCATTCTCGAAGAGGTCACGGATGTATATGGAGCCAGCGTTTTCCAGGACACTGCGAGAAACCGCCAGAGTCTTAAAAGGCTTAAAAACATGCTCCTTTCCAGCGTTCTTTCAATACGCTACCAGATAAAAAAGGGAGGCTTTGAGCCTAAAGAATTCGAGGTACCTTTTAAAAGAGAGTGTGACATGAAGCCCTCAAACAGCGGAAAGGTAAGAAAGCTGAGACTTCGGGGAAAGATCGACAGGGTGGATACAGCCGGTCTGTCGGATCAGATATATGTGAGGATAGTTGATTATAAATCATCCGATAAAAAAATAGACCCGGTAAAGATTTATGAGGGAAGGCAGCTGCAGCTTCCCATGTATCTTTCCCAGGAGATAAAGAGAATCAGGGATGAGGGTAAGAAAGCGTATCCTGCGGCTATGCTCTATTACCATGTGGATGATCCGCTGATAGAAACGGGATCGGAAAAGACCCGGGATGAGCTTGAGCTCAAGCGAAGAAAAGCCATGAGGATGAAGGGACTTGTGGCAGATGATGAAAATGTCATAGCTTTGAATGATTACGATCTGGAAAAGAAGGACGGAGAGTCGGATGTAATAAATGTCGCATACAAAAGGGACGGCTCCTTTACAAAGGGCTCAGAGGTGGGGAGCGAAAAGGTTATACGATCGATAATGACATACTGCGAGGATATATCCGTTAAAAAGGGCGGTGAGATACTTGACGGAAACATAGAGATAGCTCCCGCGGATAAAGATGTTTGCAAATACTGCGCATATAAAGCCTCCTGCAGTTATGACAGAAAGATACCGGGATACGGAAAGGTTGGCGCAGCGGGTATTAAAGCGGATGAGGCGCTGGAAAAGATACTGAAAGCTGCTGAAGAAAAGAGGACCGGTGAGGTTTCTGCGGATGGAAATACCCCCAAAGATGGTGGTAGCGAGGAATAAGGAAATTGGGAATAGATTTTACAGATGATCAAAAAAGAGTCATAAACACCAGAAATAAAAATGTTCTTGTCAGTGCCGCTGCGGGTAGCGGAAAGACTGCCGTCCTCGTTGAGAGGATAGTGGCTCTTGTCTGCAATCCCGCAAATAACATAGATATCGACAGGCTTCTGGTGGTTACCTTTACAAAAGCTGCCGCGGCTGAAATGAGGGAGAGGATCCTTAACCGTATTTCCGATGAGCTTGAAAAGGATCCCGGCTCAGAGCATCTGCAAAAGCAGTATGCTCTGGTTCATCGTGCGATGATAACCACAATAGACGCATTCTGCCAGAATCTTTTAAGGAATCATTTTCATGATATAGGACTCGACCCTGATTTTCGGGTTATGGATGAGGGGGAGAGGGAGCTTATGAGAAGAGATGTTCTCTCGGAGCTTCTTGAGGAGAAATATGCGGAGGGAAGTGAGGCGTTTCTTGAGGCCACGGCGTATTTTGCTCCCACAAGGACTGATGACTCGGAATTTGAGGAGAGTATCCTTGGACTGCAGGAGTATTCAGAAAGCTTTGCCAGACCGGAAGAGTATCTGAACCAGCGGAAGAACGACCACAGAGATATCTGTAAAAAACTCTCCGGGGTAAAGTGCGTAAACGGCGCATATACGGGAGATCCAACCGGTGTTTTTCTCTTTAAATATCTTAAGGGGATAGTTTCGGATGTATCCGCTGAATATGATGCTTTAGCAGGGATATGCTCATTGCCGGGTGGACCCTCGCCTTACAGGGAGGGGCTCGAGAAGGAAAAAGCTCTTATCGAAAAGGTTATGTCGAGCGGGTCTCTGGAGGAGTTTGAGAGGGGACTTAAAGCGTACAACGACGGAAAAATAACCCGTATGCCGGCCTGCAAAGGGGATGAATATGATGAAGAGCTGAAGAAAGCCGTTTCCAAGGGCCGCGCATCCATTAAAGCCATCCTGACGGAGATTATGGATTATTTCTTTGAGCCTTCTATGGAAAGTCTTGCGCTTAAGGCGGAAAAATGTGCGCCGTATATAGATATACTTGTTGATATAACAATGGAATTCCGGAGAAGATTTCAGGAGAGAAAGTCCGGGGAGCATGTTGTGGATTTTGGAGATCTTGAGCATTTTGCGCTGGAAATCCTTGTGGACGATGATGGAAATCCTACCGAGACTGCCCTTGAATACAGGGAGCATTTCAGGGAGATAATGGTGGATGAGTACCAGGACAGCAATCTTGTCCAGGATATAATACTTGGGACCATTGCCTCAAAAGATATGGCTTCATATGACAGGTTCATGGTGGGGGATGTAAAGCAGAGTATCTACGGTTTCAGACAGGCAAGGCCGGATCTTTTTATAGATAAATTTGAAAGCTATCCGGAAACCGAGGGGTGTGAAAGGATAGACCTGTCCAAGAATTTCAGAAGCAGAGATGAAGTATTAAGAAGTGTCAACCAGATCTTTGAGCGCACCATGACGAGTCAAATGGGCGGAATAGAGTATGATGCCGCATCGAGACTTTATTACGGAGCCGACTACCCGGAGGGGGAGGAGGGAGAATTTAAGACGGAGCTTCTGCTTTTTGACAGCAATCTCGGTGATGAGATCGGGGAAACGCCATCCGGCGATACAGCTCCCGATGAAATGTCTTCCGGAGATAAATCCCCGGACAATGATGATACGGACGAGACGGAAGAGGGAGGATACTCAGGTGAAGAGACGGAGGCTCTTGTAATAGCCGCAAAAATAAAGGAGCTTTTAAAGACAAGGGTTACCGAAAGCGTTAAGACCCCTGAGGGAAACACTATCCGGAGATTCAGACCTGTACGATACAGCGATATCGTTATCCTTCACAGGAGCCCTTCAAAAATAGCCGAAACCATCGGAAGAATCTTTGAACAGGAGGGAATTCCGATCTCCATAAGTCAGGGAGGAGGATACTTTTCGGTTCCGGAGGTACAGGGGGTGCTTCAGCTCCTTCGCACCATAAACAATCCGAGAAGCGAGATTGCCCTGTACGGAACCCTGACCTCCGTATTCGGTGGGGTATCCGTGGAGGAGGTGGCGGAAATGCGCGCCCTTCATACGAAGGAAAACCTCTGGGATGTCGTAAAGCAAAGTCTTCCGGAATTTGCGGCAAAGATAGAGCACTACAGAAGGCTATCAACATACAGACCCATAAGGGAGCTTTTACAGACCATCTTTGATGATCATGACTATATAGAGTATGTAACCGCTCTCCCCGCGGGAGCAAAGAGAAGGGCTAATGTGGAGATGCTCCTTTCCTACGCATCGGCGTATGAAAAGACCAGTTATTTCGGATTGTTCCATTTTATCCGTTACATAGACCAGCTCGGCAAGTATACCAAGGACAAGACCGCGGAGGCTGATGTCCTCGGGGAAAATGCGGATGTGGTAAGGCTTATGTCAATCCACAAGAGCAAGGGACTTGAGTTCCCGATAACAATCCTTGCGGGACTCGGGAAAAAATTCAATCTGACAGACAGCAGCGCAAGACTTATATGCTGCGGAGATCTTGGAATCGGGTATATAGATGTGGATCTGAAAATGCGAACCCGCTCAAGAACAATAAGACACGACCTTCTCGCAAAAAAATTGCTTCAGGATGCAATTTCGGAGGAACTGAGGCTTCTCTATGTTGCAATGACAAGAGCAAAGGAAAAGCTCATTCTGACAGGTAAGTGCGCCAAGGCGGAGGAGACTCTTGATAAAGCCATGGCAAAGGGGGATGGCAGGCTTTCTTATCTGAGGTTTATGAAAGCCAGATCATATCTGGACATTATCCTTCCCGTACTCGGAGGGTGTGATGAGATAGATTCAAAAGTATTAAAAGCAGAGGATATCAAGGGATTAAAACTCGGGGAACAGCTTGTGATGGCTGCGAGAAGGGATGAACTCGGGAGAGCTGACGAAAAAGCCGATCCGGGGAAGCTTTCCGCTCTGGAAAGAAGACTTGCCTATGAGTACCCCTACAAGTACCTTGAAAAGCTATATACTAAGACTACCGTATCGGAGCTTAAGATGGCTGCGATGCTGGATGAGGATGAGGCCGCGTACGAGCAGTTTGAGGGCAGGGAAAAGGAAATATACATCCCCGAATTCAGAAGAGCGGAGAAGAAGATCAGCGGAACCGTCAGGGGTAATTCCTACCACAGAGTTATGGAGATATTCGACTTTGACAGAACTCTGGGAAAAGCATTCGGGGGAAGGCCGGAAAGCTTTGAGGAGTACAGAGATAAAATGCTTTCCATATCCGAAAGAACAGTCAGGGAGTTTCTTGCGGAGGAACTGCGGGAAAACCGCATAACGGAGGAATGTTTTGAGGCAGTTAATCCCGGAAAAATAGCGGAATTTCTAAAGACCGGGCTGGCTTTCCGAATGTGGAAGAGTAATTCGGAGGGAGGCTTAAAAAGGGAGCAGCCCTTTGTTCTCGGCCTGTCGGCAAGCAAGGTGAATAAGGATTTCCCGGAGAGTGAGACCGTCCTCATACAGGGAATCATAGATGCATATTTTGTGGAGGATGGAAAGATAGTCCTGCTCGATTATAAGACCGACAGCCTTGAAAAGGATGAGGAGTTTGTCTCCAGATACCACACCCAGCTGGACTATTACCGGGAGGCGATAGAGAAGCTGACAAAGCTGAAGGTAAGCGAGAGGCTCCTGTATTCCTTCCATCTCGGAAGGGTGATAAACTGCTAAAGTAAAGAGAAGGGAGGATTTGGAGGGGATTGGAAATTTCCCGAATACTGACGGATGCAGCAAAAAATTTCTCTTTACAAATCTTTTTTTAATGTTACAATATGGTCTGGAATAAAATTATTTAGCTAAATTTTTTACCGTTCCTGTAATTAAATATCTATCAGCTGGGGGAGTCCGCCGGGCGACGATGATCGCGTAAGCCGTTATCTATGTATGAGCTGTCGGACTGAGAGTACAGTTAATGTTGACCCTTAAGACCTGATCCGGTTCATACCGGCGTAGGGAAGCTATTATTGCGATTATTTCGCGTGGATTTTTATCCTCCCGCTGATACCATGTTCAAAAGACATGGTTTTTTTTATTAGCGACGCGAGCTGCGTCCTTTGCAGCCGCGTGGCAAGTGCGAAAGTCTTTACGCACTTGCCATGCGAAGCATCGCGCCGCGTCCCGGCAGCAGAGCTGCCGCACGCGGTAGTGAAGTTCGATACCAAATTATTAGCGACGCGAGCTGCGTCCTTTGCAGCCGCGTATAAAGGAGGATTATAATGAGTTCTACAGTATCTAACAACCGCAGTATTGCGCGTAATCTTGTGGAGGCTGCCATCATGGTGGCCATTGCAACCGTCCTGTCACTGATCAAGATCCTTGATCTTCCCTACGGTGGTTCCGTAACCATCGCATGTATGCTCCCCATAGTAATAATCTCTTACAGAAACGGTATCCGCTGGGGAATCCTTACCGGAGTGGTATTCGGAATTATCCAGCAGCTCTTAGGACTGAACACTCTCTCGTATGTTACCACCTGGCAGTCTATCCTTGCGGTCATACTGCTTGATTATATAATCGCGTTTATGGTATCCGGTCTCGGGGGAATATTCAGAAAGACTGTCAGATCACAGTCCGGTGCGCTTCTTTTGGGTTCAATATTTATCTGCATTTTAAGATATATCTGCCATGTCATCTCGGGGGCAACGGTGTGGGCAGGCTTGTCTATTCCAACAAATGCAGCGCTTATCTACTCTTTCGGATATAACGCAACATACATGATCCCGGAGACAATAGTAACCGCTGTAATGGCGTATTATATTGGTTCTATGCTTGATTTCCGCGAGGAGAGTGTAACGAGAATGAGAACTGCGGAAAAGAAGAATCTTTCCGTATTTAATGTTCTTGGAGGACTTGTTCTTATGGGGACCGCCATATTTGACGCGGTACTTATCTTCTCACATCTCCAGAATCCCGAGACAGGCGAATTTGATATTACCGGAATGGGGTCAGCGGGAACTGTAACAATTAAAATCGGTAAGGCGAAGATCGCTGAGATTGCAACCGGTCTCGGAAGCAGGGATCTTATAACCATTGGAATCGTCAGCGGATGCGCTGTAGTCATTGCTGTCATCTTCTTTGTTATAGCGAAAAAAAGGGAAAAAAATTCAAATTGATCTAAAGTCAGATAAACAAATAAACCGGGGAACAAAATGAAGAGTTGTATTATTGTCGGGGGTGCCGATATCTCCGACTACAGGATAATAAAAGAGAGGCTTGCACTCGAACTGCTAAAAGAGCCTTTTGTGATCTTTTGTGACAGCGGTCTTCGCCACAGCGGGCCTCTTGGTTTAAAGCCGGACTTAATAGTGGCGGATTTTGACTCTTCCGAGGATCCGCATCTTCCGGTGGAAACAATAAGGCTTCCGAGAGAAAAGGACGATACGGACACATTCTACGCGGCAAAGGAAGCGCTTAAAAGAGGGTACGAAAGCTTTACACTGATCGGGGTTGTGGGCGGACGCTTTGACCACTCGCTGGGAAATATCTCTATTTTGTTATTTCTTGATAACCGGGGAAAATGTGCAAGGATAATAGATGATCATTCGGAGATGGAGATCATAAAAGAGCAACCGGTATATGTAGAGGACTCGTATGAATACTTCTCGCTTATTGCCATCGCCGGATGCGCAGAAGGAATAACGATAAGGAATGCAAAATTTCCTCTTGAGGACGGTAAGATAAATCCCGAATACCAGTATGGGATAAGCAACGAGGTATTGCCCGGAAAGAAAGCTATGGTTTCTGTAGGGGACGGAAAACTATTGCTCGTTAAAGTATTTAATGAACGCAAGGAGGGCTGTAAGTATGGACAGAATTGAAGAACTAAACGAGATCATAAAGAAGTATGACAACATAGTGTTTTTCGGGGGAGCCGGGGTTTCCACGGAAAGCGGTATACCGGATTTCAGAAGTGTCGACGGTCTGTATAACCAGCAGTACGACTATCCGCCGGAGACTATCCTTAGCCACAGCTTTTATATGAGAAACCGCAAGGAGTTTTACCGCTTTTATAAGAACAAGATGCTGATAGACGGGGCGGAGCCGAATGCCTGCCATCTAAAACTTGCCGAGCTTGAAAGAGCCGGAAAGCTTAAGGCGGTTATAACACAGAATATAGACGGGCTTCACCAGAAGGCCGGAAGCAGGGAAGTACTTGAACTCCATGGCTCAACGCTTCGTAATTACTGTGAGCACTGCGGTAAGTTTTTTGACTTTGATTATATTAAAAACTCAAAGGGAGATTACCCGGTATGTGACGAGTGCGGTGGCCCTGTAAAACCCGATGTTGTGCTCTACGAGGAGGGACTGGATCAGAAGACTCTTAACAAGGCGGTATGGTACATAAGCAAGGCGCAGGTTCTTATTATTGCGGGGACTTCTCTCGCGGTGTATCCCGCGGCGGGACTCATAGATTACTTTGCCGGAGATAAGCTGGTCGTGATCAATATGGCACCGACCTCAAGGGATAGCCATGCCGACCTTTGCATAAAGGACAAGGTCGGGCAGGTCATGAGCAAGATCAGGCTCTGAAAATGAATTGCCTGACAAGCGTTAAGTAATTCCGGCTTGCCGCAGAGGGTGATCATTGAAAGTATCATTATGGTTTTTCGGTACAAAAACCCAAAACACCTTGTAAATCCACAAAAGTATGTTACAATAGTGCTGACAATAGAATAATGAGAGGCGTAGTTTTTCGAAGAAGCGAGGAGTTATTATGAAAAAGGTTTTCACTACTTTTTTAGTGACACTTCTGGCAATGACTGCACTGTGCGGATGCGCAGGCGGTACAGAAGCGTCTTCGGAGGATAAAACCTCTAAAAATGCCACCTACGGCGGAACCGTAGTTGTAGGCATTCAGCAGGATATTGATGGTCTTGACCCTCACAAGGTAACGGCGGCAGGAACTAAAGAAATCCTCTTTAATATTTTTGAAGGTCTTGTTAAGTGTGATGAGAACGGAGACCTCACCGGAGCGGTGGCCGAGAACTACACCCTTTCCGATGACGGACTTACCTACACCTTTAATTTAAGACCCGGCGTTAAGTTCCATAATGGAAATACAGTTACTGCGGAAGATGTTAAGTATTCACTTGAGAGAGCCTCGGGGCTTCTCGACGGAACGCCTCTCGTATCCACGCTGAGTGCAATAACCGCAGTTGATATAGTTGATGAAAAAACGGTTCGCGTATCCGTAGGCAGCGTCAATCCGGAGCTGATTTACAGCTTTACCACCGCCATTATCCCTAATGGCAGCGGAGAGGATTCGAATGCAGATCCTATCGGTACCGGACCGTTTCGTTTTGTATCATACACACCCCAGGAGGGTATTGTAGTACAGAAGAACGAGGACTACTACATAAAGGGAGTGCCCTATCTTGATGAGGTAGACTTCAAGATTGTTACCAGCGCGGAGACTGCTCTTATGGAGCTTCGTTCAGGAACAATCCAGATTTATCCTTATCTTACCGATTCAGAGGCTACCGAGATCCAGTCCGAAATGCAGGTTCTCGCGGCACCTTCGGCAGTCGTACAGGCGCTCTTTATCAACAATGATGTAGAGCCCTTAAATGATCCCAAGGTAAGACAGGCTATCTGCTACGCGATAAACCGCGAGGAGGTAAGCGGATTTGTAGCCGGAGGTGATGCGACCATCATCAGCTCAGCAATGCTTCCCACCCTTTCCTCATACTATGAGGATCTTAACGGCACCTACGGGCTTACCGGAGACCAGGAGAAAGCAAAGCAGCTTCTTGCCGAGGCAGGCTATCCCGATGGATTCGACCTTACCATCACCATCCCCTCCAACTATGAGTTTCATATGGAGACCGGTGAGGTAGTAGCTGAGCAGCTCAAGGCTGTAGGTATCAATGCGAAGATTGACGCTGTAGAATGGAATACCTGGCTGTCGGATGTTTACACTGACAGAAAGTATGAGACAACGATCTGCGGAATCACCGGCGATATGACACCCGGATATCTCCTTAACCGTTTCGTCTCAGACTCACCCAAGAACTTTATCAACTTTAACTCACCGGAATATGACAGCGTCTATGCCAATGTTCTTGAGTGCAAGTCCATGGGTGAGAGAGGCATTCTTTACAAGGAACTCCAGAAGATTCTCGTAGATAATGCAGGCACGGCATTCCTTCAGGTTCCCGCCCTTAAGGTGGCACTTGCAAACAATCTTGGTGGATACAAGTTCTATCCCGTATATGTCCAGGATATGTCCAGCGTTTATTACACCAAGTAAGAAACACACGGACAAAGCGAGGGACATACAGGCGCAGTTAAAGCGCTGAGTTAAAAAAACTATCCGGAAAGGAGGAAAACAGTATGACTTATTTTATAAAGAAGATAGCGACTCTCATTATTACATTGTTCCTTGTGTCAGTACTGTCTTTCCTCGCTTTCCAGATCATTCCGGGTGATGTCGTAAATTCAATTCTCGGAACAGAGGCAACTCCGGAGAGAGAACAGCAGCTCCGGGAGGAGCTGGGTCTCGACAAACCGCCGGTGCAAAGATACATTAACTGGGCATCGGGCATACTCCACGGCGATCTTGGAGTGAGCTATCGTTATTCAAAGAATATGAACGAGATGATGCCGGTCACGGAGCTCATCGGAGACAAACTTCCGGTGACTTTGTGGCTCGGCCTTATTTCCATTATCTTCACAGTCCTGTTTGCAATACCCCTCGGGGTTTTGTGGGCGGGTACGAAAAACCGTTTTTTGGACGGAGCGTTAAATGTGCTTACACAGGGGTCAATGGCGATACCCTCCTTTTTTCTGGGCATCCTTGTAACATACCTGTTTGGCATAATATTTAAAATGTTCATTCCCGGAGCCTATGTCAGCTATAAAAAAGACTTCTGGGCTTTTGTTTTATATCTGATCTTCCCCGCCATCGCCATCGCGATACCCAAGATAGGCATGACGGCGAGGTTTCTTAGAAATTCCACCCTGACGGAGCTTCGGGCGGACTATGTCCGCACGGCAAAGAGCAAGGGCGCATCGGATAAGTCGATTTTGTTTAAGCATGTCCTTAGAAACGCAATGCTTCCCGTAGTGACCTTTGTCGGAATGATAATAGCCGAGGTTATCGCAGGTTCAATAGTGGTGGAGCAGGTATTCTCCCTTCCCGGTGTCGGAAGATTACTTATCAGTTCCATATCAACAAGAGATTTTCCCGTGGTGCAGGTACTTATCCTGTATATTACCATGGTTGTTATATTGGTTTATTTTGTGGTGGATGTGATCTACCGTGAGCTTGACCCGAGGATACGCGTCGAATGATGAAAAAGGGCTCGAAAAAACTGAATAATTACCTTATCATCGGTGCCGTGATGGCGGGAGTGATCCTTATTTTATCGATCCTCTCGCTGTTTTGGACACCATACAGTCCGACCGCAATGTCGGCTGCGTTAAAATTCAAACCGCCGAGCTTTGCCCATCCCTTCGGGACGGATAATTTCGGAAGAGATATTTTCTCGAGGGTAATGAAGGCAATCGGTACGAGCTTTTTGATAAGCGTGTTCGTGGTTCTCATGTCCTCTGTACTCGGAATACTTATAGGCGCAGTTACAGGATATTTCGGAGGGCTGGTGGATACGGTGGTTATGAGGATAGTGGATGCGGTCAACGGCTTCCCCAGCATACTTCTTGCGCTTGTCGTTATTAGCGTTCTCGGAAAAGGAAGGGCGAATGTGGTGGTTGCCCTCGGTATTGCCTTTACCCCGAGCTTTGTAAGGATCGTGCGAGGAGAATTCATAAGGCTCCGAGACGCCGATTATATCGTAAGGGCAAGGCTTATGGGAGCAAGTAAGCCGAGGATACTCTTCCTCCATATACTCCCAAATATTTTTTCGGTGTTCTGGGTTAGCGTAATGATAGGGTTCAACAATGCCATACTTGCCGAGTCGGGATTAAGCTATCTCGGAATAGGAGTACAGGCTCCGGATGCAACGCTCGGAAGTATGTTAAGCGATGCGCAGGGGTATCTAGGCACGGCACCGTGGTATGCTCTGGCCCCCGGGATTACGATAGTATGGATGGTCCTTGCGGCAGCCATGCTGAGCGAAGGAATCTCACGAAGAAAGAAATCACAGATGTAAAGGAAATTGACCTTGATAAGCATTGACGGACTTACAATTTCATTTGACGGGAAGAAAGCGGTATCAGGTATAAGCCTGGAGCTTCGCCCGGGAGAAATACTCGGACTGGTGGGTGAATCCGGCTCGGGTAAGTCCGTTACTGCCCTTACGCTGATGGGACTGCTCTCCGACGAGGCTGTTATGGAGAGCGGAAAAGTAACCATTGGTGATACAGTCATACTTGAGGCGGGAAAAAAGCCGGACGAAAAATTATTGCGTTCCTATCGCGGAAGCCATATGAGTATGGTTTTTCAGGAGCCGATGACAAGCCTTAATCCCACGATGAAGGTTGGGCCGCAGGTGGCGGAACAGCTCATTTTACATGCGTCTGATCGGTACCCCAAGCCTGCGGACAGGAAAAGATGCGTTGTGGAAGCCTTTGAGAGTGTCGGGCTGCACGATGCGGAAGCGCTTTACGATAAATACCCCCATCAGCTTTCGGGAGGTATGCGCCAGAGAGTGATGATCGCGATGGCAGTCATTCTCCATCCCGAGCTTATAATCGCGGATGAGCCGACGACAGCGCTTGATGTTACGATACAGAACCAGATAGTAAGGCTTCTCAAGGATATCAATGCACGCGAAAACAACAGTATGCTTTTTATCACCCATGATCTCAACCTTGCAAGAAGGATATGCACAAGACTTCTTGTTATGAAGGATGGGTGTATCGTTGAACGGGGGGCGACGGAGGATATTTTTACGAATCCCGGGACGGAATACGCAAAGAAGCTTATTTCCGCGGTGCCGGGCAGGAAAAGGAGCGCCCCGCAGTATGCCGGGGAAGACTGCGCGTGCAGTAGGCAGACTGCCATGATGCCGGAAAATCCTGACTCCGAGGATAAAAAGGATTCCGACAGGGCGGATATCGCACCGGCGAAAAAAAGTATCCTTACCGTTACAGACCTTTGTGTGTATTACAAGGAACGCAGTAAAAAGCCCTTCGGAGGAAATATCCGAAGAAAGGTGGTTCATGCGGCGAAGTTTGATATATACGAGGGAGAAACCCTCGGACTTGTCGGAGAGAGCGGCTGCGGAAAAAGCTCGCTGTGCAAGGCGATACTCGGTATAAACAGGAATATAAAGGGAAAGATAGAACACAGGACAATCAGACCCCAGATGATATTTCAGGATCCCTACAGCAGCCTTAATCCGATGCGTACCATCGGGTGGCAGCTCGAGGAGCCGCTTTATACAATGGATGCGATCCGCAGGGATATAAAGACGACAAAGGAGTGGAGACGCGAGCAGGCGATGGAGATGCTTGGGCGTGTCGGGCTGGACGAAAGCTATTATTACCGCTATCCCCACCAGCTCTCCGGAGGACAGCGCCAGAGAGTCAGTATCGCCCAGGCACTTATGACGAAGCCGAAGCTTATATTTGCCGACGAGCCCGTATCCGCCCTCGATGTAACGATACAGGACCAGGTGCTCGATCTTTTAAAGAGTCTGCAGGACGAGTTTGGAATCGCATACCTTTTTATATCTCACGATATAAATGTTATATACCGTGTAAGCGACCGTATTATGGTCATGAAGGATGGAAGAATCCTCGAGATCGGCGACAGGGAGCAGGTGTTTAATTCACCCTCAGATCCGTATACAAGGGAGCTTTTGGAGGAATCATGAGCGTATTTTTTATAGCGGATACACATTTTGGAGACGACGATATAAGACGCTACGAGAACCGCCCCTTTAAGGATACGGATGAGATGGACCGTGTGATCGCCGATAACTGGAACAGGGTGGTTTCGGAGGAGGACGAGGTTTTCTTATTGGGGGACATCGGAGATGTTAAATCTTTAGAAAATCTTAAGGGTAAAAAGTTTCTTATTAAGGGAAATCATGATACAATGACTAATGAGGAGTATCGCACTCTGGGTTTTTGTGAAGTCTACGACAGACCGGTCATCTTTGAAAGCTTCTGGATACTTTCCCATGAACCCTTATATGTCAACAGAAATATGCCGTACGCTAATATATTCGGGCATATACATAATGATCCGGCATACAGATCTGTAAGCTCAAGAAGCCGCTGTGTAAGCGTTGAGAGGATTCTCTACACACCAATCAGCTTCGAGCAGATAGTTTCCGAGGTCAAAAAGGAAGATGAGCGCGAAAGTAATGAATGAGTATTAAAAGTGTTCTTCCGTATAAATTAAAGGAATCCCTTAGTTCTGTATTGCCGGTAGCGCTTCTCGTTATCGTCCTTTATGTCACTCCGCTGGTATCTCTTACTTCGTACGAGCTTATAACATTTCTTGTTTCAACTGTTTTTCTGATAATCGGTATCGGGCTGTTCAATCTCGGTGCCGATATGGCTATGACTCCGATGGGAGAGTATATCGGAGCGGGTCTTACAAAATCCCGAAAGGTTCCGGTTTTATTATCCGTATCGCTTTTGATGGGAATACTGATCACGGTCGCGGAGCCGGATCTTTCCGTGCTTGCCACGCAGGTAAGCGAGGTTATGGATTCAAGGCTGCTTATCTTTACCGTGGCGGCTGGAGTCGGTTTTTTCCTTATGATCGGCGTTACAAAAATTGTCTACAAAAAGGATCAGTCATCGCTGCTCCTTCTTTTCTATATGATGATATTCGCGTTTGTCGCTCTTTTATTCGAGAGGGGGAAGGGGCTTTTTCTCCCGCTTTCCTTTGATTCGGGAGGAGTGACGACGGGTCCGATAACAGTTCCCTTTCTGATGGCGCTGGGAGTCGGAATAGCCGGGGCGATAGGCGGTAAAAAGGCTCAGGAGAACAGCTTTGGTCTGGTCGCGATGTGTTCCGTAGGTCCGGTTCTCGCGCTTCTTGTACTGTCGATATTCTCCCGCGGCGAGATAAACTATATGATCCCGGACTACAATGTGGCGGAAGATATGATTACTGCCGTAAGAGTAACGGCGCTTCACACGCTGAGGGAGGTATGTATAGCCCTCGGACTTATAGTTTTCTTCTTCCTAATACTTCAATTTACCATATTAAAGATGAGCCCAAGGAGCCTTGTGCAGATATTTGTGGGTATACTGTATACTATGGCGGGGCTTGTGATATTCCTGACATCGGTAACCATCGGTTATATGCCGGTGGGCTACAGGATAGGTCATGATCTTGCCACATACAGCGATAAGGCAGCGATAGGCTTCGCTTTTATACTCGGAATGGTTACGGTCCTTGCGGAGCCCGCAATCCATGTTCTGAACCACCAGGTCGAGGAGGTAACGGGAGGCAATGTGAGCAGGAAGCAGATGATGATCGCGCTTTCGCTGGGAGTCGGATTATCGGTAGGCCTGTCGGTACTTCGTGCCTCGGTGGGCTTTTCGGTCCTTTACTACCTTGTTCCGGGATATCTTATCTCGCTGGCGCTTTCCTTTTTTGTTCCCGGGCTGTATACGGCCATAGCCTTTGATTCCGGCGGTGTTGCAAGCGGTCCTTTGACATCGGGCTTTGTACTGCCTCTGGTCATCGGAGCCAGTGTCGTTTTTAAAGGCGAGGATTCGGTTCTGGAATTCGCGTTCGGTGTTGTAGCGATGGTGGCGATGACTCCGCTGATCGCGATACAGCTTCTGGGCTTCAGAGCGATAGTTGCGAAGAAGGCACACGAAAAGGCAGTAATGAAGCGGATATTCTCTGCTGAGGATGAACAGATAATCTACTTTGACTGGGAGGGATAAAGCGATGGCAAGGGATAATAAAAATGTATCGCCCATCCGCCTTGAGGTGCTGATAACAATAGTGGACAGGCGCAAGGGAGATTTTTATGCCGATCTTCTGCAATCCTTCGATGTAAATATGCAGATGCTCCTCAGTGCGACCGGCACTGCGGAGAAGAGGATGCTTGATATCCTCGGTATAGCGGATAATGAAAAGGCGGTTATAATAAGCGTGGTAAGGGAGGACCGGCTCGAGGATATCGAAACGGTTCTTGAGGAGAAATTCGCGTCCGTAAAAGGGGGAAAGGGCGTTTCGGTGGCTGTGCCTTTAAGCAGTATAATGGGTGCCACCGCGTTTGGATTTTTGAGCAATGAGTCGGGAAGCATTTCCTCGACATAAGAAAGTAAACTGATAATTGTCATTTTAATCTGAGGGTTTGGATATGAAGACAAGAGAACACCAGATGGTTGTATGTATAGTTAATGCAGGGTATTCGGAGACGGTTATGGATGCGGCAAGGCTGGTCGGCGCAAGGGGAGGAACGGTTATTCACGGTCGCGGAACGGCGAACGGGGAAGCTGAGAAGCTCTTTGGCATCGTAGTCCAGCCGGATAAGGATATAATAATGATAATAGTCAAAAACGATATCAAGGATGAGGTCCTGACCGCGATCAACAAAGCGGCGGGTCTTGACACCAACGGGCAGGGCATTGCATTTTCTCTGCCGGTTGACAGGACGATAGGGATATCGTGAAATATTTTGATATTTTTCTGAAACCTTCTTTTGTTTAATTTTTCAATTAATCAATTCAAAAATGGTACGATAACGATTAAATAAGGCGCTAAATGCGCTTTATTTTAGTGTGCGCTGTAATAATGCCGTCATTTCAGACAAAGCCGTGTAAGCACTTTCAGACAAAAGGTAGAAATTGGTAAAAGTGTTACAAAACCATTACTTTTTCGTAATAGTTTCGTTAAAATCCTAAGTTGGGTGGGGCTGTAACAAAGTAAACAGGAAGACGAAGAAGAATGGAGAAGGTCATGAAGACAGGAAAGGCAAGACTGAAGGGCTGTCTGTCGGCGTTATGTGCGCTTGTGCTGACGGCTTCAAACCTTGTGGGAGGGGCAACACTTGGCTCATACGCGGCGGAGAGCAGCGAGTCTATCGAGCTTACGGATGCGGATCTCGGAAACTTACCGGCGGATATAAGCCAGGCAAGGGTCAGCGTACATGATCCGTCGGTCGTAACCACAACCGATGGGAGCGGAAATCCGCTTTATTATGTATTCGGCTCGCATATGGGCGCCGCTAAAACAGGTGATCTGCAAAACTGGGGGATGGTTTATTCCGAAAATACGGACAGCAATCTTTTCGGAAAAATAACGGAGGGTAATGTAACCCCTGCAGCCTTCAGCGAAGCCTTTTCGGATAACGCCTTCAAGGGTACGGTCACACTGTCTGACGGGAGCGAGGGGCAGTTTGGAAGCTACGATATAGCCGACTGGATCTCGGGAAATACCGTGGCAGGAAACATGTGGGCGCCGGATGTGATCTATAATCCGAGTCTCGGAAAATGGTGCATGTATTACAGCTTAAACGGAGCATACTGGAATTCCGCGATTGTTCTTATGACTGCCGACAGCGTGGAGGGACCCTATGTTTACCAGGGGCCTGTTGTGTTCTCCGGATTTACAACGACTGATTCCTCTACGGGAAAGAGCTTTAAAAAGACTGATCTTGAGCTTGTGCTCGGCGAGCAGGAGCAGCTCCCGGATAAATATCAGAAGATAAACGGACACAGCGACAGTGCCGGAAATACCTGGGGCGAATACTGGCCTCACGCGATCGATCCGGCTGTTTTTTATGACGATAACGGAAGACTTTGGCTTGTGTACGGCTCATGGTCCGGCGGTATATATATGCTGGAGCTCGATGAGAATACCGGACTCAGGGATTATACCGTGAGCTACGAGGATACCTCGTCCCTCGGGAGGTCTGTAACCTCCGATCCCTATTTCGGAAAAAAGATCGCCGGCGGTTACTATGTATCCGGAGAGGGATCCTATATCGAAAAGATTGGGGGATATTACTATCTCTTTGTTTCATACGGGTTCTATTCACCCGATGGCGGATACAACATGCGTGTATTCAGAAGTACGAATCCCGACGGACCTTACACGGACGAGGCGGGAAACAGCGCGATATTTGATTCGTATATAATGAATTACAGCGCAACAGACACTTCAAATAACCGCGGTGAAAAGCTTATGGGAGGATATAAGTGGTCCTCCATGAGCAAGGGGGAGATTGCGCAGGGACATAATTCAGTCCTTACAACTGCCGACGGAAAGAGCTTTGTTATTTATCACACAAAGTTTAATGACGGAACTGCGGGACACGAAGTAAGAGTTCACCAGCTCTTTGTAAACGAGAACGGCTGGCTTGTGGCCGCTCCCTATGAGTATGCCGGAGAAACACTAAATGCCTCCGGATACGAGAACAGTGAGCTTACGGGTGCTTATGATCTTATAATACATAAATTCCAGACGGCATACTCCTCGCTTGAATGCGCAGAGCCGGTCAGTATTTCTCTTAATGAGGACGGAAGCATAACCGGCGGTTATTCCGGAAGCTGGAGTGTTTCGGAAGGTACGCCTTATTGCACGATAAATATAAACGGAACGGACTATAAAGGCGTATTTGTAACGCAGAGACTTACCGGCAAGGATTCCTATGTTATGACATTCACCGCTGTTTCATCAGCGGGTGAAAGCATCTGGGGTTCTGCGGAATGCAGTGACAAGGATGCGGTCCTTCTCACGGCGCAGAGCGACAGTATAACACCCCAGAGCAGGGCCTTTGCCGGCAGCAGTCTTTCGCTTGCAAACGAAGGGCTCTACAACACCTCCGTAACATGGACTTCATCGAATACCTCGGTAATAAGTAATGACGGAGCGGTAAACCAGGTATCTGCGGATACGGATGTTACCATGACCGCAAGGATCGGGAAGGGTAATTATTATTACAACAAGACTTATAATGTGAAGGTATATGCCGATGCGCAGAACGAGACGGATTCCGTTGTGGTCGGAAGCTTTCTTACGGATTCACCCGTCGATTTATCAGGTGCTGCAAACGGAAGTCTCTATGTGGCAAACCCCTTCAGCACCAAAAGCTTCGCCGGACTGGATCTTAGCGGCGGAGCAACGATTGAATTTGATGTTAAGCATACAGGCATCATAAATGTTCTCGGGACACTTTTCTCCTTCAGGACGGAAAACGCCGAGGAGGGAAGGCTTTATTTCAGCCCGGGCTCATACCTTGGATATAATGCTGACGGCGGATTCTATGATGCCAACCTGAACAACTATTCACTTGTCAGGGATTACATCGGGGAGGCTATTGAAGCAAGCGGAAATGAAACGGCGCATGTCAGCGTTTCCTTTACCCAGACCGGATTCAGCGTATCTGTGGATGGAAGCAAGGTATATGATGAAAGCATTATTGATACGGAAAACGGCGACGGAACCCTTCAGTACCACAATAAGGTTCTGGAATTTCTTAACAACACTGCGGACAGACTCTATTTCGGATATGGCTCCTGGTGGGGAGACAAGACAGCCAATGCACAGATAAGCAATGTTGTATGTACAGTCGGACCCATAGACCACTGCATTGTTACCGAGTATGGCTATAGCATCGAGTATTACAGGGATATTGCGGAGCTTGATTCGGCGGATCATCTTGAGATAGAGGCAAATCCTTTCTACGGAAAAGATATTAAGGAGGCAGTATTTGAATACACGATCGCATTCTCCGGGGATGCGGCAAAGAACGGCTGGGACGGAATTATAAGCTTTTACAATACATCCACAAACGGAAGACTTTCCATACAGACAAATCCGTATATCTGTTATAACGATTCCGGAAAGTGGATCGATATAAACCAGCCAGGGGATGCGGCGGATAATTTTGCCATCCGCGCGGAAGCGGGAAAGGACTATTCTGTAAGGATCGTGCTTAATTCCGAAAGTCTTACAATGACTGTTGACGGCGAGGAGATTTCCTACAGTCTTAACGGAAGCGGCGCAACAAACAGCGATATGATCGATTTCCTCGAAAATGCGGATCAGCTCTGCATCGGAGTGGGCGAGGCAGTAAAGGCATACTGGTGGACGGAGAAAGCAACTCTTAAGGATATCCGCTTCAGCGCAAGCGCAAGCTCTGCAACCGAAGCAGGCGCAAAGGATACGGTCGTTTATCGAAACAGCGGATTTACTTACGAGACAAGCAGTGATCTTAATGTGTTCGAGAATCCTTATTACGGTAAGAATTTTGACAAGCTTACACTTTCTTATAACCTTACAATGGATGAAAGCGCTGCCGCAAACGGCTGGGACAGCGTGATCAGCTTCTATAACAGCGCCGACGGAGGAAGAGTGTCGATCCAGACCGCTCCATATATATGCTATAACGGCGGTGGGGCATGGATGGATATCAATAATCCGAATGGCGAAGGCGCGAACGATATAGCTGGGGAGCTTAAGGACGGAGAAAGCCATCTCGTAGAGCTGCAGATAACAGATGAAGATATCATCATGGCAGTGGACGGAGAGAAGATATCATACTCCGTTGCGGGAAGCGGCGCCGGATATGCAGACATAATAAGCTATATTTCAAAATGTGACGAGCTTTGCTTCGGTGTCGGAGAGGCCGCTAAATCATTCTGGTGGACTGAAATATGTTCGCTTGAGGATATCCTTATAACGACAGAGGAGTACAGGATAAATATAAACGGCGAAACAGGTGACGATGAAAGCGGAGATGAGACAGGAGATGAAACCGGAGACGAACCATTGGTTACTCCGGAGGAAGAGGATACCACAGGCGATATTGTAAGCTATGAGAAGGATGAGGTGATTCTTGAGGCTGCAAACGCGATAAACACAGAGGATAATCCTTTCCTCGGAAAGAATCTTACAAATCTCCATATAGCGTACACCATACAGTTTGCGGACAGTGCGGCGGCCAACGGCTGGGACGGACTTTTCAGCTTCTACAATTCGGAGACGACAGGACGGGTATCTATCCAGTCTGCACCCTATGTCTGCTACAACAATATGGTGGATGGCTTTATAGACTTTAACAAGCCGGATCTTGGAGGCTTTGACGCTGCTCCCTCCTTGAAGGACGGAAAAGGGCATGATGTAGAGATCGTAATTTTACAAAACAGCAGCAGGATTTTCGTTGACGGGGAGGAAATTGAAACGGCGGTTGACGGAACCGCGGGAGTTACATTCTCGGATGTCCTTGAGTATATCGGAGTATGTGACCAGCTTACATTCGGTGTCGGGGAGGCTTCTACCGCATTCTGGTGGACGGAGATCTGCACCCTCTCAAATATAAGGATGTGGTCAAGCGGACCTGCGGCCGGAACCGACGAGAGCGGAAGCGCTGAAGCAGGGGACGAGGGAAGCAGTGCCGGAGACGACGGAGAAAACGCCGGAAGCAGCGACGCAGGAAGCAGTGACGAAGGAAGCAGTGCCGGAGCGGACGGAGAAAACTCCGGAAGCAGCGACGCTGGAAGTGGTGACGAAGGAAGCAGTGCCGGAGTAGGCGGAGAGAATGCCGGAAGCAGCGATGAAGGAGGCAGTGCCGGAGCGGACGGAGATAACTCCGGAAGTGGCGACGCCGGAAGCAGTGACGAGGGAAGCAGTGCCGGAGCGGACGGAGAAAACGCCGGAAGCAGCGATGAAGGAGGCAGCGACGAGGGAAGCAGTGCCGGAGCAGACGGAGAAAACTCCGGAAGCAGCGACGCTGGAAGTGGTGATGAAGGAAGCAGTACCGGAGCGGACGGAGAGAATGCTGGAAGTGGTGACGAAGGAAGCAGTGCCGGAGTAGGCGGAGATAACGCCGGAAGCGGCGACTCCGGAAGTGGTGACGAAGGAAGCAGTGCCGGAGTAGGCGGAGATAACGCCGGAAGCAGCGACGCTGGAAGTGGTGACGAAGGAAGTAGTGCCGGAGCGGACGGAGAGAATGCCGGAAGCAGTGATAAGGAAAGCAGCGAGGTATCTACAGGAAACGGGGCGACGGATGCCGGCGGCAATACCGGGGAGACCGGCAATGCCACGGGAAATAATGCCGCACCTGCGGATGCGCAAGAGAATGAGCCCAAGCCGCAGGCGGCAGGACAGGGAGCCCCGGTGGACAGTGACCATGCGGTTAAACTGGTAAGCACTGACGAAAAGCCAAGGGAAGTAACAACCGGTTCAGGAAAAAAAGTAGAGGTAGCCTTTACCGGTCTTAATGACAAGCTTATCAAGAGCATGTTTACCGACGAGGAACTTGCCCTGATAGAGTCCGGAGTAAAAGCCTCTGTTTCGGTAGAGGTTAAGAGCATCGGGTATGCCTCAATACCCGTTGAAGATAAGGATCTGCTGGACGGTTTTGTTTCCGGGTTGGGAGCAGAGATTCTGGGTGAGTACATCTTTGATATTTCCGTGCTGAAAAAACTCGGAAACAGGGAAAATAAGGTGTCCGATATCTCCTCACCGCTCTCATTTTCAATACCCTTTGAGGGGGATAAAACAGAAGGAAGATACGATCTTGTCCGTATCCATGAAGGAAAGGCCACCGTACTCGGAACATGCAGGGCCAAGGCAGGAATGCTGGATATGAAGTTTGATTCTGACGGCTTTTCGGTTTATGCGATAGTGTATGTAGCCGAGGAGGATGTTCCCTTAGCGGTGGGAAATGAAGACCTAAATACGGATACTCAGGATACCGCAGCGGACAGCAAGGGCTTGGAGGAACTGCCCACATCATCCGTATCTCCGGTCTCTGAAAAGGGAGGTCCGGGCTTCGTAAAGTGGCTGCTGATAATACTTGCAGGAACGACAGGTCTGGCGGGAGCCGGGGCGGCAGTCTGGTATTTCGGATTTCGCCGGAAGGATTAAGTTAACAGGTTTTTAAATATCAAAGGGTCATTGATAGTTTTTTTCAATGACCCTTTTTATAGTTTGTACTATACAGAAGTATGCCCGTAATGGTAAAATACAAGCAATATACACAGTTAAGTCACAGGCCTGATGTAGGCTTTGTGAGTTTTGATTCAAGAGGATTTGCCTATGTACAGAGTAATGACGGAAGAGGAGATGCTTGAAGGCTTTGAGGCTGCGATAGCCGATGAACAGTTTTATGTCTGTTACCAGCCGCAGATAAACCATATGTCCGGAAGAATAGTTGGGGCGGAGGCACTTATACGCTGGAAAAGCCCTGAATTCGGTGTTCAGTTTCCCGGAGATTTTATTCCCGTTCTTGAACGGAACAATCTTATCTACAGAGCCGATCTTTTTGTTTTTGAGGCAGTCTGCAGGATGATTAGGAAATGCCTTGATGAAGGTATTTCGATAGTTCCGATTTCGGTCAATATGTCGAGATATGATATTATCGACCATGATTATGTGGGGGACATAGAGAAGATAAGAAAGAAATACAATGTCCCGATAAAGCTTTTACGGATAGAGATCACCGAGTCTACTGCCATCGGCGGAAGCTCCCTTATGATGTCGATCCTCGACAGGCTTCATGTCTGCGGGTATATGGTCGAGATGGACGACTTCGGCAGCGGTTATTCCTCCCTTAATATCTTAAAGGATCTTGATGTTGATGTGATAAAGCTGGATATGAGCTTTTTAAGCGAAAATGTCGGAGGCCGCGGAGGTGTTATAATAAGCTCGATGGTGCAGATGACGAAATGGCTTAACACCCCCGTTATCGCGGAGGGTGTCGAGACAGTCGAGCAGGCTGACTATATGCAGAGCCTGGGATGCAATTATATCCAGGGGTATCTCTATTCAAAGCCCGTTCCGGAGGAGGAATTCCTTAAGCTGATGCAGAAAATGGATCAGGAGCCCATCAAGCCCGCGATAAGTATCGCAAAGGGTATGGGTGCCGGAAGCTTTTGGGATCCGGATTCTTTTGAGACTCTTATCTTTAATGATTTTGTCGGTGCTGCAGCGATCTTTTCCTATGAGGACGGCAAGGTTGAGATATTAAGGGTAAACAAAAAGTATCTCGAGGAGGTCGGAATGAATCTGACCGAGCAGGAGGTACTCAATTCAAATCCATGGGATAACCACAGCGAAAACAGCCGTAAGATATATGAGGACACCATGCTCCGCGCCATAGAGAGCGGAGAAGAGGAGAGCTGTGAGCACTGGAGACATATACATTCAAGATGCTGCGGGGATGATCATATCTGTGTTCGCGCCCACATACGAATGATAGGAAACGCGGGAAAGCAGTATATAATGTATGCCCGTATCCGCAATATTACAAAAGAAAAGAGGCTGTTCAACGCAGTCGTTGACAGCGAGAAACGCTTCCGCTACGCAAGCGAGCAGGCTAATGTTTACGCGTGGGAGTACGATATCGCAAAGAGGGAGATGCACCCCTGCTTCAGATGCATGCGTGACCTTGGTCTTCCGATGCTGGTTAAGAATTATCCCGAGCCTGCGATAGAAATGGGAATATTCCCGCCGGATTATGCGGATATGTACCGCGACTGGCACAGGCAGCTTGAGCAGGGCGTCGAAAAGCTTGAGGCGGTTATTCCTCTTACCGTGGGGCGGGTTCCTTTTATAGTACGCTACACCACCGAGTTTGACGAGAACGGAAAGCCGTATAAGGCTTATGGCTCGGCTACGCTCGTGGTGGATAATCCGGTATAACCGGTCCTGGTTCTGTGATGATCCCGAAAAAACGGGACGCGAATCTGGAGATAAACCCCGAGATAAACTCGGAGAAATAAGCGGAAAGCAAACATAAAACGATAGGATATTTTCGCAAATCAAATAAATAATATCGAAAAACAATAAAAATATATTGACAAGCTGTTTAACAGGTGGTAATGTATCAGTGTCGGCAGGACGCATATTTATAATGCAGCCGATATACATTACCACTTTTATTTTATTTAAAAGCGTGCCTGGCCGGCTGTCGTAAAGGACAGGGGCTGCACAGCGGAAAGAGGAGAAAATGAAACACGATATTTTTTCTAAATGCATAAAAATAGTGATCGTCGGCACTACACTGATAGGTCTTGTGTGCTGCATCTATCTTATACCCGAGCTTGTAAGGGTTTTTAAGATGTGGTATCCGGAGTTTTCCTACTGGACGCTTCCATGGGTCATACTGCTTTACGCCTGCGCACTTCCCTGCTTTGCGGCGATGGTGATTGCATGGAAGATAGCAGGCAATATCGGAAAGGATAAAAGCTTCACAATGGAAAATTCAAAGCTCTTTAAAATCTTTTCAATGCTTGCGCTTGTGGACTCTGCAGTGTTTGGTCTGGGAAGCATTGTGTACACATTGATGGGAATGAATCATCCGGGACTGCTTCTCATAGATTTTCTCATTGTATTTGCGGGAATGGCAGTATTCGTGTGTACGGCGGCGTTATCGTACCTTGTCGGGAAGGCTGCGACTTTGCAGGAGGACAATGACCTTACGATATAATTCGGAAGGCGTAACGGAACAGATCAAAAAAGGCTGAAAGCAGACGGTGATAAATATGAAGATAATTGTAAATGTGGATGTTATGATGGCAAAGCGCAAAATTTCCTCAAACGAACTTGCGGAGAAAATCGGCATTACGCCCGCAAACCTTTCCGTGCTTAAGACCGGAAAGGCAAAGGCGATAAGGTTTTCGACCCTGATGGCTCTATGTCATGAGCTTAAGTGCCAGCCGGGAGATATACTGGAATTTGAGGATGATGAGGAGAACTGACATGGAAAACAATAATATGAACATCGTACAACCGGTAGATGTGCCGGAAAATGTACCGGCAGGTTTTCAAACAGGGATAGTGGAAAAAATCATAAGTGTTCTTATCTGGCCTGTATGCTTTCTTTATTCATCAATGTTTTTCGAGGATGATAAAACCTGGAATATAATGTTTGGCGTATTTGTTCTTTTGTTTATCGCAATGGGAGAGGCGATATACTGGAACAGAAAGCGCACTCCGGAGAGCTGGGCTATGCTTATCATGACGATAGCGGGGGGAGTGGGAACCTGCTTTTCGTTGAGCAATGTATGGGAGAGCTGGATGGTCGCATTCTTTACACACCTTTTCGCTGTGTATTGGATACTCTGCCGTTCCGGAAGACTGGCGGAGGGAAAGACATCTCATATGCTGGTCTGGGACGGCATAACGGGCTTTTGCGTAATGCCCTTTAAGAACTGGCCGCTTGATGTCAGAACAATAATCTCGATTTTTAAATTCAAGGGTGACAGCAAAAAGAAAAAGACCGTTCCCATAGTCATTTTGGCGGCAACGGTCGGAATAATCCTTTTCTTTATCGCTATGGCATACTTGAGAAGCGCCGATGATACATTCGATAACATTATGTACAGGATCGGTGATTTCCTGAAGATTGATATTGATATCGAGCTTATACCGAAGCTCTTTATGACGGCGTATTTTTCCTGCTATCTTTACGGGCTTATCGGCGGATGCTACAGGGAGACCGAGCCCCAGGTTCAGCATCGCGGAGATAATGTAAAGTGGTTTGTCGGAAAGCTTCGCAGGGTTCCGGGACTTGTATGGGTGATCTTTGTTGGACTCTTCTCGGTATTTTACATTATGTTCTTTGCAATCCAGGGAAGCTATGTGTTTAACGCTTTTATTATGAAGCTTCCGGCTGAATTTACTTATTCGGAGTATGCCCGCAGAGGCTTTGGCGAGATGTGCGGGGTAATGGCTGTAAACTTTATCCTGATCTGGCTCTCAACGAGAACATCGGAAACAAAGCAGATTGCGGTAAAGGTTTCCTGCATTATACTTAACATTGAGAGTATGCTCTTTGGACTGATCGGTCTTCTCAAGGTGCTGATGTACATAAACGCGTACGGATTTACTCCCCTCAGACTTCAGTCTTTCTTGGCTTCGGGGGTTATGCTTCTCGGATGTATATGCGCCATGGTAAGCATGATCGCAAAAAAGAAGACGATACATATCTGGTTCTTTGCCGGAGCAGCGAGCATTGCGGTACTGTGTCTTGTGTGATACAGCCTGTCCGGAAGTACATAAGGTTTCTCAGCTTTAAAACGGACAAAATACCTGTATATATAAACTTGTAATATCATCGGGATTTGAGTAAAATAGGGGTTGGATATGTTTATATCCGCCCCTGTTTACTTTTATGCATGAGGTGTTTTGCGGAAGGTTTCCCGAATTCATTTAAAAATACAAATAAACGGAAGAATTAATATGATCCTTACAGTAGATGTCGGAAATACAAATATTGTGATAGGCTGTGCGGAGCCGGAGACAAACAGGATCGTCTTTGAGGAGAGGCTTTACACGGACAGGCATAAGTCAAACACGGAATATGCCATGGCTGCCAAGCAGGTGCTTGAGCTGTACGGTATCGCACCGGGAGAGCTTGAGGGGGGAATAATATCCTCCTCCGTTCCGCCTCTTACAAAGCCCATCCGGGAGGGACTTGAAAGGCTCCTTGGAAAGAAACTCATAGAGGTCGGGCCGGGAATAAAAACCGGAGTCGATATAAAGCTCGATGATCCGACACAGCTTGGAGCGGATCTTCTTGTCGGAGCGGTTGCCGGGATTTCCCAGTACGGAGCACCGCTGATACTTATTGATATGGGGACTGCCACGACAATCTCGGTTATAAATGACGAGAAGCGCTTCATGGGCGGAATGATAATCCCGGGCATCGAGGTCTCTCTCGAAGGGCTTGCGAGACGCGCCGCATACCTTCCCGAGGTAGCCGTTAAAAAGCCAAATAAGCTTATCTCCGGAAATACCGTGGGAGCCATGCAGAGCGGAAGCATTTACGGACACGCTTCCTGCATTGACGGAATGATCGGGCGTATCTGGGATGAGCTCGGTTATAAAACCGCTGTTGTTGCGACTGGAGGACTTGCGGGCGATGTGATACCCTCCTGCAAAACACAGATAAAGATAGATGATCAGCTTCTTTTGAAGGGACTAACGATCCTCTATGGGAAGAATGTAAGAATGGAAAAGAAGAAGTAAGTCTTATAACACAGGAACGGTAATAAAGGAATAAAGCACACAAAACAGGAACATGGAAGGAGAGAACATGAAGATTTTTTTGAAAAAAGCTGCAGCCGCGTTGATGGCAGCGGCGTTGGTGCTTGCAGGGGTATCTTTCGGGGGCACTGACGCAAATGCGGAAGAAACAGGTACTCTGAACATCAAGTACCATACAAAGGACGAGATCAAGGCATTTGTAGATGCGCATCCGGTAAATTTCTTAAAGGCAGAGTATAAGACACAGCCCGGGGGAACAAATCCGGGAGAATTGACCGATGCGGTTAAGCAGGATGCGTTGAATGCAATCAATACCGTAAGGTATATCGCAGGTCTGTCGTATAATATAACAATTGATGCCGACCAGGACAAAATGGCACAGTCGGCGGCGTATGTTAACAATACAAACGGTAGTATGACTCACAGTCCCACAAGACCTTCAGGCTGGGGAAGTGAGTATGACACGGTTTACGATCTCGGATATAAAGGAGCGTCGTCTTCTAATATAGCCGCGGGATACTATAGTCTTGCTTCCGCTGTAATAAACGGATGGATGCATGACGGTGATTCATCTAACATTGACAGAGTGGGACACAGAAGATGGGTCATCAACCCCTATATGGAGACAACAGGGTTTGGGCAGGTTGGAAGTCATACGGCTATGTTTGCTTTTGGGTATGGTGAAGAATATTGGGATGCATATTATAATGCATATAGTACTCCGGAGGAACTTGAGAGTAAGGGGAAAAGCCTGGGAAGCGTTTCTGTATGGCCTGCACCGAATATGCCTATCAGTTATTTCAACAATCGTGAGCCTTGGTCTTACAGTACCGGTATGAATGAGGAGGGGGATGTAAAGGTTGTTCTTAAGAAGAACTCTACCGGACAGACATGGAGTTTCAGCAAATCAAGCGCAGACGGATATTTTAATGTTAATAATGTTAATTATGGTATTATGGGCTGCGTAATTTTCAGACCGGATAACATCACATATTCGGCAGGTGATGTGTTCACCGTAAATATAACCGGACTTGCAGGCGGAGATGTAAGCTATACTGTTGAGTTCTTTGACCTTGCTTCCACTGTTGCGACCACGCCGGACAGTGATTTTGACCCTACCGCGGGAAACTATATGGGATGGTATGTGAAAGACGGAAAGAGCTTCTGGTATGAGGGCGGAGTGCGTCAGGGAGATTCTGCGGACGGTAAAAATTTCGCTTATGACGGAAGCGTAAGAGGCAGAGAGATTTATGACCCTGCTTCTGACGCCTGGTACTGGCTTGATGTTATATACGGAGGAGCAAAGGCTTCAAATAAGGAAGTATTCATGCCGTATGTCTTCAGTAACGAAAAGGAGATATTGGGTAATGATGCGAAAATAGAAGAATATGCGTCAAGTTCCAACAGGACAAGTCCCGAGGTTGTTGATATGTCCGCGCAGGTAGCTCAGGCAATAAGAAATAACGGTAAAGACGGCGGCGGAAAATGGGTAAGATACGATAGCAGCGGAAGGATGATAAAGGGCTGGTACACCGTACAGGGCACAGATGCAGCTTTGTATCCGGATCAGGCAGGCAATACTTATTATTATGATCAGCAGACCGGACTTATGGCAAAGGGACATCTTACCATCGACGGTATAAACCATTACTTTAACGAAATAACCGGCGCTATGCAGTATTAGTGGCACAAGCTGTGTCATGTGCGGCCGCGTTGAAAAACACAAGAGAGAAAAGTTTAAAACAGGAGAGAAAAATGAGAAAAAGAATTACAGGAGTTCTATTGGCAGCTGTTATGGCTGCAAGTCTTACGGCGTGCTCCGGACTGCAAACGCCCACCGCAGGTCCGGTAAACGGAGGCGATACGACAGGGGACAATGTAAGTCAGGAAACAGAAGACACGGGAGATGCGGGACAGGAAAGCACCGCGGATGCCGGTACGGAAACGACCGATAACACAAATCCCGGAGAGACTGCGGAGGAACAGGATGGAAACGCCTCGGCAGGTGGTGTTTACGATATGCTCGGAGAGGACTGGTGGAAGGAAGTATATCTTGAATTTATTACCACGGAGCTCCCCGGACTTATAAGCGAGTATGATGATCTGAAAACCTGGACATACGGATTTATTTATGTAAATGACGATTATCTGCCGGAACTTGTTGCATGCAGTGGGTATGAAGCTGCCGGAAACATTGTAGTTACGATAATAGACGGGGAAACACAGTACTTCCAGACAGGTCGCCTTGGACTGCAGTACGTCCCCTACGGGAATGTATTGTGCAACAGCGACGGAAATATGGGGTATTATCACGATTTTGTCTGGACGATAGGAGATTCAGGTTTTGAAAATATTGCCGTCGGGTTCCGTGAGGATGAGATGAACGAAAACGGATACACCGGAAATGTAATCTATACATGGGATGATAAGTCTGTTTCCGGAGAAGAATATGAGAGTAATCTTGATGCTCTTATCCCCTATTCAAAGGCATTAAGCTTTTGCGCGGGAAGCCTTTATGATGATATGATCGCATTCCTTGAGGGCAGCGGACCCAGGGATTATAAAGAGGCTTATCTTGATGCGATGAAGAGGATCAGGGATTATGAGGGAAACACATATCCTGCTTTTGCACTTATAGAGCAGAATAACGGTGATCCGCTCCTTATGGCTTCGAATGACGACAGCTTTGTATTTGCCTCCTTCAGCGGAGGGATTCTCCAGATAGGACCGAGCTGGTATTTCCCGACGGAAAGCGATTATACCTATGACATAATCCGCATTTTCTCGGGACTTGGACTGGTAGAGAGCTTTACCGCATACACCGAGAGCTATAACAATTCTTACTCCTATTATCGGATGATGGATGGCTCGCTTTTGGCAGATTATATTTCCTCGGATCCCATAAGGGATGAGAATGGCGAGCTTACCTATGATGCGGATGGCGACTACGCTTTCCGGTATTATCGTAACGGCAGGGAGATAGAAAAAGCCGAATATATGGATTTCTTTAAGCAGTACGAGGAGGAGTTCTTCCAGCAGCTTACCCCTTACTCCTCTGAGGCCACATTCATCGATTATGTCAGCGGAGACGCGATGGAGGATATGTTAAAGAAGTAATCGGTAAAATATTTATAAATGGTGAAAAAAGAGACGGGATCAATTCCCGTCTCTTATATATTTCACGAAATCCGCCGCAAGCGGTGTTTCCGGACTGTTTCTTACTATGCCGATAACGATGTGTTTTGCGTCTCCGTTTGCGCATACAAAGTTAGAATTGTAAAGACCGCTGTCATCAAGGATAATGCCGACAGCAAGGGGCTGCTCCATTTTTTCCGGCTCATCAGAATCGGGGAAAGCCTCCTCGTACTCATAATCCTGGTCGCTGCGCGCCTGAGTATATCTTGAAAGCACGGCTCCGTCTATGTAATAGATGCTGTCAGAGTATTTATCAATCTCCTCATCTGTCAGGTATTCGTTTAGCGGAAGGAAAAAGTTATTGTATGCATAAGTATCAAACCACTCGTCGGAGCCGCATATCGCATCCACATCGCCTGCAGCTATATAGATCGCGAGGCTCTCACGCCCGGTAAAGCCCTGTGTATCCGAATAAGACGGGCTTGCGCCTGTTTTGTCACCTCCGGAGGGGTCAGTAAAAAGAAAGTCGGTATTAAAATTGATAGTGTTCTTTTTCGGGTTTATTCCGTGCTCCTCCAGAAATGGGGTAGTTATGGTAAGCTCTTCGGATGCGCCGGGGGTATTTATGATATCGACCATCGCAATATACAGAGCATCCTTTTTGTTCGTGGCAATCTGGATAATTACCGTTACAAGAACTATTATTAGGAAAATGCCTCCGATCACCCACCACTTGTAGTAGGTCCAGAAGTATTCGAGTTTTTTCTTAAAGGGCTGGTTTTTAATACTTTCGCGTTCTTCCCTGAATTCATCCATTAAGGGCATGGCTGATCTCCTTCCTGGTCCCGCATTTTTATCGGGCATAAAACAGTTTAGGTTTTGATACGGTGAAAGTCAATTAAGATTGTATAAAATTTTTACGAAAAAGCCTGCAGAGTTAGGCAAATTGTTACTGTTCAGACCCCAACTTGACATTCTAACCTAACGATAAAAACACATATGGAAATTTGAGAAAACCTAGAAAAATTCTAACTTTTTTGGGTTTTTCTATTGCATTTTATATCGTTACGATATATAATATAAACATAA
>JAFVCL010000017.1 GCA_017479285.1 Lachnospiraceae bacterium
TCAGGAATTTCAGGGAATATGCATGACGGATATGACATAATCTTCAAAGATGGTCACAATGTCCATGCAAGAACAAAGACAGATGTTCGCAAAGTGATAATTGACTTCTGTGCTGAAAAGGGTGTCTGATGACATCCTTTTCTTTTTGGAAAGCTTTGATTTTACTGAAGATTTGCTGTCTTGCACAAGATTTCAAAAGTCTTGCACAAGACAGCATTTTTCTTGTCAGTTGTGTGTTAGTTGCTTGTTAGTTACGGACAGAATTTTGTGTGATTTCAGACTGCTTTTCTGAAAAGTGAAAATAAAGAAAACCCTTGAAAACACTGGATTTTCAAGGGTTCCTGACTTTTTGATTTTTCGTCCTGAATTATCTTTTCGAAAACTGAGGCGCTCTTCTTGCAGCCTTTAAGCCGTACTTCTTTCTCTCCTTCATACGAGGGTCTCTGGTAAGGAAACCTTCCTTCTTGAGTACAGGTCTGTAATCAGCATCTGCCTCAAGGAGAGCTCTTGAAAGTCCGTGACGGATAGCGCCTGCCTGACCGGTAGTTCCGCCGCCCCTAACGGTAACGGTTACATCGAACTTTCCATCATTCTCGGTTACAACGAGGGGCTGACGAACAACCATCTTGAGGGTCTCAAGTCCGAAGTACTCGTCAATCTCTCTCTTATTGATACTTATCTTTCCTTTTCCGGCAGTTATGTAAACTCTGGCTACAGAGCTCTTTCTTCTTCCGGTTCCATAATATCTTTCTGACTTTGCCATTGTCTAAACCTCCCTTAGAATGTAAGCTCTTCAGGCTTCTGAGCAGCATGAGAATGCTCAGCTCCTGCATAAACATGAAGCTTTGTGTACATTTCTCTTCCTAAAGGTCCCTTGGGAAGCATACCCTTTACAGCAAGCTCAATAACCTCTTCAGGGCTGTTTGCAAGCTTATCTCTGAGGGACTCCTCCTTCATTCCTCCAACATAGTCAGAGTGATGATAGTAAACCTTCTGGTCAAGCTTCTTACCAGTAACCTTGATCTTCTCAGCGTTGACCACGATCACATAATCTCCGGTATCAAGGAAGGGAGTGTAGGTGGGCTTGTTCTTACCTCTTAAAACCTTTGCGACCTCAGCTGCAAGGCGGCCGAGAGTCTTATCTGTAGCGTCTATGACATACCATTTTCTCTCGATGTCTTTAGCGCTCGGCATATAAGTCTTCATCGTGTTTCCTCCAAATTAATCAGCTGCACTTCACGGACCGCTCCGTTAATGCATTTCTATATCTTGTTACAGGAATACCTGTCATCCCACCATTTTTACGATAAAAACGGATGTCCGGGCCGTAGATATCATGATGAGAGGTGCTCTGCTTCAAGGGGCTCGGGCTGGGAAACCCTACCTCACCCTAAATCGTCGCACATTCACAGATTTTACAATAATGCAAGCTGCTTGTCAATAATTAAGACAAATTTTTTCGACATAAACAGCCATTATCCTTAACTTTACAAAACCTTTTGTTACAGCTCCAGCTCCCCGAAAGGATCTCCCGAGCCTTTGCTTTCCCCCTTGAACCTTATTAAATAACCCTTCATCTGCGTATACCGATCGCCCATACTGTCTATAAGCCGCGAAATATTCTCTTCACTTATACACCCTATATTTATAAGAAGATCAAAATACTCCCGCTCGCTCCCGTGTTCCTCGAGAACCAGCGGCCAGACCACTGCCTGCATATTTTGCTTAAGATACTCCCCAAAGACCTCTCTGTCATTTTCCGAAAGACCGCCGTCATGCAAAAATCTTATGAGTAAGGCTCTGACCTTCTCCCTTTTTCTTAGCAGAATATATGTGTCAAGATTACTCTCATCCCCCACATAATCCTCCTCACCGCAAAGAAGCATCTTTGAAAACCCCTCGGAATCATCTCTCCCAAGCATCGTCCTGAGCAGTCCGTCAAGAGAACCGGTCCACTCCGGGCTTCCCGCTCTTTCCGTGTCCAGAAGATAACCGGCGTCAAGCTTTGAAACCGCAAGGGCGAGAAGATACGCTAAATCATCTTCCATACTATCTCTCAATGACTTCCCCACTTCTTCTTTATCAAGAAAAGTCTCTCTTTCCTTGTTTCCACCGGACTTTCTTACCTTGACCCTCAAAAGCTTATCGCAATCCTTAAAAAGACCGTTCCCAAATGTAATCTTCCTCTGCGGAAGCTCTATCTCTTCCAGTGCGCTGCAGGATGCGAAAGCCCAGTCTCCGATGCTTTCTACCGTATCCGGCAGACTTATCCTTAAAAGAGTCTTTATCCCGAGAAAAGCCTTCTTTCCTATTTCGGTAAGCGGCCTTCCTTCTATGCTCTCCGGAACAGAGGCGCTGATATCCTTTCCACGGTAATATTCTATTTTAACCCCATCACCTGCCGGGCTTATCCCAAATACCCCGCTTCCGGCTTCTATCTCTCTTATTATCATATTTCAAGCTTACCAATTTCCGCAAGCAGCTCCGAATTTCGCTCGGTCATAAGCATCTCGGAACTGTATTTATTGTAATCCTCGCTTCCGAACTGCGTAAGAAACCCGGTTCCAACCTCGCTTACAGTCAGCTCCGTTAGAAGGATCAGCATCTCATTCCCCCTCTCATAAGCCCTGTCGGTAAACTCAAAGGCGTTGTGAAGTCCGCTTTGAACCCTCTCAACATCAGCCTTTAAGCCTTCCTTTTCCTCATTAAAGCAATCCCTTACTACCTCAAAGGCCTCCTCATCCGTAAAAGAACTTCCAAGCGCCTCTGATTTTGCTCCGGAAATACCTTCCTTACACTTTTCATAAAACCTCATGGTAAGCCTTGCGCTCTTTTTCTCCTCATCCGAAAGAGCTCCCGCCGCCTTAAGGGAATCCGTCTTTTTGCGCCTTGCCTCTATGAGCGAATTAAGTATTGACTCGGGAGAACGGCTGCTGCCCGCCCCTGCTCCGATTCCGGCGGGGCCTGAGGCTTTGCCCGGATCCTGCGAAGCCGGCTTCATAGCCTTAAGCGAGGGAAGGACATTCTTTAACATATCTGCCTTACAGTTGACCTCTCCCATCCCGGAAAGGATTTCTGAAACAAGAAGCCCCATAAGCGAAAGCTTCTCATCAAATGCCGCCCCCTTAGCCTTCTCCACCATAGAATCTCCGTATTCCCCTGCCAGAATTACCGCCGCATTATAATCGTTCTTGTACTTGTTATAGAGATCGTAATAAGCCGTAAACTCTCTTACCACACGGTCATTTCTAAGGTACTGCGATACCAGCTCCTCCGAAACATGTATCCCCTCTTCCTCGTAAAGCTGCAATATCTGTGAAAGATCCTCCCAGCCTCTTGCGGTAACATAGCTTTTCCCCCCGGCGGCAGTCTCCATTACATAAAAATCATTCTTGTTAAGCTCAAGATAGCTTGTTATCGCACCGTGAATACCGCGGGTCCTCGCATACTTTTTCCATGCATCATAATCGGCATCGACGTTTAATATCTTAAGTCTGTCCAGGGTAACCACATCAAATTCCCGAACGGATTTATTGTACTCCGGCGGATTTCCCGCAGTGACTATAACCCACCCCTCAGGCACCTGATGCCGTCCGAATACCTTGTACTGAAGGAATTGCAGCATGGAAGGCGCAAGAGTTTCCGACACACAGTTTATCTCGTCGAGAAAGAGAATGCCCTCCCTTATCCCGCTCTTTTCCATCGTCTCGTAAACCGAAGCGATTATCTCGCTCATGGTGTACTCGGAAACGGAAAAATCCTCTCCGGCATAGTTTTTATGCTCAATAAACGGAAGACCGAGAGCGGACTGCCTCGTATGATGAGTCATCGAATAGGATACCAGGGCAATACCCAGCTCCTGCGCGATCTGCTCCATTATCGCAGTCTTTCCGATTCCCGGCGCCCCGAGCAAAAAAACAGGTCTCTGGCGGACCACCGGGATCCTGAACTCCCCGAAGGCATCCTTTTTAAGATAAAGCTTTACCGTATCCTCAATATACTTTTTTGCATCCCTGATATTCATATTTCTTCCTCTTAATAAGCCCAGTCCGCTATATGATCCGCAGCTTCTTTAATCTGTTCGGCGTTTGACATTTCGGGCTGTCCGTCACCTTTTTGTATTCCGTAGCTTCCAAAATACGAATGAATCCCCCCGGAAATTATTATCTCCTCGCTCTTGGCCGGCCAGTTTGCTCTGTTTTTTTCATAGCTTTCCATATTCAAAACCTTGTCGTTTGATCCGTAGATTGACAAAAGCCTTAGATCGCTGTCCGAAAAATCCTGCGTCGTATACGAAGCGCAGAGTATAAGCCCCTCGTATTCTCTTTCCGGCGAATCACTTAAATATGCGGCTGCCGCAACTCCGCCGAGGGAATGTCCCGCCAGATACCAGTTAAGCCCCTGAACCCTTTCCGCGTTGTCTCCTATATATTTATCAAGTATATCAATTGCATCTATCCTTAAAAAAGCCAGATTATCCGGCATTCTCGGAAGTATACAAACATACCCTCTCCCCGCCAGTTCATACATAAAAGGACTGTAGGCGGTGTACTCAACCTTCCCTCCGGGGTAAAAGACAATAACAGCCTTGTACTCCTTGCAGACAGGCAAAAACACCATTCCGTCGTCGTTGGAGTATGTATGCACCTTCCCGTCAAATACATTTTTAACGGAATTGATTATCATGTTGTCCGCGTGATAATAGTCCATAACATAGACCTTGAAAAATACCGCGAAGATCAGTATCAAAGCAAACGCTGTCCCCGCAGCGATAAGAGCTCTTTTCCCCCTTCTTTTTCTCTTACTTTTAACGTCTGTTTCCGTATTCAAAACACAAATCTCCAAATAAATCAAATGCCCGCATAATCTGCAAATCTTTTCTACAAGATTTCCTCAGGAGAAAGAACCACCTTCGCCGCCCATGCGGGAACCGCCGGACTCCTGTCATCCTCATCAAGAAAAACAAAAGCGACATTATAATCCGGCATCTTCTCCGGATAAACTCCATAACCATCGGTGAAATAAATAAGCCCCTTTATCTTCTTAAGTTCGCCCTTCTCCTTCAGTTCCTCCACATATTCAAAAACAGGCCTGAAATCCGTTGAGCCAAATCCCGTCAGCTTTCCGTTTCTCAAAAACTCCTCAAAGTCATCCTCACAGGTTATTTTGGTGTCGCTTTGGATCTGGTTGTCACACTGGACTATATGGACATTCATCTTCTTAAAAAATGTCTCCTCGCTTCGCAGTATCCCCACCGTCTTTTTAAGGAAATCCTGAACCACCTTCCCCTTGCAGGAGGCGGATGTATCCAGCGCTATGACAAACTCGTTTATACGGTTTACATCCTTATATTCCAGAGGCTCCACCAGCGGCATATTTCCGTATGTTTCAAGACCATAGGTATAATACACATAATCAAACTCTTCATCATTTATCCGCATCGCCTCCCCCTGCATCATAAACTGACGCAAAAACCTCGAGTAATCATATCTTTCCCTCGTTGCCTCCGCAAGCTCAAGGTCAAGGCTCTCTCCCCCTGCCTTATTCTTCGAAAAGCTCTTCAGGTCAGCCTTTATCCGCTCTGTTATCTTCTTCCACTGTTCAAGGGAAATCTCCAGCTTTTCCGGCTCTATCCACCTCTCATGCGAATCGATACAGAACAGCTCCTTTAACTGCAATTCCTCCGAATATGAGGGTGGCTCCACCAGAAAAAGCCTGTACA
The DNA here is from genome assembly GCA_017479285.1 of Lachnospiraceae bacterium. Taxonomy (GTDB): domain Bacteria; phylum Bacillota; class Clostridia; order Lachnospirales; family Lachnospiraceae; genus AC2028. The sequence goes on from JAFVCL010000017.1 coordinate 5,723, forward strand.
GCTTCTGAGCGGAAAGCTGCGGACATCTCTTTCTTAATGTCTTTAGCTTAAGCCGTCTCGCCGCATCCTCGTCCCCCGTGTCCCTGTAGGTATCCAGCTCCATCATAACCGTCCAGACCGCAATATCGGACGCAAGATCCCAGCGTTTCATATTCTTCCCGTCATACTCAAAATTATGATGAAAGACCATATGAAAAATAAGATGCAGATACAGCCTTACGACAAAGCTTTGATCCCTCTTAAAATCCTTCACGATCCTTTCCGGATCAAAGTATATCACCTTACCGTCACAGGAATATTTCCCACTGCCAAATACCGGTGCCCATTCAAGCGACGCCATCGCAATCTCAAGAAAGCGCAGCGAAAGAAGGATCTCCGCGTGTGCGGCATCTATTATCCTGTATGCAATTTCAAGGATTTTCTCCTTCTGCTGCTCCGCGCTTTCCATATACCTATCCGATTGCCCCTGCCTGTAAATGAAATATGATTATACCCGGTCACATTCCAGCCTCTGCGCACTCATGGCCTTCTCCGGCTGTTAATACTACACTCTATACCGCCCTCGTTGTCCACTTCGAGCAGTCCCAGACATCCGTCGCAAGCCCCTCGTAAAACTCCGGCTCGTGGCAGACCATAAGTATGCTCCCCTTGTATGCCAAAAGCGCCCTCTTTAGCTCCTCCTTGGCATCAACATCAAGGTGATTCGTGGGCTCGTCCAAAAGAAGGATATTTGTCGGCTTGTTTATAAGCTTGCAAAGTCTGACCTTCGCCTGCTCTCCTCCCGAAAGCACCCTTACCTGACTCTCGATATGCTTCGTGGTAAGTCCGCATTTTGCAAGGGCGCTTCTAACCTCGTACTGCGTATATCCGGGAAAAGTCTGCCATATCTCCTCGATACAGGTTGTCGTAATCCCCTGCTCCATCTCCTGCTCAAAGTACCCGATCTCGAGATAATCTCCAAGCTCCGCCTTTCCGGAGAGTGCCGGGATAAGCCCCAATATACTCTTTAAAAGAGTCGTTTTTCCGATACCGTTTGCTCCGGTGAGAACGATCTTGCTTCCCCTCTCCATCTCGAGGTTGAGCGGACTCGATAAAGGCTCATCATATCCGATAACAAGGTCCCTGGTCGTAAAAATATACTTGCCGGGGGTCCTTGCCTCCTTAAAGTTAAACTCCGGCTTAGGCTTCTCCGCTGCCAGCTCGATAACATCCATCTTGTCAATCTTCTTCTGGCGGGACATCGCCATATTCCTCGTCGCCACCCTTGCCTTGTTTCTTGCGACAAAATCCTTTAAATCCTTTATCTCCTGCTGCTGCTTGTTGTAAGCCGCCTCAAGCTGCGACTTTTTCATCTCGTAAACTTCTTTAAACTTATCGTAATCCCCCACATACCGCTCAAGCTTGCGGTTGTCCATATGATAGATAAGATTGATCACGCTGTTGAGAAAAGGAATATCGTGGGATATTAAAATAAACGCATTCTCATACTCGTTAAGATACCTTTTAAGCCACTCGATATGCTCCTCATCAAGATAGTTTGTAGGCTCGTCAAGCAAAAGGATATCCGGCTTTTCAAGAAGTAGCTTTGCCATAAGTACCTTGGTTCTCTGCCCTCCCGAGAGCTCCGTTACATCCCTGTCAAGCCCAAGTTCGAGTATTCCGAGGGCTCTTGCGACCTCCTCAACCTTCGCATCTATCATATAAAAATCATGCATGGTCAAAAGGTCGGAAATCGTCCCGGCCTCCTCCATGAGTCCGTCCATTTTTTCCGGATCAGCCTCCCCGAGACTCTCATATATCCCGTTCATCTCCCTTTCCATATCGAAAAGGAAATCAAAGGCGCTCTTTAAAACACTCTCTATCGTCATCCCCTTCTCAAGGACAGTATGCTGGTCAAGGTAACCGACACGGACATTCTTTGCCCATTCGATCTTCCCCTCATCCGGCATAAGCTTTCCGGTAATTATATTCATAAATGTGGACTTACCTTCGCCGTTTGCCCCGATAAGACCGATATGCTCCCCCTTCAAAAGCCTGAAGGATACATCCTCAAAAATCGCCCTGTCCCCGAATCCGTGAGTCAGGTGCTCAACATTTAGTATACTCATAAAAAAATCCGTTCCGTTTTATTCTTTCTCCGCACCGGTCTACGCCAGATCCCCTGTCCAGCGTCCCGAAGCTCCGCAGGGAAGCACAAGCCCGTTTGAACTGACGGGCAGACCTATCTCGGAGCTTTCCACTTTGCCTCCCCGCCCGGACCTTACCGCGCTCTCTAACATATAGGTCAGGACAGCAGGCTGAAGTCCCGTCGTATAGCTGTTTATCAAAAAGAAGGAGGCATCCTCCGACAAAAGCTTAGCCGCAAGTTCCACAAAGGGCCAGATACTCTCTTCTATCTTCCATATCTCCCCCTTGGGTCCCCTGCCGTACGAGGGTGGATCCATGATTATCCCGTCGTATGTATTGCCTCTTCTAAGCTCCCGCTCCACAAACTTTGTGCAGTCATCAACAAGCCATCTTATCGGGGCATCCGAAAGTCCCGAGGATGCCGCGTTTTCCTTTGCCCATGCCACCATACCCTTTGCCGCATCGACATGGGTGACCTGTGCTCCCGCGGCGGCGGCGGCAATCGTCGCTCCCCCGGTATACGCGAAAAGATTCAAAACCTTAAAAGGCTTTCCGCCGGAAAAGTCCTTTGTTGCCCGCTCTTTTTTTCCGCTTTCAATGCTCTTTTTAATAACAGCGCTCGTCCAGTCCCAGTTTACCGCCTGCTCCGGGAATACCCCGGTATGCTTAAAGGCAAAGGGTTTGAGATGAAAAGTCAGTTTCTTCGAAACAGTTCCGTTAACCAATGGGTAATTAATCTCCCACTCTTCCGGAAGATTAAAAAACTCCCATTCGCCCCCGCCCTTGCTTGAGCGGTGGTAATGACCGTTTTTCTTTTTCCAGCGCCTGTCATCATGTCCCATGCTCCATATAACCTGGGGATCGGGTCTTACGAGAATATACTCTCCCCATCTTTCCAGTTTTTCTCCGTCCGAGGTATCGATAACCTCATAATCCTTCCAATTATCTGCAGTCCACATAAATGATCCCTTATCGTTAAATCCTTTTAAACGCATAACATTTCATTATTTAGTGTAATCGTTTAACCGCTAAATATCAAGACAAAAACTTTCAGGCCGCCTCGCTGCCCTCGATAAAATCGTAATAATCCATCTCGCTTGCAAAGAGCATATATCTTCCTCCCACAAGTCCCATATAACCTTCCTGTGTGTAATATCCCTTCATAGCCTCTGCCTCCTTTTAAATGTATCCTTTGTGAACAACCCGTCGGATCCGCATCAATGTTATTTCCACAAAAAATAAGAGCATGTTTATTTTCATGCTCTTATGTTAATACATTTTAAGAGGCATAAATGCCACTCAATCATTATTTGATTTAAATTCCCCGAGCCCGCCGGAATTTTCTTAAATCCCGCTCCGGGCTTTACTTGTTCTTCGCGATGGGCTCAAGCTGCATAACAAGATTATCGATATTTTCAAAGATACCGCTCTTTGTTGTTCCGTACTTGTTTACTTCCTTAAGCTGCTCAAGCATATCGTCACAGCTTGCGTTTATAGAATCAATACTTGAACCGATGCCGGAGAGCTGACCTCTTGCGTTTTCGGAGGCCTCCTCTATCTTTTCCTGAACCTCGTCGCTGGCATTGGCGCTCTCGATTATCTCGTCAAAGGTGGCATAAGTCTCGTCAACACCGGTCAGGTTCTTCTCCAGCGCCCCGATAGACTCGCTCATATTCTGGGAGAGTCTGTTGCTCTCGTTTCCGACATTTGCGATGGAGGCATTTACCTCGTCGATAAGTACCTTTATCTGGTCTGCAAGCTTTCTTACCTCCTCGGCTACAACGGCAAATCCCCTTCCGGCTTCTCCGGCTCTGGCCGCCTCTATTGAAGCGTTAAGCGCAAGCAGATTTGTCTGGGATGCGATACCGACGATTTCCTTCATATAACCGGATATTTCATCCACCGCTCCTCTGAAGCTCTCAAAGCCTGACTCGATGGAATGGAAGCTCTCCCTTACCACTGAGGAATTCTCACGGAGCTCCTCCATCTTGCTCTTTGCGTTGTCAACGCTCTCGATGATGCCCTTCTTTACAACCTCGTAATTTGAAGCGGATTCGCTAACGGATCTGAAGGTTTCGTTAAAGCTTTCTATCTCCTCCTTGAGCTTCTCGTTCTTCTCGATGACCTCACCGAAGGTATCCGAGATATCCGCTATCTTTGTAAGCGAGTCAACCTCGTTTTTTATGATCTTCTTCTGACACTCCTTGATGGAGTCCGCAATATAAACTATCGAAGTGGTGTTGTCGGGTCTGACCTCCACTGTATTCTCAACAACATTCTTTTTATTCTTTCCAAACATTTCTCTTACCTCCGCTTATTCAAACACAACGCATGTCATTGTCTGGTTTACAAACTGACCGTTGTAATGCTCTCCGTATCCGATCAGTCCGCAGGAGGTTCCGAGAGACCCTATCTTGTTGAGGTAATTGCCAAGCTCATGCTTATCATTAAGCACAATATATCTGAATACACAGTTTACGGAGAAGATCGAAGAAACCTTGTTAAAATCGCGCTTTATATTATCCACGGTTTTCTGGGCGATTTCCATGATATCATTCATCTGCAAAAGAGTAAGTATGTCGGAATCGTTTACCTGGCGGTAGCAGGTAAGTCCGTTGCCCTCGACACCCTTTAAGGAAACGATGCAGATATCATCGCCGATCATCTTTCCGAGAGGATTGACAAAGGTCTGGTTTCCGATTTCCTTTTCCGTAACCTTTGTAAGATCCATATAAACCTGCTTTGCCGGGCGGCCGTTAAGCTCCCCGATATAATAGCGGCTTCTGTCGGTCTTTGAAGCGAGAAGTCTTACTCCCTCCACAGGAGTATAGATGTTTTCCTTGTACGCCTTAACCTTTCCGTGTTCATTCTTTATAACGGCATAAGCCATTCCGTCGGGATAAACCTTTCCGTTTGCGGAAACCTTCCCCGCATCCCCTGTTGCGCCCATAAGCTCTATATGGTGCTTTGAGAGCAGTCCGCTTACAGTGTTCAGAACGCAGGCATCGTTTCCGGAGCAGAAATCAATTATCGCGGTGTTGTTCTGTCCCGGGCGGACCTTTGCTATATCGGCGATCAGCCTGTCAATGTTTTTTGCGGGCGCAACCGACACATTTTCAAGCACGCCTGCTGCCGCTGTCACACCCTCCGTGTACGCCGTGATGGCCACACCCTTCTCAAGCACCTTTGTATCATATCCCATAGCGATACATCCGATGCTGGGAATTCCGGGATAAAGCTTTTCAAGCTCCTCTACATGAGCCTCAAACTTGTCTGCCCCCGTTGTCATTATTATCAGCTTAGGTGCTGACAAACCTTTTACAGCCTCGGCAAGATTTCCGGTGCTGCTTGTACCGTAAAAAGTTTTCATTTGCCACATCTCCTATATTTATAGTATTCCTATGGGAATTTTTACCAAAGGAATCTAAAATAAACAAAAAATTTTGTATGATTTAATGGTATTTTACCACTATCCTCCCCCTGTAACAAGGATTAAAAACTATTTCCCCTTTACTCAAGTCTGAACCTGTTTACATTGCCGTAGAGCTCGTCGGAAATCTCTACACCCGCATGCGCATCCTCGCTTATGGACTTCATGCTGTCCGAGATCTCGACTGTCTTTTCCGTCACACCGGATATACCCTCCGCCGCCTCGCCGACAGACACATTAAGTGAATCCGTGAGGGAGCTTACAGTGGAGAGATTATCGCGTATGGAGCCGCTGAGCTTCTCAAAATCCTTCATCATTTCATCGATACGCTCGGCAGTCTCACGGTAATCGCTGCTTGTCTGCACAAGACTTCTGTATCCTCCCACAGCGGTTTCGTTCATGAACTCAACCATTTTTTCTGCTTCCTTCGCAAGTCCCTCAACAGCAGAGATCACATCCGCTGAAACGGTCTGTATCTCGGAGGCCGCGGCTGCGGAATCCTGTGCAAGCTTTCCGATCTCCGAAGCGACCACGGCAAAGCCTCTTCCCGCTTCTCCCGCTCTTGCCGCCTCTATCGATGCGTTAAGTGAAAGCAGGTTGGTCTGGGAGGTTATATTAAGGATGTTTTCGGTAAGCACACTGATTTTGTCAACGGCCTTTGAATCGTTTATTCTGTCCTCAACCACTGCCGCCATATCACTGACACGCCTTGCGACCTCATCCTCCATCTTCACGGCGTTTTCTCCGGTCCGGGTTGCCTGGCTGTGAATGCTCTCGGAGAATTCCGTACCCTCCCCGATCTTTCCGACAATATCCTCAAATGAGCCCACGCTGTCCCTTACAAGATCATCGATATTGCGGAGTGAGGAAGACACCTCCTCCATGGACACGCTCATCTCTTCCATCGTTGTGCTTACATCATCCGCATTCGCAAGAGTCACATCGATACTCTGCCTCATTCTTTCGGAGGCCTGCTTCATGGAGTCGGAATCCTTCCGTACCGCAAGAAGTATTCCCCTGATATATTCCATAAACCTGTTTACATTTTTTCCGATGGTCTCAAACTCGTCGCCACCCTGAAGATTTATGCTCCTCGTAAGGTCCCCGTTTCCGTCCGAAAGCTCGGATATCTTGGTATTCAGCGCAATAAAGCCCTTTCTTAATATCAGCCTTATTACAAATACGATTCCCACACCGACTATTAGCGCAGCCGCGCAGACTCCGATGATCAGCTTAAGAAGGCTTCCCGTCTGCGCGTTGACCCAGTCTACCGAAAGATCCACCACCGCAAGGGCGACAACAACTCCTTCCGAATAGATCGGGCTGTAGGCGGAAAGGTGGGTTCCCCACTCATCCGTATAGGGCTCTGCCGTAGCAACAGTCTCTCCCTTGTAAGCCATGCTCATCTCGTATTCGTCGCTTTCAAATTCATCCCCCGGAAGTCCAGGCTCCTCGGGGTCGGAATCGACAATAAATTCAGCCCCTCCGTCGGGTTTCTGCCTTACGGTATAGACATATTCCACCCCGGCATTTTCAAGGAAAAGCGTCAACTCCTCGTGAACCTTATCATAGGCCTCGCTTCCCTCCTCATCGCCGGGCTCTATCCCGGGAAGAAGCTCCCCCGAAACCGATGCCGCGACGCATCTTGTTATGTTCATCGCGTTTTCCTTGATCTGTTCGACAAGAGCCTTCTTTGCCCTGTTATAGATAGTCGCCCCGATCACCACATCCGAAATGATTAAAAGTGCAAGTACAAAGATAAAAATTTTTGCTGAGATACTGATCTTTCTGACCTTCATTTTTTAGTCTCCCTTATATGTATTCTTTTGTTAGGTCTCTTATTATCTCTCCGGCGATTATAAGACCGGCAACAGACGGTACGAATGCCACAGATCCCGGAAGGCTCCTGCGAAGTCCCCCATCCTCCCCCGAACTGTCCACTTCCTCCTCCAGAGGCGTCATTGGTTTTTCCTTTGAATAAACAACCTTTAGCTTTTTAATGCCTCTCTTTTTGCACTCATGGCGCATTACCTTCGCAAGGGGACACATCTCGGTTTTGTAGATATCCGTAACCTCAAAGGCCGTAGGGTCCGTTTTGTTTCCCGCTCCCATGGCTGATATGACCGGCACTCCCGCTTTTATCGCATTCTCGATTATCGTAAGCTTTCCGGTAACGGTGTCTATCGCATCCACAACATAATCGTACCTTGAAAAATCAATTTCCCCCTGCGTCTCCGGAAGGTAAAAAAGCTTATAGACATGGGCCCTGCAATCCGGGTTTATATCAAGTACCCTCTCCCTTGCGACATCCACCTTATACCGCCCCACGGTACTCCTTAAAGCGATGATCTGCCTGTTCAGGTTTGTAATACTTACCGTATCATTATCAATAAGATCAAGGGCTCCGACTCCGCTCCTTGCGAGAGCCTCCACAACATATCCTCCCACTCCGCCGACCCCGAAAACAGCAATACGGCAGGAAGACAATCTATCCATTGCCCTCCTACCGTAAAGGATTCGTGTTCTTGTAAATGCGTCCGGCATGTTAAAACCTCTTACTGCTCAAAGTATCCTGCCTGATATGTTACATACCCTTATCAGCTCACATAATAATACCATTTTATTCCGGATTTGTCTTATACTTTTTTTCCTGAACACTAATATGCCTTTTTATACAATTTCATTATATCCTCATACGTTGTCTTTCTCGGATTAACCTTTATATTTCCGCTCTTCATGGCATCAGTGGACATCTTTTCAAAGAATTCCTCTTTTACCCCCACTTCTTTTAACCCCGAAGGGATTCCAAGCTTTTTACTTAAGCTTTTGATTTCATCCACCAATGTGTTTATATCAAATTCTCTCCCATCTTCCCGGCCGGAAGAAAGACATCTGTATATATCATAATACTTTTCTATAGTTGCAGATCCGTTATATTCAATCACTGTTGGAAGAAGGATAGCATTTGCCAATCCATGCGGAACATCAAAATATGCGCTGACCGGGTGGCTCATGGCATGTACATTTCCAAGTCTGGCATGAGAAAAAGCTATTCCCGCAAAAAGTGAACCCTGCATCATACTGCGAGCCGCATCTTTATTCCCTCTGTTTTCGACATATTCACACAGATTCCCTCCTATAAGCTCAATGGCTTTTAAAGCCATCATATCGGAAAAAGGAGAAGCCTTTAATGAAACATATGCCTCTATTGCATGTACAAGTGCATCTATTCCACAGGCAGCCGCAGTCTTTTCCGGAACGCTTTCTATAAGTTCCGGATCCAATAAGGCATACCGGGGCAGAATATACTCGCTTCCAATCGTGAGCTTATAATTGCGACTATGGTCCGTGATAACCGAGAAAGCCGTCACCTCCGATCCTGTTCCTGCGGTGGTGGGAACTGCTATGATCGGAACAACCGGTCCCGGGATCTTTGAGACTCCCTCATAATCATTTATGTTTCCTCCGAATTTGGCAACAACAGCCACAGCTTTGGCAACATCCAACGGTGAGCCTCCGCCTATTGCTATTATCATATCAGCACCGCTCTTAACAAAACTCTCCGCCGCTTTATGTACGGTGTCGGTGCTCGGATTGGCCTCCGTTTCGGTAAATGACTCGCACTGCACTCCACCGTTTTCCAATTCCTCAGAACATTTACCGACCAATCCTATCCGTTTCAAATGTGGTCCGGAGATTATAAATGCCTTTTTCCCTCCAAGCTTTGAGGCAAGTTTCGGCAATTTTGTAACGATCCTGTCTCCGAAAAAAATACCCTGCGGTATCGAAAATGAGAATTCTTCCATTTCTTAATCACTCCTGCCTTTTAAGCTATTGCTTCCACTGACTCTTTAATGATCCAGTACGCTTCATCGCAATCCTCTTTTGTAATGATAAGTGGTGGAACCATTCTTATAGTATGCGCTCCGATTGCCGTAAGAAGGAGATGTCTGTTAAGACATTCATGCTTAATATCCACCGCATCTATTTTGTCATCAAATTCAACTCCCACCAGAAGTCCCTGACCCCTTACCTCCTTGATATGAGGAAGGTTTTCAAGTTTCTCCATAAAATACTTTCCTATGCTTGCTGCATTCCCGGCAAGATCCCGTTCCAGAAGCTCTCCCACCTGGGCAAGTGCGGCCGCACAGCTTACCGGATGACCTCCAAAGGTAGTTCCGTGGGAACCCGGTGTAAAAGCTTTTGCCACTTTTTCAGATGCACATATCGCACCGATGGGCATTCCTCCTCCGAGTGCCTTGGCCATTGAAACAATATCCGGTTTTATACCGTAATGCATAAAGCTCATTATCTTTCCTGTTCTACACCATCCGGTCTGGACTTCATCTATTAAAAGAAGCATTTCCTTCTCATCGCAGAACTTTCTTAAGCCCTCCATAAATTCCTGTGTGGCAGGATGAACACCTCCCTCTCCCTGGACAGGCTCTATCATTATAGCGATGGTATTTTCGCAACATGCATCTTTAAATGCCTGCAGATCATTGTACGGAGCATAAGAAAAACCGTAGGTCATAGGACCGAAACCTATCTGGCATCCGTTTCCGGGCTGTCCTGTGGCAGACATCGCTCCGAAGGTACGACCATGAAATCCCATCTTCGCAGTAACTATGTGATACCTGTTGGGTCCATAATTTTCAATTCCGTACTTTCGAGCCATCTTTATCATTGCCTCGTTTGCCTCAGTACCGGAATTCTGAAAAAATATCTTATCCATCCCTATTGTGGTACATACCTTTTCTGCAAGGAGTGCCTGTGGAATCGTATAGGGATAGTTAAAAGTATGCATAAGTGTCTTAGTCTGGCTTATTACTGCATCCACTACCTTCTCGTTACAACTTCCCGCAGAATTAACAGCGATCCCGGCATAAAAATCCAGATACTTTTCCCCCTTTTCATCATAGATATACTGATCCTTTGCCCGTTCCGCAAGAAAATCAAAACGCTCATAGGTCTCGATCATATACTTTGATACCTTGTCCTTTATATCCTGTGCTGTGTAGCCTGTCTCCTCTAATATCATAGCTTACTCCCTTCTGTGATCTTCAGCTCCTCATCGTTCTTTCTTACATCTGAAGCAGTTATAAAACCTTTGATCATCAAATACTGTTCTATCAGCTTTACGCAGTTTTCTATTCCGACTTTCTCGCTGTTTAGTGTCATATCATAGTTAACCGGATTCGTCCAATAATTGCCGTGGGTGTAGTACGCATAATAATCCGCTCTGTATTTATCCGTACTGCTTATGGTTGCATGTGCCACCTCCTCCGTCACTCCCATGTGCTCCATCGTTCTCTCAACACAGAACATTCTCGGCGCCTCTATATAAACGCTCACAACATTTGTTCTGTCCCTAAGTACATAATCCGCACATTTTCCAACAATAACACATGATTCCCGATCCGCAAGATTCCTTATGATTTCACTTTGATACTCAAACAGCTTATCGTCAGAAACAAATTTCTCATTCCTCGCTATATAGTTTCTTGATCTTGGCAATCCTTTAAGAAAATTTGAAAAGCCTCCTTTGTCTCTTATCTTCTCATTTACCTCCTGAAAAAGCTTTTCATCCAGCCCGCTCATTTGACTCGCCAATGTAAGTATTCGGTTCTCGTAACAATGAATTCCGAGCTCCTTGGCAAGCAGCGAGGCAATCTCTTTTCCTCCTGTTCCAAAACCTCTGGCAAATGTAACCACAAATCTCTCCATGTAAAATCCCTCCATTTATAATTTCTTCCGAAAACTTTTTAGTACTTACCCCTCAAGATATCTGCTGAGGAACTCCCTTGTTCTCGGATTCTTTGGATTACTGAAAAGCTCGGACGGAGGTGCATCTTCAGCCACATACCCTCTGTCCATAAAGATAGTCCTCGTAGAAACATCTCGCGCAAAAGCCATCTCGTGGGTTACTATAAGCATTGTTAATCCTGTTGTTGCCAAATGCTTCATCACGTTCAAAACCTCACCAACCATCTCCGGATCGAGTGCTGAGGTAGGTTCATCAAAAAGTAATACCTCCGGATTCATACATAATGCTCTCGCAATAGCCACCCTCTGTTTTTGTCCTCCCGAAAGCTGGGCAGGTTTTGCATTAATATACGGAGCCATTCCGACCTCCTTTAAGTGGGATATCGCTCTGTCAAATGCCTCTGCCTTGGATATATGCAGTACTTTTCTTGTGCAGATCATACAATTCTGCAAAACGGTCATATTGTTAAACAGATTGAAGGATTGGAATACCATTCCGACCTTCGCACGGTATTCATTGATCTCCCGCTGAGCATCCCTGACCTCACGGTTGTGATAATAAATCTTTCCCGAGGTTTGGTGCTCAAGTCTGTTAATACAGCGGAGAAAGGTTGATTTTCCGGATCCCGACGACCCTACTATACATATGATTTCGCCCTTTTTTACTTCAATATCGATCTTCCTCAGCACTTCATGTTTTCCAAATGATTTGCTCAGGTTACATACACTGATTATCGCTTCATCCATAATATGCCTCCTGATTATTTCTACTGGTTGTCCATATACTCTACCGCAAGGACATAATCATTTTTTCCCTTGAGCTTCTTTTCAAGAATACCGAACAGCTTATTAAAGACAAAGCAAAGAACAAAATAAACCACTGCAATAACCATATAACTCTCAAAGTACTTGTAATAGTTTCCGCCCACGGTCTTGGCAGCCATGAATAATTCCTGAACCGCGATGACATTCAGCACAGATGTCATCTTCAGATTAGTCAGGAATGTGTTGGTCATCTCGGGTATGATATTTCGAAATGCCTGTGGGAGAACAATATACAGCATTGTCTTTAAAGGTGACATTCCCATAGCCCATGCTCCTTCTCTCTGCCCCATGTCAATGGAACCGATTCCACCTCTTACCGTCTCTGCCATGTATGCTCCTGTATTCAGCATTGTTACAAGTATACCCGCAACAACCGGAGTCATACTTACACCGAGCTGTCTGATGCCATAATAGATTATCATCGCCTGAACGATCATCGGTGTATCTCTGAATATCTCGACATAAACCGAAGCTATGATCTTAAGTATCCGCACAACTATCTTTTTTATGAAAAAATCTCCCTGATTTATTCTGATATCCTGGATAATTCCGACAAGATAACCGAGTACAAACCCCAAAAGAGTACCGGCCACGGCGATATACAGGGTAAGGATTGTCCCTTCAAGGAACATTCCAAAGTATTTCCCGGTCAAAAATACCATCCACTCCAACGAATTACCGGGATCGGTGATTCCAAAATAACTGTCTCCCATACGCGATTCCATCCTTTTTGTTCACTAACCGCATCTTTTTCCGTGATCAGTTTGCGGCAGGCTGCTGACTGATTACCTTTTCCATAAGCTCGTCCATGACGCTCTTATCATTCCATCCAATTGCCGTCATAGCTTCCTGAAGTTTATCTCTAAGCGCCGTATCATCCTTCCTTGTTGCAATACATACATTTACCATTTCCTCATCTCCGCTAAATGTATCACTCGGATCAAAGGTAATGATCTTGAGATTATCATTTGTAAGCGGAGCCGACTGCGCTGTCGGGAGATCAACTATGCAGATATCGGCAACTCCGTTTGAAACAGCCATAAAGCACTCGGATGTAGTCTCATAGTTGCTGCCGGTCTGTGCGCCCTCGATCTGGTCAAGAAGCGGGATCCATCCTGTTCCAAGCTGAGTAGTTACCTTACATCCTGTACCTGCAAGTTCCGATAAGCCCTTAACTTCGCTATAAGCCCCATCCTTTTTTACCACTATGCAGTTATCCCGGTAGTAATACGGATCGGTAAAGGAGTATGCCATTTCCCTTTCTGCAGTACGCCCCATTCCGGCGATAATGCAATCATAGTCGCCCGCCTCCATTGAAATTCCGATTGATGACCATTCCACCTTGTGAACCTCAAGTTCCATTCCCATCTGCTCTGCCAGTTTCTGTGCCACAACCACATCATATCCGTATGCATAATACGATGAATCAAAAATAGGTTCCGCCTTACTTCCATCGGGTGTTGTCGCTGCGTCCTGTGTCCAGTTAAACGGAGCATAGGCACATTCCATACCTACTCTCAGCACCTCTTTTCCCCCACCGGCAGATGACTGGTCACTGTCCTGCCCTGAAGGTGCGGTTCCGCATCCACTTAAGATCACCGCTATGAGCACTCCCACTGCCAAAGCTCTCGTCATTCTTCCATTTTTCATAATTGCCTCCTTCTGTCGTATAAACACGACTGACATTAAATCAAAAAGGCACCGGATGAAACCTTGATTTCACCAGCGCCTTTGCTTAATCTGCATTTTAAGCATAAAGGTAATTATTTACAATGTATCATGTGCACAGTCTTATTAGACATTCTGCACAATATCCCTTTTATTTCCGTTAACCGAACATCCATTTTTTTACAAGGATACAGTTGATAAGGTCGAGGTATCCCATGTAATCCGTGAGCTCCATCTCAAGTAATTCCTCAATCTTCTTTAACCTGTAAATAAGTGAATTTCTGTGAATAAAAAGACTATCCGAAGTTTTTATCATATTAAACCCATTCATGTAATAAGATAAAAGCGTATCCTCCAGATAAGTTCCGTTAGCATGATCGTATTCAATGAGTTTTTTCAGCCTACTGTTGCAATACTCCAAAATTTCCCCCTGATTATTGCTGTGGAATAAATATTTATATATTCCCATCTCACTTGCGCTTAAAACCTTTTTGTTTGATGTATTCGGAAGCTGATCCTTCTTTGGAATTAGATTTTTTGCCTCCTGATAGCTCTGACCAAACTTTTCCGGATCACTGTATGGTGCTCCCAGGATACATGTACTCTGCATTATCCCTTTAAACTGCGGATTTCCGTCAAGCCTCCTCAGCATATTATCCAATTCTTTTTCTATGCTTTGATCTGCTCTGGCTTCGAACAATAAAACAAATTTATTCAGGAAACGCATAAACATGGGATGCCCTTCCAGCTTTACCACTTCAATGTTCAGACAGTTTGCGTAATGCTCATATATATGCTCATCCTGCTCAAGATTTATACCATTCCTTCTGTCAACAGCGATTATTCCAACCCGGTACGGCTTTGTAAAATCCACTCCAAACTGACTTGATATCTTTTCAACATAACGTTTGTTGACATTGTATCCAAACAACAGATTATACAGATAATCTCCCGTTCTCTTATTGTAAATATCTGACTCAATTATAAGATTTCCTATACTTTGAGAAATATCTACAAACGATGCCCCTTCCCACCTTATGAAAAACAGCGGAAGTTCCAGCAGATCTGCCTTTTTTCTTATGTTCAACGGCACTTCTTCCTTATCGTTTTCAACAGAGATTGCCAGTCCGGAAATACCAAGGCTGTCCAGTTCCTCCATTATCTCTTCTGTTTCATAAAAACCAAATCTTATATTATCAATTACCATCAGAGCAAAGTTTCCCTGATTCATGTGATCCCTGTATGGTTTGGTCTGCACAAGATAAGTCCATGAGACCACTCTGTTTAAGCCTGCCTCTCCGGCAATAAGCTCCATCCCATCCAGCTTAAGATTATATACATCTCTGCATGTTACCATGACCATTCTCCGTCTTGCCCAGCGCTGCCTTTATAAAACCTGTAAAAAGCGGGTGGGGTCTGTTGGGGCGGGACTTGAATTCCGGATGAAACTGCACCCCGACCATAAAGGGATGCTCCGGAACCTCCACTGCCTCCACAAGGCTCTCATCGGGAGACATACCGCAGATAACAAGCCCCTTTCCCGATAGCATATCCCTGTAATCATTATTAAATTCATAGCGGTGACGGTGGCGCTCATTGATCCGGACACGCCCCGTTATTTCCCCGGTCTTTTCCGCTCCGCCCTCCTTTGTGCCTCCGGTTTTTAAGCCTCCTTCCGGTGTCCCTGCCGCCGAAATATAGCACTCCTCCATTACAGTCCCCTCTTTTATGTCGCAGGGATAGCTTCCGAGGCGGAGGGTTCCTCCCTTTGCGATGCTGTCCGACTGTCCCGGCATAAAGTCAATAACCTTGTTTTTGCAAAGCTCGTCAAACTCTCCGGAGTTCGCGTCAGCAAGACCTGCCACATTTCTCGCATACTCGATGACCGCGATCTGCATTCCGAGGCAGATTCCGAAATAAGGTATCCTGTTTTCCCTGGCATACCTTGCAGCGGTTATCATGCCATCGATCCCTCTGTCGCCGAAACCTCCGGGTACAAGTATCCCGTCGAGACCCCCAAGGACCTGCCCCCTGTTTTCCGCGTTTAACTGCTCCGAGTCTATCCAGGAAACCTCCACCTTCGCTCCGAGATGAAATCCTGCGTGGGACAGAGATTCCATTACGGATAGATACGCGTCGTGGAGCTGAACATACTTTCCGACGATTCCTATCCTGACGCGTTTTTTTGCCGTTTCGATAAGCTTTACCATATCCTCCCACTCGGAGAGATCGGGCTCTCCTGCCTCTATTCCGAGTTCTCTGCATACCACCTCCGAAAAATGCTCCTTTTCCAGCATAAGTGGAGCCTCGTACAGACTGGGAAGTGTCCTGTTTTCAATAACGCAGTCCTCCTTTACATTGCAGAACATGGATATCTTTTTAAATATCGACTCCTCGAGAGGCTCATCGCACCTAAGGACGATGATATTCGGATGGATACCCATACCCTGCAGCTCCTTTACGGAATGCTGCGTCGGCTTTGATTTATGCTCGTCGGAGCCGTGAAGGAAGGGCACAAGAGTTACATGAATAAAAAGGCTGTTCTCTCTTCCGGCTTCGAGGGATATCTGCCTTGCCGCCTCGATAAAGGGCTGGGATTCGATATCGCCGATGGTTCCTCCGATCTCCGTTATAACCACATCCGCGTCCGTCTCTTTTCCGACCTTATATACAAATTCCTTTATCTCATTCGTGATATGCGGAATGACCTGTACCGTGGAGCCCAGATACTCCCCTCTTCTCTCCTTGTTAAGTACATTCCAGTAAACCTTTCCGCTGGTAAGATTGGAATATTTATTCAGATTTTCATCGATAAATCTCTCGTAATGTCCGAGGTCAAGATCCGTCTCCGCCCCGTCGTCCGTGACAAAAACCTCCCCGTGCTGGTAAGGGCTCATCGTTCCCGGATCCACATTTATATAGGGGTCAAGCTTCTGCGCCGCCACCTTAAGTCCTCTTGACTTAAGAAGGCGCCCGAGAGACGCTGCGGTTATTCCCTTTCCGAGCCCGGAAACAACTCCCCCCGTAACAAATACATATTTGGTAGCCACTTTCTTTTCCTCCATACCGTTCCTCATCGTTTTATAATTTTTCAAAGATATTTGCCCACATCCTGCAATTTCCCAGCATCATCTTCTTCTGCTTTTTCAATCTCCGACAGGGTACTTCCCGTCAAAACAGGCCGCGCAGAAGCTCTCCGGATCCTCCGTATCTATACCTCCCCGAAATCCGCCTCCGGGGCATCCTCCGTTATCAGGTTCCGCGCCGGAGCCTTCGCAACCCTTATGTCCGTACCTGTATCGCACGCCCGTCGCCAGTCTCCTCGCATCCTCCACGGATAAAAATCCCAGGGAGTCCGCTCCTATCATCCCGCAGATCTCCTCGTTTGTATGATGTACGGCGATAAGGTTTTCCCTTGAATCCACATCCGTCCCGTAATAACAGGGATTTAAAAATGGCGGAGAGGATATCCGCATATGAACCTCCCTCGCTCCCGCTTCCCTTATCATCTTTACGATACGGGCGCTTGTCGTTCCTCTTACGATCGAGTCGTCCACGAGTACCACACTCTTTCCCTCAAGCACCGAGGGTATGGCACCCATCTTCTGGCGGACAAGGGATTCCCGGAGGCTCTGCTCCGGCGCTATGAATGTGCGTCCGATATATTTGTTTTTGATAAGCCCGATGCCGTAAGGGATTCCGGATTCCGATGCAAAACCGAGAGCCGCGTCAAGTCCCGAATCCGGAACACCTATTACCACATCAGCCTTTGCCGGATGTCTCTTTGCCAGAAATTCCCCCGCCTTTATCCTCGTATCATGGACGCAGACTCCCTCGATAACAGAATCCGGCCGGGAGAAATAAATATATTCAAAGATGCAAAGCTTGGGCTTTTGTTTTCTGCAATGCGTCCGTATACTCCGTATCCCCTCCCCGTCGCATACAACAATCTCCCCCGGCTCCACATCCCTTACAAGCTTTGCTCCCACAGCGTCAAGAGCGCAGCTCTCCGAAGCAAAAACCACCGACCCGTCAGAGGTAACACCGTATACCAGCGGTCTCATCCCCAGCGGGTCCCTGCATGCCATAAGCTTTGCAGGGGACATCAAAACAAGGGAATAGGCTCCCTTTATCTCCTCCATTGCCGCTTCCAGCGCGGTCTCAATGGAGGGCTTTTGGAGCCTTTTTCTCGTAATGATGTATGATATGACCTCTGTATCGCTTGTGGTGTGGAATATACAGCCCTTAAGCTCAAGCTCCTTTTTCAGCCTGCTGCTGTTTGTAAGGTTTCCGTTGTGGCAAAGCGCAAGCTGTCCCTTTATATGCTTTACGACCATCGGCTGGGCGTTCAGCGCGCTGCTCTCCCCGGTTGTCGCGTATCTCACATGCCCGACGGCGATGTTTCCCTCCCCCATCCTTTCAAGCTCATCTGCCGGAAATACCTCGCTTACAAGTCCCTGTGCCTTATGATACCGGATATTCCTGTCCTCGTTGACGGCTATGCCCGCCGCCTCCTGTCCTCTGTACTGGAGAGCGGTAAGACCCGCGGCGCATATATGGGCAATATGCTTTTTCTCCGCCGACCATATCCCGAAAACGCCGCATTCTTCATGTATCTCGTTCATAATCCTTCTTTCTCCGCGTCGCTAATATCCGCAAAGGTATTCATCCACTTCCTTCGCGCAGGCTCTGCCTTCCGCGATGGCCCATACGACCAGTGACTGCCCGCGGTGCATATCTCCCGCGGTAAATACCCCCTTTACTCCGGTGGCGTATTTCCCTTCCCCGGTCATTACCGCTCCCCTCGCGGTCAGTCCTGTCCCGAAGGCATCTGCCACATAATTCTCACAGCCCACAAAGCCCGCCGCGATAAGGAGAATATCGCAGTCCATTTCCTTTTCGGAGCCCGGGATTTCCTCCGGCCTGCCGTTATCCCATGACAAACCGACGGTTACTATCTTCTTTATCCCACCGTTCTTTCCGGTCTTTACTTCCTTTACGGTTGTGGAAAATACCCTCGGATCCTCTCCGAACCTGTATATAGCCTCCTCATGTCCGTAGTCCGTCTTTAGAACCTTTGGCCACTCCGGCCAGGGATTGGAGGCTGCCCTTTCTACCGGCGGCTTCGGCATCATCTCGATAGCGGTCACGGACTTACATCCGAGCCTTAATACCGTACCGATACAATCGTTTCCCGTATCTCCTCCGCCTACCACAACCACATTCTTCCCGGCTACCTTTGGAATACCGCTTAATTTCCGCATTCCCCCGGAGCTTTTATCTCCCGAGGATAACAAACCTTTGGTTACCATTGTAAGAAAATCCACCGCGTAGTAAGCTCCCTCCACGAGCTGCTCTCCGGCTCCTGCCTTTCCTGCATCCCCGGTGTTTTTCAAAGCCACCGCAAGTGACCTCGCTTTTTTAGCTCCGCAGCAAAGTACAACGGCGTCGTATTCATCCATAAGCTTCTTAGCAGGATATTCCTTGCTTCCGATATCGCACCCTGTCTTAAATTCAACCCCCTCTTCCTCCATAAGCCGCTGCCTTCTGAGTACGACCTCCTTATCAAGCTTCATATTGGGGATACCGTACATAAGAAGTCCCCCGACGCGGTCCTCCCTTTCAAATACGGTAACGGAGTGTCCCCGGTGGGAAAGCTGGGCAGCCACCGCAAGTCCCGAAGGACCGCTTCCCACCACCGCCACCCTTTTCCCGCTCCTTTTGGAGGGTACAAAGGGAGTTATATAGCCCTTTTCAAAGGCAGTCTCTATAAGATATTTCTCGTTATCGTGAACCGTTACCGGCTCGCCCCACTGACCGCACATACATGCCTTCTCACAGAGAGCCGGGCATACTCTTCCCGTAAACTCCGGGAAATTATTTGTCTTTTGCAGTCTTTCAAAGGCGTGTTTCTCATGTCCCTTATATATTTCATCATTCCACTCCGGAATGAGATTATGCAGAGGACATCCCGTGACCATACCGGAGAGTTTCATCGCCGACTGGCAGAAAGGGACTCCGCAGTCCATACATTTGGATGCCTGCCTGCGCCTTTCTTCGGTGGAAAGAGGCACATAGAATTCCTCAAAGCTTTCAAGTCTCTTTTCGGGTTTTACCTTAGTGTTTTCTTTTCTTTCAACCTCTAAAAATCCGTTCAGTTTACCCATTTTTGATATTCTCCTCAAATGCCTCTAAAACCGCCTTGTCATGAGGGATTCCCTGCTCCTCGAAATGACCTATGAGAGACTGCATCCTCTGATAATCGTTCGGAACCACCTTCTTGAAATCGCCGATATATGAATCAAAATTCTCAAGTATTTCCCTTCCGAACCCGGAACCGGTCTCTTTTACATAATCCGTCAGTATATCCTTAAGCTCAAGAACATCATACTTTTCCTTTACCTCGGCAAGACTTACCATATCCTTGTTTGTACGGAGATACAGCGTGTGCTCCTTATCAAGAACATAAGCTATTCCGCCGCTCATACCCGCGGCAAAATTCTTTCCGGTCATTCCGAGTATCACAGCTCTTCCGCCTGTCATATACTCAAGACCGTGGTCCCCGCAGCCTTCCGAAACCGCTGTTGCCCCGGAATTTCTTACGCAGAACCTCTCTCCGGCAATTCCGCAAAAATAAGCCTTACCGGAGGTTGCCCCGTAGAGAGCCACATTTCCGACGATAACATTTTCATGGGATTCAAAGGCCGAGCCGTCCTGGGCTGTCACGATAAGCTTTCCACCGGAAAGTCCCTTTCCGAAGCCATCGTTTGCGTCGCCCTTAAGTCTTATGGTTATGCCCTTCGGAAGGAATGCTCCGAAGGACTGTCCTCCGCCTCCCTCCGCATTTATCACAAAGCTGTCCTCAGGCAAGGTATTCTTAAACTTTTTAGTCACCTCACTGCCGAGTATCGTCCCGAAGGATCTGTCGGTGCTGCTTACCCTTACGGAAATCTCCTTTTTACCCTTTCCGTCATTAAACGCGGGAAGCAGCTCGGTTACATCCTTCGATTTTTCCAGTCCGAGAGGGTCCGTCTTGCTTCCCGTGAAATGAACCGGTCTTCCGGCATCCGGCCCCTCCTTCCTGCTTCCGAGGATATACGAAAGATCGATAACCCCGGCTCTGTCAGAGCTGTGCTTCTCCTTTTTCCTTAAAAGATCGCTCCTTCCGACCATCTCCTCAAGACTTCTAAAGCCCAGGGAAGCCATTATCTCCCGAAGCTGTCTTGCTATAAACAGCATAAAATTCATTACATGCTCTGGCTTTCCGGCGAAGCGCTTTCGAAGCTCGGCATTCTGGGTAGCAATGCCCGCGGGACAGGTATCCTTTGAGCATACTCTCATCATCATACAGCCCATGCATACAAGGGGCGCGGTGGCAAACCCGAATTCCTCCGCTCCGAGAAGCGCGGCGATGGCAACATCCCTTCCGCTCATCAGCTTTCCGTCCGTCTCTAAAACTGTCGTCTCCCTCAGTCCGTTTTCAACGAGACACGCATGAGCCTCCGCAAGTCCCACCTCCCAGGGCAGTCCTGCGTTATGGATCGAGGTCATGGGAGCGGCCCCCGTTCCTCCGTCATATCCCGAGATAAGTATCACATCCGCGCCGGCTTTTGCCACACCTGCGGCCATCGTCCCGACGCCTGCCTCGGAAACAAGCTTTACGGATATCCTTGCATCCCTGTTCGCATTTTTAAGGTCATATATAAGCTGGGCAAGATCCTCGATCGAATAAATATCATGATGGGGCGGCGGAGATATAAGGGATACTCCCGGAGTCGAAAACCTCGTCTCGGCAACCCAGGGATAGACCTTCTTCCCGGGGAGATGTCCGCCCTCTCCGGGCTT
Source organism: Lachnospiraceae bacterium (assembly GCA_017479285.1). Lineage (GTDB taxonomy): Bacteria > Bacillota > Clostridia > Lachnospirales > Lachnospiraceae > AC2028. The sequence continues at coordinate 27,384 of JAFVCL010000017.1, forward strand.
TGCTCCCTGCGCCATCTTTATCTGTATTTCCCTTGCGCTTCCGAGGTACTCGCTCGTAACTCCGAATCTTCCGGACGCAACCTGTTTTACCGCGCTGTTTTTTTCGGTTCCAAATCGGCTCCTCAGCTCTCCTCCCTCACCTGTATTTGAGCGGCCTCCAAGCCGGTTCATGGCTGTGGCAAGAGTCTCATGGGCTTCCTGCGAAAGCGACCCGTAGGACATTGCTCCTGTCTGGAAACGCTTTACGATGCTCTCCTCCCCCTCGACCTCTTCTATCGGAACCGGCTCCCCTGCCGGCATTATCTCAAAGAGGCTTCTAAGTGTATGTGGATGCTTCTCGTCATCCACCATATCCGTATATGCCCTGAATTTATCGTAATCATTGTTCCTTACAGCCTGCTGGAGCGTTACGATGATCTCCGGACTGTATAAATGATCCTCCTTGTCCCCGCCGCTTCTTAGAGAGTGGAAGCCTGCCGAATCAAGGCTCTCGTCCACCGGAAGTCCCAGAGGGTCGAAGGCTCTGTTATGCCTGTAGCTTACATCCTCCTGAATCTCCTTTATACCTATTCCTCCGACATGACAGACCGTGCCGGTAAAGTATTTGTCAATTAGCTCCTTCGAGAGACCCACCGCCTCAAATATCCTTGCGGACTGGTAGGACTGCAATGTCGAAATGCCCATCTTTGCCGCGATTTTTACAACGCCGCCCAGAAGCGCGCTGTTGTAATCGTCAACCGCTGTCGTATAGTCCTTGTCAAGAAGCCCCGAATCAATGAGCTCGGTTATACATTCGTGGGCAAGATAGGGGTGGAGGGCTCTCACACCGTATCCCATAAGCGCCGCCGCCTGATGCACATCCCTTACCTCACCGCTCTCGAGGATAATGGATACCACCGTCCTCTTTCTTGTTTTTACAAGATGCTGTTCAAGGGATGAAACCGCAAGAAGCGAGGGTATCGGAACATGGTTTTCGTCAATCCCCCTGTCCGACAAGATAATAATGTTTTTCCCTCTGAGGACTGCCCTGTCAACGGCAATATTGAGCTGCTCCAGAGCCTTCTCAAGGGAAGTGTTTTTGTAATAAAGGATGGATATAGTCTCCGTCTTAAATCCCGGCCTGTCAAGGGTTCTTATTTTCATAAGATCCACTCCGGTAAGTATGGGATGGTCTATCTCAAGCACCCGGCAGTTTCCGCTTTCCTCCTTTAAAAGATCACCGTCCGAGCCGAGGTAAACGGTGGTGTCCGTGACAATCTTTTCCCTCAGCGAATCGATGGTCGGGTTTGTAACCTGCGCTAACTGCTGCTTGAAATAATGTAAAAGCGGCGGATGCATATTTGAAAGAACCGCCAGCGGAACATCCGTACCCATGGAAGCCGTCGGCTCGATTCCCTTTTCCGCCATGGGAAGGATCTGCTCCCTTATATCCTCGTAGGTATATCCGAAAACCTTGCAGAGCCTGTCCCTGGTCTTTTTGTCACTTGCCGGAACCCTGTGATTCGGGATTTCGAGGCAGCTTAAGTGCAAAAGGCTCTGGTCGAGCCACTCTCCGTAGGGCTTTCTGTTTGCATAGTATTCCTTGCACTCCTCATCGGAAACTATCCTCTTTTTATTGGTATCAACAAGAAGTATCCTTCCCGGTGAAAGTCTTGATTTCTTTACGATATGCTCCGGCGCGATATCAAGGACTCCGACCTCGGAGCTTAAGATAAGCCTTCCGTCATCGGTAATGTAATACCTCGAGGGGCGAAGACCGTTTCTGTCGAGCGTCGCGCCCACCGTCTCCCCGTCGGTAAACAGAACCGCCGCCGGTCCGTCCCAGGGCTCCATCATGGTTGCGTAGTAATGGTAAAAATCCTTTCTGTCCTGCTTCATAAAGCCGTTGTGCTTCCACGGCTCCGGGATGGTTATCATCATTGCAAGGGGAAGATCCATTCCGTTCATATAGAGAAATTCCAGCGTGTTGTCCAGCATCGCCGAATCGGAGCCGGATGCACTTATAACGGGAAAAATCTTGTCCGCATCCTTCCCCTCAAACGCGGGAGTCATAGTCTCCTGTCTTGCCAGCATCCTGTCCGCATTGCCGCGGATTGTGTTGATCTCACCGTTATGCGCTATCATACGGTATGGATGCGCGCGGTGCCAGGACGGAGTGGTATTCGTAGAAAATCTCGAATGGACGAGTGCGATTCCCGTGGTGTATTCACTGCTCCTTAAATCATCGTAAAATGCACGGAGCTGACCCACAAGAAACATACCCTTATATACGATGGTCCTTGACGAGAATGAACAAATATAGGTATCCTCTGAGCTCTGCTCAAACTCCCTTCTTACGACATAAAGCCTTCTGTCAAATTCAAAGCCCTTACCGACATTCTCGGGGCGTCCGACAAAGCACTGCGCGATATATGGCATGCAGTCCGCGGCTGTTTTACCGAGGATTTCCGGTCTTACCGGAACCTCTCTCCAGCCAAGGAAGGGAAGCCCCTCCTTCTCAAGGATCACCTCGAGCATACGCATAGCGAAGGTTCTCTTAAGCTTATCCTGCGGGAGAAAGAACATACCGACTCCGAAGTCTCCCTGCTTTCCAAGCCTTATCCCGAGAGGCTCCGTCTGTTTTCTGAAAAAGTCCCCGGATACCTGAAGGAGAATACCTACACCGTCTCCAACCTCTCCGGTCGCGTCCTTTCCCGCCCGGTGTTCAAGCTTTTCAACAATACTCAATGCGTCATCAAGTACCCTGTGGTCCCTCGAACCGTCTATATTTACGATCATTCCTATTCCGCAGGCATCACGCTCGGACCCGTAATACATTGGATTATCCGTATATTTTCCGGAATGTTTTGTCATGTTCATTTCGCACCTTCCGTCACCCTGCCGGTCTTTCGCCGGCAGGCATAATTCGTATTTTTACCTTAGTTCCCGGTATGCTTACCGATATACTTATCTAAGAGAGAAAAGCATCTCTCCGTATGTAGGATAAGGCAGGAAGCTTTCTGGGATCATACTCTCCGCGGTATCAACATAGGCGCGGAGAACCTCCATATCCTCAAGCACCACCGACTGATAATATGCGGCCTGCTCAAGGACATCCTTCTTTCCTTCCGCCTCCGCGGTGTCCTCCGAAAGCTTGTCGAGCGCCTTTAGTATCTTTGCGGAGAGGCAGTCAAGCTTCTGCAAAAGCTTTGTCTCAAGCGCACAGTTAAGGTCAGGGATAACCTCTCTTTTCTTTGCTGCCTCCCCCGCAACCGCCGAGCTGTAGGAGATAAGTCCGTCCATAAAGTCCTTGCGCACCATCTCCTGAAGCGTAAGGGATTCAATATGGATACTCTTTGAATAATTCTCAAGAAGGATCTCATATCTTGACATTATCTCCTCTTTTGTAAATATTTTGTGCTTGGTAAAGAGCTCTATACTCTTTTCAGAAATCCATCTGGGCATCGCCTCCGGAAGGCTCTTTAAGTTGTCAAGTCCCCTTCTCTTAGCTTCCTCTACCCACTCTTCCGTGTATCCGTTTCCGTTGAAGATAACCTTCTTATGCTCCTCCAGAAGGCTCCTTAAAAGCTCGCGTATCTTGCTTTCCAGCTGCTCCGCCGGAATGTCCTTAAGGTTTTCGTATATTTCCTCCAGCGCATCCGCAACCGCGGTGTTTAGCACGATATTCGCATTAGCCACCGACACTGCGGAGCCCGGCATACGGAACTCAAACTTATTACCCGTAAACGCAAAGGGCGATGTCCGGTTTCTGTCCGTAGTATCCTTGGTGATATGAGGAAGTACCTCCGCTCCCATCTCCATCTGTGTCTTTCCGGATTCGGTGTACTGTTTGCCTTCCTCGATGGACTTAAGAATTGCCGCAAGTTCATCTCCCACAAACACAGAGACGATTGCGGGCGGTGCCTCGTTTGCTCCGAGTCTGTGGTCGTTTCCTGCGGATGCCACCGACACTCTGAGGATATCCGCATACTTATCCACCGCAGTTATAACCGCCATAAGAAAAACAAGAAACCTTGTGTTCTCCGCGGGATGTTTTCCGGGATCGAGGAGATTTATTCCCGTGTTTGTCTGTACCGACCAGTTGTTGTGCTTTCCCGAGCCGTTTACCCCGGCAAAGGGCTTCTCGTGTAAAAGACAGGCAAAGCCTCTCTTGTCGGCAACCTTTTTCATTACCTCCATCGTAAGCTGGTTGTGATCCACCGCCACATTCGCCGTCTCAAACACAGGCGCAAGCTCATGCTGTGAAGGAGCGACCTCGTTGTGCTTTGTCTTTGCGGGAACTCCCAGCTTCCAGAGCTCCTCGTCAAGGTCATGCATAAATGCCGATACCTTGGGCTTTAACACGCCGAAATAGTGGTCCTCCATCTCCTGACCTTTGGGAGCGGGAGCTCCCATAAGCGTCCTTCCGCAGTGGAGCAGGTCCTTCCTCTGCATATACATCTCCTTGTCAATGAGGAAATATTCCTGCTCCGAACCTATGGTAGTCGTTACCCTTGTGACATCCTTGTCCCCGAGGAGCTGCAATACCTTGACTGCCTCCTTGGAAAGCGCCTCCATGGAGCGAAGGAGCGGAGTCTTTTTGTCAAGAGCTTCTCCACCGTAGGAACAAAAGGCTGTGGGGATATAGAGCGAACCGTCCTTTATAAATGCAGGAGAAGACGGATCCCATGCGGTATATCCTCTTGCCTCGAAGGTTGCCCGAAGTCCTCCCGAAGGAAAGCTGGACGCATCGGGTTCTCCCTTTACAAGCTCCTTCCCCGAAAACTCCATGATAACGCTTCCGTCCGGCTCGGGGGAGAGGAAGCTGTCGTGCTTTTCCGCAGTAAGACCAGTCATGGGCTGGAACCAATGGGTAAAATGGGTTGCTCCATGCTCTATCGCCCACTCCTTCATTACCGCCGCTACCGAGTTTGCCACATCAAGCTCAAGATGTGTCCCGTTTTCAATAGTCTTATGAACTGCCTTATAAACATCCTTCGGCAGACGCTCACGCATCACCTTATCATTAAAAACCAACTGTCCGTATATATCTGTTACCTGTTTTCCGCTTTCCATGTTTTTTTCCTCCTGTAATCGATTGTGTTTTCTACGCGGCGCGCGTCGCTTTTAACAAGCTATCGTGCCACTACCGCGTGCGCCGACTTCGTCGCCGTGACGCGGCGCGATGGCATTCGCCATGGAAAACGCGTAGAAGCGTTGGAGTTTTCCACGCGGCTGCAAA